>DATDNP010000001.1:0-9348 GCA_036518215.1 Candidatus Limnocylindria bacterium
ACATCGGCAAGCGCGTCCGCGAGTTCCTCAAGTGGTCGGACATCCCGGTCGACGCGAAGCCGTTCGTCGACATCGCGGTGACGAATCCGGCGTTCGAGGAATCGGCGATGTTCGACAAGATGACCGACGTCATGCTCACTGAGGGCAGCGACTACGACGTCATCGTGTTCGACACCGCGGCCGTCGCGAACGCGATCCGCCTCATCGGCCTCTCGAAGATCTACGGGCTCTGGCTTGGCCGCATGATCGAGAGCCGCAAGGAAGCGCTCTCGCTGCGCGTGCAGCTCTCCTTCCGCAAGGAGAAGATCATGGAAGAGGTCAAGAAGGACCCGCTCATGGGCGACCTCATCGACATGAACGAGCGGTTCAACAGGGTGAAGGACGTGCTCCTCGATCCGAGGCGCACGGCATTCTTCTTCGTCACCCTGCCGCTCGCGCTCCCGATCTCGGTCGTCGAGCGCTTCATCGAGAGCGTGAAGTCGTACGGCGTGCCGGTGGGCGGCGTCGTCGTGAACTCGATCCTCCCGCGCGAGGTCGTGCAGCAGCACCGCGACGAGACGTACCTCGCGAACAAGTTCGAGGAGCAGCAGGGCTACCTGCGCCGCATCAAGGACAACCTCGGCCCGCTCGTGCGCGCGCAGATCCCGCAGTACGAGGACGAGGTGCGCGGGATGCGCTCGGTGCAGAAGCTCTCGAAGGACATGTTCTCGTACGAGCCCGACTTCTGGTCGACGCTCTAGGAGCGCTCGCGCTCGTGGACATCGACGCGTTCATGCGCGGGTACAAGGAAGCCTGGGAAGCCAAGGACGATGCGGCGTTCGCCGCGCTCTTCACACCGGACGGCGAGTACCGCAACACACCGTTCGCCGTCCAGCGCGGGCCGGAGCAGCTGCGCCAGTACTGGAGCCGCATCAAGCTCCAGGAGGACATCCGCGTGACGTACGAGATCCTCGCGCGCACGGCCGACGGTGGTATCGCGCACTGGCACACCGAGTATCAGGTGGCGTCGGAGGAGCTGTTCCAGATCTGGGCGAGATCGACGGGAACGAACCTCGTCGCGCGCAGGCCGGGAGATCCGCTGCCGCGGATGGTGCTCGACGGCGTGCTGGAGGCGCGCTTCGAGAACGGGAAGTGCCGGGAGGCGCGGATCTGGTGGCACAGCGTCCCCGTGACGCCTTGAACGCCGAGTACCCTTGAGCCCGTGACGACGGTCTCCGGCGTGCGCAAGCACGTCCTCGCGTCGGCGAACCTCTTCATCGGCGCGAGCAACTTCCTCGTCATCGCGCTCCCGGAGCGCTACAACATCGGGGGCACGATCAACCCGCCCGAGGTCGCGGGCACGCATGCGGCGCGCGGCGCGGCGTGGGTGCTCGACGGGCGGTGCTCGCACTACGTCCGCGACACATCGTCGCGCACGTCGCTCGAGATCCTCGTGCAGTCGTGGCGCGGCGAGACGCGCTCGCCGAAATGGATGGGTGAGGCTCGCGAGATCGTCATCGCGCAGCATGACGCGCGTCTTGCGACCGACGCGATCCGCGTCGGGTTCCCGCGCCGCCGGACGATGGCGCGACTTCGCGCCGCGTGGTCGTGCGAGCGGACGAAGCGCTCGCTCGAGCTCGAGCTGCTCGGTCCTGAGGACGTCGACCTCTCGCCGATCGCGGACGCGATCGTGCTGTCGGAGTGCCACTGATGATCGTCTGCGTCGCGCTCGGTCCGGATGGTCAGGTCGGCGGCGGGTGGGGCCGCGCGGACAAGGTCGCGGTCGCCGACGTTCGCGGCGGCGAGATCACGAAGTGGGAAGAGTTCGAGGTCGGGTGGGGCAGGCTCCACGACGAGGGTCCCGAGGGTCAGCATCACGCGCGCATCGCAAAGTTCCTCCAGGACCACAAAGTCGAGGCGGTCGTGACCGGTCACATGGGGCCCGGCATGGTGCAGATGCTCGCCCGTATGCGTATCGCGGTCCAGATGGGCGTCGGCGGGCGCGCGCGCGACGCGGCGCTCGCGGCGGTGACGGAGGTCAGGTAGGCACCGGCGCCACTTGCGTCCGCGCCTAGACTCGGGCCATTCCTGAGGAACGGAAGCTCGTCACCGTTCTGTTCGCGGACATCACAGGATCGACCACGATCGGGTTACAGCACGATCCCGAGGTCGTTCGCGGAACGATCGCGCGCACCTTCGCGAGCCTGAGCGACGTGCTGCGTGCCTATGGCGGCACGATCGAGAAGTTCGTCGGCGACGAGATCATGGCCGTGTTCGGTGTCCCCGTCGCCCACGGTGACGATGCAGAGCGCGCCGTACGCGCGGCGCTCGCATGTCGGCAACGCATCGACGCGCTGAACGCGCATGCGCGTATTCCGCTCGAACTGCACTCGGGCATCAACACCGGCGAAGTCGTCGCGGACACCGCACGAGCGGACCAGTTCCTTGCCACCGGGACCGCGATCAACGTCGGCAGCCGACTGATGCACGGCGCACGTCCCGGCGAGATCCTCGTCGGTGCGCTCACGCGCGAGCTGACGGGTACGGCGATCGTGTATGGCGAGGCCCGAGCGATCGAGGCGAAGAACGTCGGCGTGATCCCGGCGTGGCCCGTGCACGACGCGCGCGCGGAGGCCAGTGCCGCGTTCGCCGGGGGTCGCGTCCGCGCGCCGCTCGTTGGCCGTGACCGCGAGCTCGCCCACTTCTTGGACGCATTCACGCGCGTGCAGCGCTCGCGCGCGCCGGAGCTGCTCGTGATCGACGGTGCTGCCGGCATCGGAAAATCGCGTCTCGTCCGTGAGTTCGCGGCGTTGGTGGGGCGCGACCGGGTGCTCGTCGCACCTTGCCGTCCCTACGGCGAGGACAGCGCGGTCGAGCCCGTACGCCAGATGCTCCGCGCCGATATTGGCATCACGCCGCACGACGACCGGGCGTCGGCGATGCGCGCCACCCAGGAGCGCGTCGCCGCTCTCGCGGTCGATCCCACGGCAGCCGGCGCCCTCGCTGCGAGGCTCGCGGCCGCGATCGGCCTCATCGAACCGGCCGACGCCCTGCCGACGGTCGCCCGCGCGGAGATCGCGGGCGAGCTCAGGCGCGCGGTCCGGCGCTACGTTGAGCTCGTCGCGGCACGGCGCGGGTGCGCTGTCATCTTCGAGGACGTGCACTGGGCTTCGGATCCCGTGTTCGAGCTCATCGCTGAGCTGCGGAACTCCTCGCGCACGGCGGTGCTCACGGTGTGCGTCGGGCGTCGGGACGAGGGTCTGCCACCTCAGCTCGCGGCGCTCGCGGCGCCGGATGATCGCATCGCCCTTGGTCCGCTGTCCGCTGACTGCACGCGTGACCTGATCCGCGCGCTGATCGATGACACGATGCTGCCGCCCGACCGTGAATCCGAGCTGATCGGGCGAGCCGAGGGGAATCCGCTCTACGTCGAAGAGTTCCTTCGCATGGTCCTCGAGGCGGACGGATCGATGACCGGGCATGGGCCGTCACGCGAGGAGATGGGGCCATCGATCCCAGCAAGCCTGCATGCGCTGATCGCGGCGCGTCTCGACGCGGTCCCCGCGGATGTCAAAGCGCTTCTTCACCGCGCGTCGGTGCTGGGAGAGACGTTCTCGGTGCGCGCGATCGAGGCCCTCGGGATGCAGCCCCTTCCGGTCAACGCGGTCGAGGAGGCCATCATTCGCGATCTCCTCGTCTCGTCGAGGGAGGCTGTGCCCGGCGGTGGGCAGGCATATCGCTTCAAGCACGGTCTCATCCGCGACGTCGCGTACATGACGGTACCGAAGAGTGAACGCGCGGCACTACACGACCGGCACTGCCAGTGGCTCGAGCGCATTTCCGGTGATCGGCGAGGCGAGATCGTCGAGCTCCTGGCGTTTCACGCCGAGCGCGCCTTCATCCTGGCGAGGGACGTCGAGAGCGAGGCAGCGCAAACGATGGGCGTCCGTGCGATCGAGCTCCTCATCAGCGCGGCGGCGCACGCGCGCAGGCAACAGGATGCCGGCGCGATCAGGCTCTACGAGCGGGCGCTTGCGGTGGCTTCCCTCTGCGATCCACCAGCGGCCGCACGCGCCGACGCAGTGGCCGGCGCTGCCACCTGCCGGTATTGGCGTGACGGGGACCGGACCGGCCTTGCGCCGGCGCTCGCGGCGTACGCAGGGCTTCCCCCGACCGAAACAAAGGTCGGGCTGCTGCTTGCGCACGCATTCGCGGCGATGGCCGATGGGCGGCCGGACCTGTACATACCCGTCCTGGACCATGCTGTCGCGGAAGCTCGTGCGACGGCTGACGCGAACCTCATCGCCGAAGCCTTGGGCGTCGCCGCGAACGCCGCGTACCAGAGCGGCGATGCGCGCAGGTACGTCGAGCTGGTCGACGGCGCGCTCGCCTACGCGCGCGCACATTCCGCGAGCCGTCAGCTTCCGCGACTTCTGATGCTTCGCCACATCATGGCGACCCGGCAAGCGCAGTTCACGCTGGCGCTGTCACTCGAGGACGAATGCGAGCGCGTGCGCGCGGGACTTCCGCTTCCGAGCATCGACATCACATGGCTGGCACGTCGCGCCGCGCTTCGGCATGCGATGCGATCCGACGAAGAAGCCACGGCGATCGCCGAACGCGCGCTGGTCGCGGCACGCGAGCACGCGAGCCGCATCGTCATCGGCCTGCTGTTCTGGCAGCTCGGTGACGCGCTCTTCGGCCGCGGCGAGTGGCTGCGTGCGCGCGGCGCGTTCCTCGAGGCCATGGCGATCTTCGCGGGTCTGCGTCAGAGGGGTCAGATCCCCGAGGTCGCAGCGCGCTGCGCCCGCGCGCGCGTGCGCCTCGGCGACTTGGCCGGCGCGAGCGCGGATCTCGAGGTAGCCCAGACATCCGTGATCGCGTCCGACATCGAGTCGTTCGCCATCATGGCCGTCGCACGCGCCGAGCTCGCATTCGCCAGCGGGGACCGCGACGATGGGGACGCATCCTTCGAACAGGCGATCGCCACGCTCGCGCCGACGATCTACATCGCGCCTCTCGCTGCGACACGCGTCGCATACGCGCGCTCGCTCATCGACTCGGGCCGCTTTGGACCAGCCGGCGAGCAGCTGAGATGTGCTCGTCTTCTCTACGCCGACCCCGCCGCCGACCGTTGCCGTGTCGAGATCGACGAGCTCTTGGAGTCGTGCGTCCGCGCGGGCAGCGCGTGAGCGACGACTACGCCGCCTTCCGCGCGCGTTCCGGCGTCGGGCCAACGAGCTTCCACGCGGCCTGCCACGGCCACCCGTGCCGCATCTGCAGCGCGATGTTCAGGAACGCGAGCGACTCGAGGTGCCGCGCCATCTGAAGTCCGCCGCAATCGATCGGACGGAAGCCCATCGACCGCGCGAGGTCGAGCACGCGCGCCTTCGCCTCGTCGTCGTTCGCGGCGACGAACGCGTCCGCCGCGGTGCCGTCGACGTGCGGATCGGCCTGCCGGCTCGCGAGCACGGTGTTGAACGCCTTCACCACGCGCGCGCCGGGCACCTTCGATTGGATCTGCTCCGCGGCGGACGTCCCGAACGTCGCGAGGCCCGAGTAATCCTGCTTCAGCGGATTCGTGACGTCGACGATGATCTTGTCGCGCAGCTCGCGCCGCGCGTCGCCGATGACCTCATCGAGCGTGGGGTACGGAACTGCGAGGATGACGACGTCCGACTGGCGCACCACATCTTGATTCGACCCCGCGCCGCGAGCGCCCGCCTCCTTCGCCGCCGCCTCGGCATGCTCGCGATGCCGCGCGCTGATGCGCACCTCGTGGCCCGCGCGAACGCTCGACTTCGCGAGCGCCTTCCCCACGTTCCCCGCGCCGACGATCCCGACTTTCATGACGACCTCCCCACGTGATCCGAGGCCGTCGCAGCACGCGGCGAGCCAGACGCGCGCGCTTTCACACCGGACGAGGCTAGGTCGGCCTGCCTGGGCGCTCGGGTCCGATTCGCCCGCGTCAGATCCACTATGCCGAGCGGTGCTTGCCGGAGAGGATGAGACCGACGAGCGCTCCGCCGAGCCACTCCTCGAAGCGGGACGGCGTCCAACCACGATCGAGCACGAGCTGCTCGTACGTCTCCGGGCTCGACAGCAGCCAGACGAGGTCGATCGCTTCGCTTCCGGAGAGGCCCACGCGCAGTCGGCCACTCGCCTCGAGCTGGGGCCCGAGCAGCGCGAACCGACGCAGCCGGCTCGCCGCGACCTCTCGGTAGTGAGCGAGCAGCGCCGGATCGCCCGACTCGCGCATGAACCGGAACAGATCGGCGCACGGCTCGTACATCCGGCGCGCGAACGTCGCCGTGACGCGGAGCCACCGCTCCGGATCGCGGGCGTCGCGTGCCTCCTCGATCACCGCCACGACCTCGCGGACGTGCGGGAAGCCCGTCTTGATGAGCTCGTGGGCGAGGAGTGTCTTGTTCCCGAACTGCGCGTACAACGTCTGATAGGCGACGCCGGCCTCGCGAGCGAGCTCCTGCATCGTGACCTGGCTGTAGCCCCCGCGCACGAGCAACCGACGGGCGCTTTCGAGGATCCGCTGGCGCGTCGCCTGAGATTGCTCGTCCCGCAGCGTCGTCCGGTACGCCCGACGGCCCTTGACACGTGTCGCCACGATGACTAGATTACCCGGCTATTCACTAGATGCTATCTCTAGTGAATAGGGAGGCTAAGACAAACGATGCGAGTGAACCATCGAGTCGTGATGCCCGAGGCGTTCGAGGCGCTGATGGGCATGCATCGCGTCGCCGACGCGAGTGGCCTCGATCCGAAGCTCCTTGAGCTGGTCCGGCTGCGTGCGTCACAGATCAACGGTTGCGCGTTCTGCCTCGACGCGCATAGCCGCGCCGCGCTCGCTGCCGGCGAGTCCGCGCGGCGGCTGCACGTTGTCGCGGCGTGGCGCGAGGCTCCGTTCTACGACGCGCGCGAGCGGGCGGCGCTCGCGTGGTGCGAGAGCCTCACGTTGCTGTCCGAGACGGGCGCGCCGGACGCTGTCTACGAGGGCGTCGCCGCGGCCTTCGCCCCGCGCGAACAGGTCGCGCTCACTGCCGCGGTCGCCGCCATCAATGCCTGGAACCGATTCACGGTCGGCTTCCGCATCCCGGTGCGAGATGTTCTTCCCGGCGTCCCCGCCGGCGATCGGCTCGAGGAGCCCCGCGCATGACGACGCCGCGCTCGGACCGCCGTCACGCGCTCAGCGACGGCCATCGCATCGTGTTCGAAGATGTCGGCGAAGGCGCGACGGCGATCGTGTTCATCCACGGTGCCTTTGGCGGTCGCTCGCACTACGCGTCGCAGATCGCGCACCTCGCCGGGCGGCATCGCGTGCTCGCGCTCGACCTCCGTGGACACGGCGACAGCGACGCTCCAGCCGACGGATATCGCGTGCGCGACTTCGCTCGAGACGTGATCGCGGTCTGCCATACCGCAGGACTCGAACGCGCCTTCATCTGCGGCCACAGCATCGGCGCGGCGATCGCACTCGAGGTCGCGGCACAGGAACCCGCGCTCGTCGCCGGCATCGTCATGCTGGACGGCGCGGTGCTGTTCCCCGAACCCGCACTCAGGGGACGCCTTGCATCGTTCGCTGCGGCGCTCGAGACCGAGCACTGGCGCGAAGCTCTCGAGGGCTTCTTCGGCGATCGCATGTTCTCGCCCTACGACTCACCCGAATTGAAGACTCGGATCATGGGTGAGCTCCGGGGAGCCCGTCGCGAGATGGCCGCGACGATGATGCGCGACCTCTTCGCATCGGACTACGCGGATCAGATCTCCGCGAGCGACCATCCGCTGCTGTTCATCCACTCGGAGATCCCGATCGACCTCGTGCGACTCCGTCAGCTACGGCCCGAGGCGCTCGTGGGCGAGGTCGTGGGCGCCGGGCACTACGCGATGCTCGAGGTGCCCGACCAGGTCAACGCAATGCTCGACCGCTTTCTCCAGATCGCGAGCCGCCGGGGAGAGCAGGCTCCCTCGCTCGCCCCGTGATGCATGAGGCGGGGCCACGTAGGTGGCCCCGCCTCATACGTTCGTCGCGCTATGGGAAGGAGAGCGCTGTCCCTCGGAGATAGGTCGCGATCGAGGTGATCGAGCAGTTGAAGGTCACGACCGGACCGATCTCGAAGACATCGTGCGCCGTGAGTGCGGCGTCGAGGTCTGTCTGGGTGAGGATGCGGTGGTTGATCGCGCCGTCGCCGAAGCCCTTCGGCGTGAAGCCGACGAGGATCACGTCCCACGCGACGTTGAAGTCGCCGGTTGGCGCACGACCGACGAGGTGGTCGTGGCCCTTGATCGGATAGACGAAGCTCTGCGCGTGATCGCAGTTCGTCGGCTGGCAGTTCAGTGTGTCCGCAGGGATCGTCGACGATGCCGGGTAGAGCGGCAGATAGAGCGGCGCCCTTGCGACAGCAGCTGCCTTGCTCGGGAACGGAGCGTTGTTCGGCGTGAGAAGGAAGATCTCGGAGCCGTCGGCGAGGTTCACGGCCGGCTCTACCGTGACCTGTCCGAATGCGCGCTGGCCGGAATACCAGGTCGTGCTGGCGAGTGCGGTCCCCTGCTCCAGCAGGACGAACGCGAGAGCAAACGCGACGACGAGCATGATGGGTCGCTTCAAACTGTGGTCCCTCCCCTTGTGATGGACCACTGACGCTAGGCTTCGTGTCTACTTAGTGTCTATACCTGATTCACGCTGAGAGTTTTCGCGTTGGCTCGCGCTGGTGATTACCCCACGCTCGCGCTCCGGATCGGCGAGCAGCGGCTCCGCGGCGGGCTCGGCGACTTCCTCGCGTTGGGAGCGGACGTGGTCGTGCGCGATCTGGCGGTGTGCGTACCAGGACGGCATCGGGCCGAATCGATAACCGACGCGCGTGTCGACGGCCACTGTTGTGTCCCTCCTGCCGACGTATTGGCCGCAGTGTCACGGCCAAACGTGTCAGGAGTGCGTCGCGTGGTCTCCCGTCCGCCGAAGCACGTCGGCGACCTGCGACGGCAGATCTCGACGCACCCACCCGCCATCGACCGTCGCGATGACGTTCGGTGACTCACGTGAGAACGACAGGTGTCTGACCGGGTCCTCGGGCGCGGCGACCGAGTCCCTGCGCGGCTTCTCGCGCAGGTCCGCCCGCATCACGATCGAGTCGCCACGCCGCCGCGCGAGCGCAGCGAGGAACAACATGATCGACTCGCGCGGCATGAGCAGCGTGACGATCGAGAGCTTCGTGTACGGCGCGACGGCGTCGTCGACGGTGAGCTGGAAGCCCGCCTGGCCGAGCCAGCGGATGCGCGGGAGCGATCTCGACTGCGAGAGCAGCTGCGCGGTCTCGCCGAGGCGCCGCACGTACGTCGCTCGGACGCTCCGCTGCC
>DATDNP010000002.1:0-11166 GCA_036518215.1 Candidatus Limnocylindria bacterium
AGGTCCAGATCGCACTGCTCACGGAGCGCATCAAGCATCTCACCGAGCATCTCCGCACGGCCCGTCACGACAACTCGAGCCGTCGCGGCCTGCTCATGTTGGTCGGACAGCGGCGACGGCTGCTCGCGTACCTGCACCAGAAGAGCCCCGAGCGCTACCAGGCGGTCATCGGGCGACTCGGTCTGCGCCGGTAAGCGGCCCGCGACGCGGATGACCCAGGGACCTCCCTGGGTCTTTTCATAAGGACGCGGCATCCACGACAAGAGAACTGCCATGCCAGTGACCCAAGCGCACGCGACCATCAATGGGAAGCCCCTCACCTTCGAGACCGGCAAGTACGCGAAGCAGGCCGGCGGGGCCGTCACCGTCCGCTACGGCGACACGATCGTCTTCGCGGCGGGGACCGTGGCGAAGACCACGCGGCCCGGCATCGACTTCTTCCCGCTCACCGTCGACTTCGAGGAGCGCCTCTACGCGGCCGGCAAGATCCCGGGATCGTTCCCGCGGCGTGAGGGCCGTCCCTCCGAGGAGGGCATCCTCACCGCGCGTCTCGTCGACCGCCCGATCCGCCCGCTGTGGCCGAAGGGCTTCAAGAACGACGTGCAGATCATCGTGTCGGCGTGGTCCAGCGATCAGGAGAACGACTACGACACGCTCGCGGTGAACGCGGCGTCGGCCGCCCTCACGATCTCGAACGCTCCGTTCGAAGGACCGATCGGCTGCGTTCGCGTCGGCACCGTCGACGGCAAGCTGACGCTCAACCCGACGATCAGCGAGATGCTGGAGTCCGACCTCGACCTCGTCGTCGCCGGCACCAAGGACTCGATCATGATGATCGAGGCTGGCGCGAACCAGGTCAGTGAGAGCGTCCTCGTCGACGCCCTCCGGCTCGCGCATGAGGGCATCAAGGACCTCTGCGCGGCGCAGGAGACGCTACGGCAGTCGGCCGGGAAGCCGAAGCTCCAGTTCGTCACGCCGACGCCCGACGCAGCGAAGCTCGCCCCGGTGCGCAGCTTCCTCGGCGAGCGCCTGCGCGCGAAGCTCACGAATCCAGACAAGCTGCAGCGCGAGGCCGGCCTCGACGAGCTCAAGAACGAGGCGCTCGCGAAGTTCGCGGTCGAGGAAGGCAGCCTCATCACCGCCGACGAGGTGACCGCCACGTTCGAGGAGATCCTCGAAGAGGAGTTCCGTCGCGCCGTCACGGAGGACAACCTCCGGCCCGATGGCCGCGGCACGAAAGACATCCGTCCGCTCTCGATCGAGGTCGGGGTCCTTCCGCGCACGCACGGCTCCGGCCTCTTCACGCGCGGTCAGACGCAGGTCCTCTCGATCGCGACGCTCGGCCCGACCGGCGACGAGCAGATCATCGACACGCTCTCGCCCGTGGACACGAAGCGGTACATGCACCACTACAACTTCCCGCCCTACTCGGTCGGTGAGGTGCGGATGATGCGCGGCGCGGGCCGCCGCGAGATCGGCCACGGGGCGCTCGCTGAGCGCGCGCTCGTGCCGGTGCTGCCCTCGAAGGAGGAGTTCCCGTACACCATCCGCGTCGTGTCCGAGACGCTCGAGTCGAACGGCTCGTCGTCGATGGCCTCGACCTGCGGTTCGACGCTCGCGCTCATGGATGCCGGCGTTCCGATCAAGGAGATGATCGGCGGCATCGCGATGGGCCTCGTGACCCACGGCGACAAGTACACGATCCTCACCGACATCCAAGGCCTCGAGGATCACTACGGCGACATGGACTTCAAGGTCACCGGCTCGCGAACGGGCGTCACCGCCCTCCAGATGGACATCAAGATCAAGGGCATCTCCATCGACGTGATGGCGAAGGCGTTCGAGCAGGCGCGCGAGGCGCGCGTCTTCATCCTCGATGCGATGCGTCGGGTCATCGACCACCCGCGTGCGGACCTGTCGAAGTACGCGCCGCGCATCGAGACCATCAAGATCCACCCCGACAAGATCCGCGAAGTCATCGGCCCCGGCGGCAAGATGATCCGCTCGATCCAGAGCGAGACCGGCACCGCCATCGAGCTCGAGGACGACGGCACGGTACGCATCACCGGCGCGAAGCCGGAGGGCCGCGAGAAGGCCAAGCAGATGATCCTCGGCATGACGCGCGAGCCCGAGGTCGGCGAGGTCTTCGATGGCAAGGTCACGCGGATCATGAGCATCGGTGCGTTCGTCGAGTACCTGCCCGGCAAGGAGGGTCTCGTTCGCGTGAGCGAGATCTCGCCCGACCGCGTGAACCGCATCGAGGACGTCGTGCAGATCGGCGACACCGTCAAGGTGAAGATCGCCGAGGTCGACCGTCAGGGGCGCGTGAACCTCTCGATGCGCGCCGTGACCGAAGAGAACGGCAACGGCTACGAGGAGCGGCAGCGCGCCGAGCGCGAGCGGTTCCGTGATCGTGAGGGCGGCGACCGTGGCGGGTTCCGTCGCGGCCCCGGTGGCGGCGGCGGTGGCTTCCGTCGCGGTGGCCCGCCCCGCGGGTAACCGATCCTCTCCCTCGTTCTCCCTGCATTCAACGAGGCTCGCCGGTTACCGGCGAGCCTCGCCATGTGCGCGGAGTTCTTCGTCTCGCGCGGGCTCGCGGCGGAGATCATCGTCGCCGACGACGGCTCGAGCGACGCGACGCCGAAGGCCTTCGCGGACGCGGTGACGACGCTCACGCGGAAGGGCATCGAGTACCGGTATCTCGGGCTCCCGCATCGCGGGAAGGGTGGCGCCGTGCGGAGCGGCGTGCTCGCGGCGAGGGGCGACCCGATCGTCTTCCTCGACTCGGACATGACGATCCCGGTCGACATCGTCGACAAGTTCCTCCGCGCGCTCGCCGACGGCGCGGACATCGCGATCGCCTCGCGGTACGTGCCGGGGTCCGTGGTGAAGCGACCGTGGTGGCGCACCCTGTTGGGGGTCGTCTACCGCTGGTGCGTGCATCTCCTCGTCCCGGTCAAGGTGAGCGACACGCAGTGCGGCGGGAAGGCATACACGGCCGAGGCGGCGAAGGATCTCTTCGCCCGCTCGAAGCTCGACGGCTTCACATTCGACGCCGAGGTCCTCTTCCTCGCGGGCCGCGCGGGCTACCGCGTCACGGAGATCCCGTTCCGCCTGGTGCAGGATCGCGTCACGAGCATCGACTTCCTCGCGGAGACGCCGCGGATGCTGCGCGACCTGTTCCTCATCCGCCTCAACGCGCTGCTCGGGCGGTACAAGTGACATTGGTCGTCACGGCCGACGACCTCGGGATGTCTGCCGGCGTGACGCGCGGGATCCTCGAGGCGCATCGCGACGGCGTCGTGCGGTCGACGAGCCTCCTCGTCACGTTCCCGGCGGCCGAGGAGGCCGCGGCGCTCGCGCTCGCGGAACGCGACCTCGAGGTCGGCCTGCACATCGACCTCGTCGGCGGCGTGCCGGTGAGCGATCCGGCGGAGGTCCGTTCCCTCGTCGATGGCGACGGTCGGTTCCGCCCGCTCGGCGATTTCACCCGCCGGCTCCTCACGGGCCGGATCCGCGCCGACGACGTCGCGCGCGAGGTGCGCGCGCAGGTGGAGCGCGCACGCTCGTGGGGCGTCCCGGCGCTCGCATGGGACTCACACCGCCACGTGCACCTCATGCCGCCCGTCGCCCGCGTCGTCGGCCGCCTCACTCGCGAGCTCGACGCGCGCTGGGTGAGGCGTGGCCGGGGCCCTCGTCAGCCGCTCGGTCCGAAGAGCGCGGCCATCCACGCCGCGTCGCTCGTGTCCGAGCTCGCGTACCGCGGGATGCCGGGGAACCGCTGGTTCGTCGACCTCACCGCCGCGCGCCCGCGCCTCGACGCGACTCGTGTCGCCCTGCTCGCGGCGTCCGGCGGGCTCGGCGAGCTTGGCACCCACCCCGGATACGCCGACGACGAGCTGCGCCGGAGCGACTGGCTCGTCGAGGACCGCGAGATCGACCTCACCATCCTCACCGATCCGCTCCTGCGCGAAGCGCTGGGACGCGATTGTGTCGTCTGGCGGGTCCACTGATGCCGGGGAGCACGGCGACCGGCGCCCTCGGGCGCGCGCTCGCGCGATACCGGAACGCGCCGATGGGCGCGCGGCTGTTCGTGCGCGGCCGGGCGTTCCTCTCCGACCTCGCCGTCGTCGAGCGGTACGTGCCGAAGAAGGGCTTCATCGTCGACCTCGGGTGCGGGCACGGCCTGTTCGCCTGTGTGCTGCGTGAGAGCTCCCCGACGCGACGCGTGCTCGGCGTCGACCTCGACCCGCGGAAGATCGAGGTGGCGCGCTCGGCGATACAGGACACGACCTGGCTGCGGTTCGAGGTGGGGGACATCGCCACCGACGCGCCGCCGAAGTGCGACGCGGTCACCATCGTGGACGTCCTGTACCTCCTGCCGTTCGAGGTGCAGGAGCAGGTGCTCAGGAACGCCGCGAGCGCGCTCGGAGAGGGTGGCCCGCTCATCGTGAAGGCGCAGGAGCGGCGCACCGACCCGCGCTACGCGGTCACGTACCTGCAGGAGATGATCACGGTGAGCCTCGGCTTCACCCGCGGCGGCCGCGAGCGCTTCTTCTTCCCGAGCCGCGCCGAGGCGCTCGCGATGTTCGAACGCGCCGGTTTCCTTGTCGACGTCGTGGAGATGCCGCGCCGCCCGTATACCGATGTCGTGTATCTCGCGCGAAAAGCGCCCGCGAAGGCATGAGCGAAGCCCATAATCACGATCGGATGAACGACGAGGCCCTTCGTAGCATCGCCGCCGAGATCCGCGCCTGCACCGCCTGTCCCCTCCACCGCAGCGCCCGCCAGGCCGTGCCGGGCGAGGGGAGCGGCGAGTCGGGCATCTTCTTCCTCGGCGAGGCGCCCGGATACAACGAGGACGTCCAGGGGCGTCCGTTCGTCGGCGCGGCCGGCCAGCTGCTCGACGAGCTCCTCGCCGGGATCGGGCTCGACCGCACGAAGGTCTTCATCACGAACGTCGTGCGCCACCGCCCGCCCGAGAACCGCGATCCGCTCCCCGACGAGGTGACGGCCTGCGACGTGTGGCTGCGCCGCCATCTGGAGACGCTCCGGCCGCGCGTCATCGTCACGCTGGGCCGCCACGCGATGTACAAGTTCTTCCCGGCCGAATCGATCTCCCGCATCCACGGCCGGCCACGGACCTTCGAGGGTCTCACCGTGTTCCCGATCTATCACCCCGCGGCCGCGCTCCATCAGCCGGCGCTCCGCTCCGCGCTCGTCGCCGACTTCGCCGCGCTCGCGCTGCTCCTCGCGACGCAGCAGCCGGCGAAGACCGCCGAGCCCGAGCGGCGACCCGCGGATCAGATGACGTTGTTCAGTGAGTGACGCGCTGCGCGTGATCCCGCTCGGCGGGGTCGGCGAGATCGGCAAGAACATGCTCGCGCTCGAGCAGGGTGACGACATCATCGTCATCGACGCCGGGCTCATGTTCCCCGACGAGGAGATGCTCGGCATCGACCTCGTCATCCCCGACATCGCGTATCTCAAGTCGAAGCAGCGGAACGTCCGCGGCATCCTCCTCACGCACGCGCACGAGGATCACATGGGCGCGCTGCCGTACGTGCTGCGCGAGATGCCTGAGGTCCCCGTCTACGGGACGAAGCTCACGCTCGGGCTCATGCGCAGCAAGCTGAAGGAGCACAAGCTCCACGACAAGGTCGACGCTCGCGAGATCGCGCCGGGCGAGCCGTTCCGGATCGGCCCGTTCAGCTGCGATTCGTACGCGGTGTGCCACAGCATCCCGGACGCCGTCGGCCTCGCGATCGAGACGCGCTACGGGACCGTCGTGCACAGCGGCGACTGGAAGTTCGACCACACGCCCGTCGACGGCCGCCAGACGGACTTCGCGCGGCTGTCGGAGATCGCCGCGCGCGGGGTGCTCCTCCTCATGTCCGACTCGACCCGCGCGGAGGTGCCCGGCTATACGCCGTCCGAGCGCCACGTCGGCGAGCTCCTCGACGCCATCTTCGCGCGCGCGCAGGGCCGCGTCATCACGACGACCTTCGCGTCGAACATCTCGCGCATCAAGCAGATCGTCGACATCGCGGCGGCGTGGGGTCGTCGGACCGCCATCGTCGGCCGCTCCATGGACAACTACACGAAGACCGCGCGCGATCTGGGGTACCTCGCGTTCCCCGAGGGGTCGCTCATCCACCCGAAGGAGATCGACAAGCTCCAGGACAGCGAGATCTGCATCATCACGACGGGCAGTCAGGGCGAGCCGACGAGCGCGCTCTCGCGGATGGCGCTTGGCGACCATCGGCACGTCGTCGTGAAGCAGGGCGACACGGTCGTCATGTCGGCGACGCCGATCCCCGGGAACGAGGAGCTCGTGTCGCGCACCGTCGACAACCTGTTCAAGCTCGGCGCGGAGGTCGTGTACGACCCGGGCTCGCGTCCGCACGTGTCGGGACACGCGAGCCAGGAGGAGCTCAAGCTCCTCCTCAACATCCTCCGGCCCAAGTACTTCGTTCCGATCCACGGCGAGTACCGCATGCTCGTGCGCCACGCGCGCCTCTCCATCGATCTCGGCGTCGAGCCACAGAACGCGTTCGTCATCACGAACGGCGACGTCCTCCAGATCGACGACGCGGGGGCGCGCATCGGCGAGCACGTGGCGTCGGGCGTCGTCTACGTCGACGGGCTCGGCGTCGGCGACGTGAGCCAGTCGGTGATGCGCGACCGCTGGTCCATCGGCAGCGACGGGATCTTCCTCGTCGTGCTCACCATCGACCGTCAGACCGGCCAGGTCATCGCCGGACCGGACATCGTCACGAAGGGATTCGTGCCCGAGGAGGATGCCGCGGATCTCGTCGAGCGCACACGGCAGCGCGTCCTCGACGGACTCGCCGATTCGCAGACGGGATCGCATCTCGCCGAGGTCGCGACGCTGCGCGAGCAGATCCACGACACCGTCTCCTCCTATCTCTACGAGCGGACGAAACGGCGGCCCATGGTGCTGCCCGTGATCATGCAGGTCTAGGCATGGCACGGAGGGCAACGAGGAAGGGAGGCCGGGGCGCGGTCCCGGCACAGGGAGCGCGGATCCGCAACGAGGTCGCGGCGATCGCGCTCGTCGCGTTCGCCGTGCTGTCGCTCGTCGCGCTCTTCGTCGACGAGAACGCCGCGGTGCTCCACTGGTGGCGCGACATCATGTTCCGCTCCCTCGGGTGGGGCGCGATCCTCATCCCGTTCGTCCTCGCCGCGCTCGCGGGCGAGATGTGGTTCGGCCTCCTCGAGCGCTCGATGACCGCGCCGATCGGCGGCGGCTTCATCGCGTTCAGCGCGCTCCTCGCGCTGCTCCAGCACTACCAGGGCGGCGACGTCTCCGCGGGCGAGGGCGCCGGCGGGTATCTCGGCGCGGCGCTCGCGAACGTCGCGCGCGCCGGACTCGGCGACCTCGGGGCGCCGATCGCGCTCGTCGCGCTGTTCCTCGTCGGCGTCGTCGTCGCCGCGAACCGGACGCTCGCGGAGCTCGCGCGCCCGGCCTGGGAGAGGCGCGAGGTCGTGAAGGGCATCCGCCCCGGGGTGAGCCTGCCGAGCGGCGCCGGGACCCGCTTCGCCCGCGAGGTGGCGGGCGTGGACGACGATCCAGACGAGGAGCCCGCCGCGGAGCTGCCCGTCGAGCCGATGCGCATCAACCTCCCGCCAGAGCGGCCGAAGACGGCCGCCAAGGCCCCGGAGCCCGCCCAGAAGCCCCAGCTGCGGCTCCTGCCGCCCCACGAGGCCCCTGCGCCCGGCGCGCCGTCCATCGAGGGCCTGCCGCAGGCCGAGGTCGCCGCCGAGGGCGTCCTCCACGCGAAGGCGGACAAGCAGTGGTCGCTGCCGTCCCTCGACCTCCTCGCCTCGGGTGACCACGGGAAGGCCGGCGGACCGAGCGAGATCCAGCGCAATGCGCAGCTCATCGAGGAGACGCTGTCGCACTTCGGGATCGCGGCGAAGGTGGTGGAGGCGACGGTCGGGCCCGTCGTCACGCGCTACGAGCTGAAGCCCGCCGCCGGCGTGAAGCTCTCACGGATCGAGGCCCTCTCCGACGATCTCGCGCTCGCGCTCGCGGCGCGCACGCTGCGCATCGAGGCGCCGATCCCGGGGAAGAGCGTCGTCGGCATCGAGGTCCCGAACATCGCCGTCGGGCTCGTGTCGCTGCGCGACGTCGTCGAGACGAGCCTCTACCAGCAGGCGGCCTCGAAGCTCACCGTCGCGCTCGGGCGCGACGTCGCGGGATCTCCGATCATCCTCGACCTCGCCGCGATGCCGCACCTGCTCGTCGCGGGCCAGACCGGATCGGGGAAGAGCGTCTCGATCTCATCGATCCTCTGCAGCCTTCTGCTGAACGCGACGCCGGACGAGGTGCGGCTCCTCATCGGCGACATGAAGCGCGTCGACTTCACCGCGTTCGGCGACATCCCGCATCTCCTCACGTCGGTCATGACCGACTCCGAGAAGATCCTGAACGCGCTGTACTGGGCCACGAGCGAGATGGATCGCCGCTACCGGCTCTTCGCGCGCAAGAGCGCGCGCAACATCGCCCAGTACAACGAGAAGCACACCGGGCCGGATCGCATCCCGTACGTCGTGTTCGTCATCGACGAGCTCGCCGACCTCATGCTCCAGGCACCGATCCAGGTCGAGAAGCAGATCACTCGGATCGCGCAGCTCGCGCGCGCGACCGGCATCCACCTCGTGCTCGGCACGCAGCGGCCGTCGGTCGACGTCATCACCGGCCTCATCAAGGCGAACATCCCGGCGCGCATCGCGTTCGCGACGGCAAGCGCGGTCGACTCGCGCACGATCCTCGACATGACCGGCGCCGAGAAGCTCCTCGGTCGTGGCGACATGCTCGTGCTGCGGCCCGATCTCGCGAAGCCGATCCGCGCGCAGGGCGTGTTCGTGTCCGACAACGAGATATCCGCCATCAGCCACCACTGGACGATGCAGTCGGGCCTGCGCTACGACCGCAACGACAAGGTGGTCGAGGGTCCGGATCGCCTCACGCGACGCGAAGCGGAGGGCGACGAGATCGACGACGACCGCTACGACGAGGCCGTCGAGATCGTGCAGCGCGCCGGGCAGGCGTCGGTGTCGATGCTCCAGCGCAAGATGACGATCGGCTTCGCGCGTGCCGGCCGGCTCATCGACATGATGGAGCAGAACGGCGTCATCGGACCGCCGAAGGGTCCCGGCAAGATGCGTGAGGTGTACGGCGCAGCGCGCGGCCAGGGCGATCAGTAGTGCCGCGCCTTGGCGAGCTGCTCCGCGCACAGCGCGAGAAGAAGGGGATCACCCTCGAGCAGGCCGCGGCGGACACGCGCATCCGTGAGAAGTTCCTGGCCGCGCTCGAGGCGGGGGACTACCAGTCGCTTCCGGGCGCCGTGTACACGAAGGGCTTCCTACGCAACTACGCCGAGTACCTCGACCTGCAGCAGGAGGACCTCGTCCTGCAGTTCCAGCAGGAGCGCGGTCTCATCGCCGAACCCGCGCGCACGTTCGAGCCGATGCGGCCGATCATGCGTCGCTCCGTCATCCTGACGCCGGCGGTCTTCGTCCCGGTGCTCGTGCTCGCGGGGATCGCGCTGTTCGTCGGCTACCTGTACTACCAGTTCACCTCGTTCGCGGTCGCACCGGCGCTCGAGGTGACCGATCCGTCGACCGACGTGATCGCCCAGCAGACGACGTACGTCCTGAAGGGACACACGGTGGCGACGGGCAAGGTCACGGTCACCGTGTTCCCCGGTCCGCTCACCATCTCCGATATCCGTCCCGACAGCGACGGGACCTTCACGACGACGGTCAACCTCACCGCCGGCGCGAATCACATCGTCGTCGAGGTGCTCGACCAGAGCGGCAAAGTGAGCCGCGTGAGCCGGAGCATCATGCTCCAGCCGGACGCCGCCGCGTCGGCCTCTCCCGTGAAGCTCGTCGTCGATTCTCCGGCGAACGGCGCGCGCTTCGAAAATACGTTCGTCACGGTGAGCGGGACGACCGATGGGACGCTCACCATCAACGGCGCCACGGCATCGGTCACGAACGGGCATTTCGAAGCGCACCTGAGCTATCCGGCCGGCCAGGAGACCATCACCATCGTCGCGCGCAACGCCGCCGGCGCGAGCGTCACCGAGACGCGCACGGTGAGCGTCGCCTACACCGCCGCGGTCGTGCAGGTGACGATGAAGGGCGGCGACGCGTGGATGCAGGCACTGGTCGACGGCACCGTCGTCACCGGTACGGGCCGCGTGTACAAGGACGGTGAAAGCGCGACCTTCACCGGACATCAGGTCGTCGTACGCACGGGGAATGCCGCGGTCACGCAGATCACGCACAACGGCGTCCCCGAAGGCGCGCTCGGGACGCAGGGCCAGGTCGTCGAGAAGACCTACACCGCGCAGTGAACCTCGCCGACGCGATCGGCGTGCTGCGCGCGCTCGCGGTGGTCCCGATCGCGTTCGCGATCCTCGCCGAGCAGCACGCCCTCGCGCTCGCGTTGTTCGCGCTCGCCGCGCTCTCCGACGCCGTCGACGGGTGGCTCGCGCGCCACGCCGGAGCCGCCACGCGCCACGGCGTCCTCCTCGATCCGCTCGCGGACAAGGTGCTCGTCGTCGGAACGCTCATCGCCCTCAGCGCGGCCCACACGGGCTGGCCGGTCACCGTCGTCACCGTGCTCGTCGCCGCACGCGAGCTCGCCGTCGCAGGCCTGCGCATCGGCGCCTTCGCTCGGGCGATCGCCCTGCCCGCCGACCGGCTCGCGAAGCTGAAGACCGCGGCCGAGCTCGTCGGCACGGGAATGATCGTGTGGACCGAGCGGCCGTGGGCCGTGCTGGGCGCGGGCCTCGTGGGGCTCGCGTTCCTCCTCGGGCTGTACACGCTGCCGCGCTACATGGCGGCCGCACGCCGCGCCTCGTAGTCGCCGCCTGACCCAGCGTTCGACGTCCAGGCGCGGCGTAGGATGACGCCGCCTCACACGGCGGCGACCCTGAGGACGACAGACATCCCCGATCTGCCGGTGTCCGCGGCGAGAGGAAGCGCGGACACCGGCTTCATTGCCTCGCGTAACCTGCTCGGCGTGGTCCAGAAGTCGCCACCGACGCTCGACTCCCTCGTCGAGCGCATGGCCGCCCTCCAGAAGGCGCTCGTGCGGAAGAGGGTCACGGTCGCGGTGGCCGAGTC
>DATDNP010000003.1:0-9407 GCA_036518215.1 Candidatus Limnocylindria bacterium
GTTCACGGCGAGCAGTCCGCCGAAGCGCTTCGTCACGCGATCGACGGTCAGGAGCGCGTCGCTCATTCGACGTCCTCCGTCGCGGCGGTGCTCTCGAGCTCGACGACTGCCGCGTCGGTCGGGCGCATCCGGACGCCGCCACGCGCGACGACGCCGAGCCGCGAGAGGAGGCCGAGGAGGCCGCCCGGCTCGAACAGGATGATGAGGATGAGCAGGGTCCCGAAGATGAGCACGTTGAACGCGACGAGATCGGGGTTGGCCTGGAGCTGCTGCCGGACCGGGAAGTAGATGAGCGCACCGAGCACCGGCCCCCAGAGCGTCCCGATGCCGCCGATGACATTCATGAGCACCATGCCGATCGAGAGGTCGAAGCCGAAGACCTGATCGGGGTGCGCGTACGAGAGATAGACGACGTACAGACCCGCGGCGGCGCCGACGAAGAACGCGGCGACCATGTGCGCGAGGTTCTTGAACGTCGCGGTGGGCACGCCGAGGCTCTCGGCGGCCGACTGATCCATCCGCAGCGCGAAGAGCGCGAGGCCGAAGCGGTGGCGCCGGATCCACGCAGAGACGAGGAACGTGATCGTCGCGAGGGTGAGACCGGCCCAGAAGAACCACTTCTTGTCCGGCACGTCGAACGGCAGGATGAGCCCCGACGCGCCGCCGGTGACGTTGTCGAGGTTGATGGCGATGACGCGCGCGGCCTCGCCGACGCCGATGGTCGCGATCGAGAAGTACTGCGCCGACAGGCGGAACACCGGGAGGCCGACGAGGAGCGCGACGATGGCCGCGCCCACGCCTGCCACCGGCAGCGTGACGATCGGATCCCAGCCGCCCTTCGTCCAGAGGAGCGCGGTCACGTAGGCGCCCGTCCCGAAGAACGCGGCGAACCCGAACGACACCTGTCCGGCATACCCACCGACGAGCCCCCACGAGATCGCCTGCGTGATGTAGATGAACGTGAGGAAGCCGACGCCGAGCACGGTGAGGTCGTCGGGCCGCACCACCGGATAGAGGGCGACGAGTCCCGCGACGACGAGCGCGGCGACGTACGGGCTGCGGACGACGCTCACTCCGCCGCCTTCCGCTGCCGTCGAGCGAAGAGGCTCGCGAGGCCGCCGGGAAGGACGACGAGCGCGATGACGAGCAGGCCGAACGCGAGGAGGTTCACCAGGCTCGCGCGCCACCCAGGGATGAGGATGGAGAACGACTCGATGGTCGCGAGGACGAGCGAGCCGAGGGCGACCCCGAGGAAGCTCTCGAGCCCGCCGAGGACGATGATCGCGAAGCTCTTCAGCTGAAAGACGCCACCGAAGTTGGGCGTGAACGAGAAGATGAGCGTGAGGAGGCCGCCGGCGAACGCCGAGAGCATCGTCCCGATGCCGAAGGCGATCGTCGCCGTGCGGTCGGCGTTGATGCCCGCGAGCCGCGCGGACCCGCGGTCCTGGCTCACCGCGCGGATCGCGCGGCCGAGGTCGGTGTTCGCGAGGAACCAGCGCAGCACCGCGAGCATCACGATCGAGAGCACGAAGGGCACGATCCGGATGACGGCGACCTTGATGCCCACGACGTCGACGGTGGCGTACGTGTACGGCGTGAGGATCGATTGGTCCTCGCTGCCCCAGATGAGGTACGCCGCGTTCTGGGCGACGAGCCAGACGCCGAAGAGGAGCAGGAGCGACGCGATCGGGACGCTCGCGACGCGGCTCACCGCGACGCGGTAGAGGCCCATCCCGGCGAAGAAGTAGATCGGGAGCACAACGAGCGACCCGAGGATCGGGTCGAGGCCGATGGCGCGGTTCAGCGTGAGCACCGTGAAGGCCGCGAGCATCATCGTCGCCGCGTGCCCGAGATTGATGATCTTCATCACGCCGTACACGAGCGCGAGCCCGTACGACATGGTCGCGTAGAGCCCTCCGGTGAGGAGGGACGCGATCGCGAGGCCGGTGAGGTCCTGAAGGCTGTACATCGCTAACGAGGACGGGGACCGGATGACCGGTCCCCGTCCTTCGTCATGTCTCCGATCGATCCGCTACTTCGCCGGGATCGGCAGGATCGCGTCCGTGTAGCCCGGCTCTTCCTTCGGCCACACGAGTGCGACCTTGCGGCCGGGCAGGTTCTGCGTGAAGACGTACTGCGTCTTCGGCTTGCCCGTGGCATCGAACGAGATCGTGCCGCCCGGAAGGATCGAGTCCTTGTACTGCAGACCCGAGAGCGCGTCGCGGATCTTCGTGCCGTCGACCGAGCCGGCGGCGCTGATACCAGCGAAGAGCACCTTCGCGGTCGTGTACGAGAGCGCCTGGAACCAGTCGGGCGTCGCGTTGTACGTCGCCTTCCACTTCGTCGTGAAGTCCTGGCTGCCCTTGTCGGGCTGGGCCGGCGTCCACCAGAGGCCGGCGATGAGGTAGTTCGCAGCGTCGCCGAGCGCGTCGAGACCCTTCTGGTCCGGACCGCGCGCGCCGTACGAGACGACCTTGTGCGACAGACCCATCTGCGTGTACTGCTTGTGCATCGTGATGTAGTCGGGGAGGTGCGCGTCCGAGAGGAACGCGTCCGCGTTCGCGGCCTTCACCTGCGTGAGGAGCGACGTGAAGTCGCTCGCGTTCAGCTCGAAGCTCTGGTCGAGGACGACGTTGAAGTACGCGGGGTTCGCCTGCGCGGCCTTCTTCACCGCGCCGTCGTAGTCCTTGCCGTGGTCGGTGTTCTCCCACGCGAGCGCGATCTTGAGCGGCTTCGGGAGCTTGCCCGCGTCGATCCAGTTCTTCAGGAACGCCATGGTGTTGTCGCCGAGGACGTCGATCGTCGCGAGCGTGCCGAAGAGGTACTTGTTGCCGCGCGTGAAGATCGCGGACGCGGCACCGCCGCCCTCGACCATCGGGACCTTGTACTGGTCGGGCACGGCCTGCTGCGCCTCGACGAGCCCGGTGTCGTAGCCACCGAGGAGCGCGGTCACCTTGTCCTGGGTCACGAGCTGCTCGACGAGGCTGCGCGACTTCGTCCCGTCGCTGCCGTCGTCGAGGATCTTCAGCGTGACCTTGACCTTCTTACCGGCGACGTCGAGCCCGCCGGCGTCGTTCACTTCCTTCGCCGCGAGCTCGTAGCCCTGCTTGAAGTAGCCGCCCGACGCGTTGAACGATCCGGTGAGCGGCAGCACCGCGCCGATCGTGATCTCGCTAGGGATGTTCGAGCTCGCGGCCGCGCTCCCGGCGGACGACGCCGAGGGCGATGCCGCTGGAGTCCCACCACATGCCGCAGCGACCATGACGGCGGCGAGGCCGACGCCGAGTGTCCGTATCCCCATACTCTCGTCTCCCTTACCCCGCCTGGCGGCGGGAATGGCCGCAATTCTGGCACGAAAGGGCGCGAGTGCCAGCGCGACGACGCTACGAAGCGATCCAGACGGTGGAGAGGTCGGTGGGGGACGGAACGCCCGGTCCCTGCTGCCAACCGCGCAGGCTCTTCAGGTAGGGCACGCTTCGGAAGCGCCACAGCACGGGGAAGACGTACGCCTTTTCATCCATGACGTACTTCTGCAGCGCGATGACGTCCAGGATGCGCTTGTTGAGATCGGTCTCCTTGCTCTGCGCGTCGATCTGTCCGTCGAGGTTCGTATCCGAGTACACCCCGCGCAGCGACGCGAAGACGCGATCAGGCTCGTCGAGCGCGTAGCACCGGGTCTGCAGCACGATGTCGCCCACACCCTCCGGGATCTTCGCGTCGGGCGGGAGAGCGACGCGTGTCGCCGTGATGCCGGCCTGCTTCCACTGGTCGATGAGGAGATCGGTCTCGGGGGTGTACTCGTCGCCTTCGGGGGTCACGAGGTTGAAGCTCAGGTTCGATACGCCCGCGTCAGATAGCGCCTTCTTCGCCGCGTCGTGCGCCGCGGACGTGTCGGTGCCGAAGCCCTTCACGTTCTGGAGGTCGGCGTCGCTGATCACCCACGCGCTGTGCGGACGCATGAGCCCACCGACGTCCTTCAGGTTCATCTTCGTGGAGAGCGTCGCGTTGTTCCCGCGTCGGTCGATCGCGAGGGTGATGGCCTGACGGACCGCGACCTGGTCGAACGGCTTCTTCGACGTGTTCGGGATGAGCGTGTCGACGCAGCTCTCGGTGATCTCCTGGAGCGCGAGATCCGATCCGATCGCCTTGGCGAGGTCGTTGCGCTGCGCGACGGTGAAGCCCTGGAAGTCGATCGTCGCCTTCTTCGTCTTGATCGCGTCGAGCTGCGCGGCGGCATCGCCGCGGATGAGCGCGGTGAAGCCATCGAGGTACGGCAGCTGCGTGCCGGCCG
The DNA here is from genome assembly GCA_036518215.1 of Candidatus Limnocylindria bacterium. Lineage (GTDB taxonomy): Bacteria > Chloroflexota > Limnocylindria > P2-11E > P2-11E > CF-39. The sequence continues at coordinate 4,292 of DATDNP010000003.1, forward strand.
CGTCCTTGCCGAAGTACGCGTCGTTGCGCTTCGCCGTCCAATCGACGCCCTTGTTGTTCGAGACGAACGTGAACGGACCGGTGCCGTCGACGTTCGTGTCGTAGAAGTGCGCGTCCTGCTTCAGCTTCGCCGCGCTGTAGATCAGGTTCCACGGCGAGGCGAGGAGCTGGAGGAATCCGCTGTCGACCGTCTTGAGCTTGAACGCGACGGTGCTCGCGTCGGGCGCGCTCACCGAATCGACCATCGCGTACCAGCTCGCGCGCGGCGTGCCGGCGAGGATCTTCTGATAGGTGGCGACGACGTCGGCGGACGTGAGCTGCGCGCCGTCGGCGAACTTCGCGTCGGTGCGCAACTTCACGGTCACGGTGAGCTTGTCGCTGGAGAGCTGCGGCTGGTCCACGGCGATGTCGGGGACCAGATGCGCTGGGTCGAGCGGATCGATCTTGTAGAGGACGCTGTACTCGGGCGCGAGGAGGTCGAGCGCCGCCGGCGAGGTGAGCTGATGCGCGTCGTAGGTCGCGGGCTGCTCGTTCGCGACGAAGGTGAGCGTCCCGCCACGTGCCGGCTTGATGGCCGACGGCGACGCCGCGGGCGTGGGCGAGGGGGTGGTGTTCTGCTGCGTGCACGCCCCGACGAGCACGAGGACGACGAGCGCGACGACGCCTCGGGCGTTACCTCTCATGTGATGCCCTGAGGCTACCGCATCGAACGGCGGGCGATGACCTCCTCGTACACCCCGACAAGCTGCGCGGTCACGTGCGACCAGTCGTACTCCGGCGCGCGCTCGACGCCGGCGTGGCCGATCCGCTGCCGCAGCGCCGGATCGGCGACGAGGCGCTCGAGCGCCCCCGCGAGCGCGTCGACGTCGCGCGGTTCGACGAGGAGGCCGCTCACGTTCCTCTGGACGACCTTCTTGTACCCGTGGATGTCCGAGGCCACGATGGCGCAGCCCGCGGCCATCGCCTCGAGGAGCACGATCCCGAACGATTCCTGCCCCGTCGAGGGCGCGCAGAAGATGTCGGCCGTCTTGTAGAAGCGCGCTTTGTCGATGTCGCTCACGCGACCCGCGAAGAACACGTCGCGTACGTGGTTGTCGCGCACGAACCGCTTCAGCTCGCCGAGCTGCGGTCCCGCGCTCGCGAGGATGAGGCGCGTCTCGGGGCAGCGCTCCTTGAGCCGCGCGTACGCCCGCATGAGGTACATCGCGCCCTTGCGCGGCTCGCAGCGCCCGACGAAGAGGATGTTCGTCTTGCCGTCGCGGAACTCCGGGAACGGCTTCGCGCTCGCGTAGAAGTCGACGTCGACACCGTTCGGGATGATGCGGTAGTCGTCGGAGAAGTAGCGCGCGACGAAGTGGCGCGCCGCGCTCGACACGCAGATGCGCGCGTCGAGCCGATTCATGTAGCGATCGAGGACGAAACGGCCGAGCCAGTACGAGACCGAGAAGCCGCCGAAGGCGTGGAACGTCGCAACGTTCGGGCACTTCGCCGAGTCGAGGATCTGGAACGAGAGGAACGGCACGAACGGCTCGTGGTGGTGGATGATGTCGAAGCGCTCGCGCTCGAGCATCCGCGAGACGAGCCACTCGAGGCGCAGCGACAGCGTGACGCGTCCGATGCTGCCGTTGAACGGCACCGCGATGGCCTGGCCGATCTGGATGACGTCCTGTGCGGGCGGGTCATCGCCCCACGGCGCGGTGATGATGCGGACCTCGTGTCCCATGTCGCGGAGGTGCACGTACGTCTCGCGGATGTGCGCGTTCGCGCCGCCGGGGCGCGGATACGCATAGGGGCTGACGATCCCGATCTTTATTTCGTCTTCCTCATCTGTCGCCTCGCGCGCTTCACGGGATCGCGGACCATCGAGCGCCACTGCTGGCGCGCGACGCCGTCCAGATGCTCGCGGAGCGTCCAGTGTCGTCCTTCGGGCGCGGTCGTGCGCTCGACGATCGCGTGTCGCAGGTCGTCGGGCAGCGTACCGGGGAACTCGGTCCATGCCGTCCCGACGAGCTGCGCGTGATGCGCATCGCTCGATCCCGTCTCGGCGGCACCGAGGACGTGCGCGTTGAGCCACGCCGCGCGCTGCCAGCGCACGCGGCCCGCGTACGACGGGTTACGGAGCTCGATGCCGTCGACGCGGCATTCGGCGCCGCTCGCGTGCAGCGACCGGAGCGCGCCCTCGCCGATCGAGAACGTGAGGTACGAGAGGGGATGCGGCACGACGGCGAGACCGCCCATCTGATGGATCTGCGCGACCGTCGCGGCGAGTCCCGCGAACATCGGGATCTCGTCCTCGACCCACAGGGCGAGGAGGTGGCCGGAACGCGTCGTCACCTCGACTCCGCTCACGACCTGCACGGCGCTGTTGCGTCGGGCCGCCAGGTCGCGAAGCACGAAGGAGCCGCGGATGTCGTCGTGATCCGTCAGCGCGATGACGTCGAGGCCGACGCGTTCCGCGGCGTCGAGGATCGCCTCGGGCGGCGCGAGGCCGTCGCCCAGATCGGAATGCAGTTGGAGGTCGGCGCGTCCCACTAGCGGTCCCAGAACCGGTCGAACACGGTCCACTGCTCGACGTACCGGCGGACGTACCGCTCGAGCACCGCCGACCAGAGCAGCATGCCCGCGCGCATGTCCGCCTCATGGTCGCCCGTCGCCTCAAGCTCGAGCGGCGGCTCGAACGACGCGTACATGACGTCGCCTTCGCGGGTCGAGAACGCCGGGACGACCGGCGCACCGGTCCGGAGGGCGAGCGCGACGTGCACGGACGGAAGCAGCGCGGGCCGTCCGAAGAACGGGACCCGCTCGCCGACGCCGGTGACGGCGCGGTCCGCGAGGAGACCGAACACCTTGCGCTCGCGAAGGGCGCGGTACACGGCGAGCGGGCGCTCCGGATACACGAGCTGCATCCCCATCGACCCGCGCGCGCGGTTCACCGCGCGCTGGAACTCCGAGTGCTCGGACTCGACCGGCAGCACGACCGGATACCCGTTCGCGACGAGGATCTGCCCGACGACGGAGATCGGGCCGATGTGGGCCGACGCGACGATGACGCCCTTGCCCCGCGCGTGCGCCGTCGTGAAGTGCTCCCACCCGCGCGTCGTCACCATCGCGCGCAGGCGTGCGTGATCGGTGCGAGGGACGCGGAACACCTCGAGGTAGTTCCGTGCCTGCTCGATGAACACGCGGCGCACGAGCGCATCCGTCGCGCGTTCCGGTGCGACGACGTCGAGATTCGCTCGCACCGCCGAGCGCGCGGCGGGCGAGCTGAGGTAGGCAAGCGTCCCGGTGAAGACCGCGAGGGGGACGGAGACCGCGGTCGGCATCGCCGGCAACGTGCGCTCGGCCGCTCGGATCACGGCGGCAAGGGTCACGTTACGCCGTCGATCGCCCGGCGGCGGGCCACATCGGCCGGAAGATGTACCACTGGTCGGGGTCGCGCTCGACGAGGGTCTCGAGCGCCTTCGCGATCGCCCGCGTCGCCTTCTCGAGGTCGGCGGCGCCGTCCCGGGTGCGCTCGACGTAGATCGGTGGGAGCGCGACGCCGCGGAAGCTGTTGTCGCGCTCTCGCTTCACCGTCGCGACGATGACGGGCGCTCCCGAGACGCGCGCGAGCGCCGCTGCGATCGTCGGGAACGTCGTGGGGGAGCCGAAGAAGTCGACCTTCACGTTGTCGAGCTCGTGTGCGCGCGGGCCGAGATCCATCATGAATCCGACCATCTCGTTGCGCTTCAGCGCGGCGAGCACCCGCTTCACCGATCCCTCCGCCGGGAGGATGTTCACGTTCTTGTGCTCTCGGTTCGCGATGAGCAGATCCATGAGCCGCTCGTTGTTCAGCTCGTCGGCGACGACGTTGAGCGGGATCTCCTGAGCGATGCGCGCCCCGCCCAGCTCGAAGTTGCCGAAATGCGCCGAGACGAAGATGAGGCCCTTGCCGTGCTCCTGAGCGGCGCGCAGGTTCGCGAGCGAGCGCGAGTCGATCGAGACCATGCGCTCGAGATCGTGCGCATGAAGCTTTGGGAACCGCATGATCTCGGTGATGTACTTCGCGAAGTTACGGAAGCTCCGGCGCGACATCCGCGCGACCTCGGGGTCCGTTGCGGAGCGCCCGAGCACGATCGAGAAGTTGTGCTTCGTGACCTCGCGCTTCGTCCGCCAGCCGAGGTACGCGATCTCACCAAAGAGCACGGCCCCCGCGTAGACGAGGCGCGCGGGCAGCCGCTGCACGAGCGCGGCGCCCAGCCGCCACGCCCAATATCCGAGCCCGTGAAGGACGCGCTCGCGCACTACTTCCCAGTCAGCACGCGGTTGTCCTCGCCCCTGATGAAGGCCTCGACACCCTCGCGCGCCTGGTCGTCCGGGATCTGCTTCGGCGGCGACTTCATGAAGTACGCGGACGGCGCGACGAGCGTCCCGCCGAGACCGCGGTCGAGCCCGAGCTTGCAGCAGCGGATCGCGTCGATGACGACGCCCGCGCTGTTGGGCGAATCCCACACCTCGAGCTTCACCTCCGCGTTCAGCGGCACGTCGCCGAACGTGGTGCCTTCCATACGGATGTAGCACCACTTGCGGTCGAGGAGCCACGGGACATAGTCGGACGGGCCGACGTGGACGTTCTCGTCGTCCATCGGGTAGTCCAGCATGCTCGTGACCGCGTTCGTCTTGCTGATCTTCTTCGACTCCAGACGCTCTCGTTCGAGCATATTCAGGAAGTCGGTGTTGCCGCCGAAGTTCAGCTGATACGTGCGGTCGAGCCGGACGCCGCGGTCCATGAAGAGCCGCGTGAGCACGCGGTGCGTGATCGTCGCGCCCACCTGCGACTTGATGTCGTCGCCGACGATCGGGACACCCGCGGCAGCGAAGCGCTTCTGCCAGCGCGCCTCGCGACCGATGAACACGGGAATGCAGTTCACCATCGCGCATCCGGCCTGGAGGATCTGCTCGACGTACCAGCGCGTCGCGTCCTCGCTGCCGACCGGAAGGTACGAGACGACGACGTCCACCTTGCGCTCCCTGAGGATGCCCACGATGTCATCGGTCTCGCCCGGCGCCTTCGTGACGACCTTCGAGAGGTACTTGCCGATACCGTCCAGCGTCATGCCGCGGCTGACCTTCACGCC
>DATDNP010000004.1:0-8368 GCA_036518215.1 Candidatus Limnocylindria bacterium
GGACCTCAAGGGACAGAAGCTCGGCGCCTCGAACAAGGGCGGATCGTCGGACATCGCGCTCCGCGCCGCGCTCAAGGCGAACGGCCTCGATCCCGACAAGGACGTCTCGATCCAGTACGTCGGCTCGCACGCGAACCGCACCGCTGCGCTCCTGAACGGCTCGATCGCCGCGGGCGTCGACGACCCGCCGGAGGACCAGGACCTCGTGAAGGCCGGCCTCAACCCGGTCTACGACCTGAACAAGCTTCCGGCCGCGAACACCGGGATCATCGTGCAGCGCTCGTGGCTGAGCTCGAACAAGGACATCGCGCAGGCGTACGTCGACGCGACCGTCATCGCGCGGAGCCGCATGGCGAAGGACCAGGCCGGCGCGATCGCCGTCCTGCAGAAGTACTTCAAGAGCAACGACAACGAGTCCGCGACGCACGCCTTCAACTTCTTCATCGGAGGCGCGAATCCGGTGACGCCGGTATACCCCGCCCCCGCGGCGAATCAGATGGCGGACTCGGTGACGATCCTCGGTGCGGACAATGACAAGATCAAGAGCGTCGACCTCGGCAAGCTGCTCGACGCGTCATTCGTGAAGAGCGCGCAGGACCGCAAGCTCGGCGGCTAGCAGCCCGCACAGCTGATGATTGAATGGAGGAGGGCGAAGACCCTCCTCCATTCGTTTCTGAAAGGCGGCGACATGAGCGACAGCGACCTGGATCCGCAGCAGGCGAAGTTCCTCGCCGATCCATACATGGACTTCGCGCGGCGCGAGGGGATCCCGATCCACGAGGACTTCGGCTTCGACCTGCTCACCCTCGACGTCGCCCCATGGGCGCGGATGGGCGCGCTCGGAGCGTTCGCGCACTGCCTCGGCCGCGGCGACTTCGCGAACATGTACGTCTGCGAGATCGCGCCCGGCGGCCACACCGCCCCGCAGCGGCATCTGTACGAAGAGGTCCTCTACGTCCTGTCCGGCCGCGGCAGCACGACGATCGAGGCACCCGAGGGCGAGCGGACGTTCGAGTGGCACGAGGGAAGCCTCTTCGCGCTGCCGCTCAACGCGCGCTACCAGCACCACAACGGGAGTGGGCAGCGGCCGGCGCGCTTCGCCGCGGTCACCGACCTGCCCCTCATGATGAACGTCTTCCGGAGCGACTCGTTCATCTTCGAGAACGACGCGGTGTTCCCGGAGCGGTTCGGCGACCGCCGCTACAACGAGGGCGAGGGCACGTTCCTCCCGCGCACCCCCGGCCGGCACATCTGGGAGACCAATTTCGTCCCCGACCTGCGGACGCTCGAGCTGCAGGCCTGGGACAAGCGCGGTGGCGGCTCGCGGAACATCATGTTCGCGCTCGCCGACGGCACGATGCACGCTCACATCAGCGAGATGCCGGTGGGGACGTACAAGAAGGGCCACCGTCACGGCGCGGACTTTCACGTCTTCACCGTGAAGGGCCACGGCTACAGCCTCTACTGGTACGAGGGCGAGACCGACCTCAAGCGCTTCGACTGGAAACACGGAGCGGTCTTCACGCCGACGGACATGCTGTTCCACCAGCACTTCAACACGAGCGCGGAGCCCGCCCGTTACCTGGCGATCGCCTTCGGCGGCCTGCGCTATCCGACCCTCGGCGACAAGCGCAAGACATTCAGCGGGATGGACGTGAGCGTGAAGGACGGCGGACGGCAGATCGAATACGAGGACGAGGACCCGCGGATCCGCCGGATCTACGAAAACGAGCTCCGTGCCAACGGCGTCGCGTCGAAGATGGACGAGGTGCTCGCGGCCGCGCGCTAGCCCACAGCGCTGCGCGCGCCTGGCGCACGCCACGTCTAGCGCGAGAGGCAAGTCCGGCTCGTGTCAGCCGCAGGCTTGCATCCGAGGCGTAAGGTCGCGTCAGCTCAAGGGGAGGGAGCGTCATGTTCAAGCTGCGCCTCGTTCTCTCGTTCATCGCGATCGGCATGCTCATCACGTCATCAGTCGCGTCCGCACATTCGAGCGTGGTCATCGATCCGGCCGGAGATATCCAGAGCAGCACGCCACGGTATTACGACATCGTGAAGGCGAAGGTCCACGCGACAGGCGACGCGACCGGCGCGCACGAAGCGATCGTCTTCTCGATGAAGCTCGCGGTCGCGATCCCGGAGCTCTCCGCGACGACGTTCTTCGGCGCGAACTGGCTCCTCGACACGGATAGCGGTCGCGCGGGCCCCGAGTACAACGTCATCGTGCGGTGGTGCACGACGGCGACGCACCCGAAGTGCCAGTCCGGGCCCGCACACTGGGAAGGCGCGATCAACAACTTCGTCGCCGGCGGGACCCAAACGTACGTCACGACGTTCGAGGTCGCCGGCGATGAGGTGACGCTCCGAGTCGATCCGGCGCGCATCGGATCAGCGCGCGAGTTCGCGTGGACCGGCGCGACTCGCAGCCGCGGTGCTCAGCCGAATCCCGAGGACATCACCGAGGTCGCGTCGTTCCGACGATAGGCAGGCGCGGGTTCGACCAGCGTCCGGACCGACGGTCCGCGGCTAGCCTTCACCGATGCGCCGCGTCTCCGTCATCGGCAACACGGGCTCCGGCAAGAGCACCGTCGCGCGCGCTCTCGCCGAGCGGCTCCGCGTCCCGTATGTCGAGCTCGACGCGCTGCACTGGGGACCCGGCTGGACCGAAGCCACCGGCGAACAGCTGGTCGCGCGCGTCGCGCCGATCGTCGCGCAGGACGCGTGGGTCATCGACGGCATGTACTACCGGAAGTTGGGCGGTCTCGTGCCGCGCCGCGCGGACACGATCGTGTGGATCGATCCCCCTTTCGTGCCGATGTTCCTGCGGCTCCTCGGGCGTTCCCTGACCCGCATCGTGATGCGCACGACGCTGTACAACGGCAACCGCGAGTCGTTTCGCGCGACGTTCATGTCGCGAGACTCGATCCTGCTCTTTGCGCTGCGAACGAGGCCGCGCCGGCGCGCGCTGCTTGCCGAATACCTGAGCCGTCCTGAATTCGCGCACGCGCGCATCGTCCGGTTCGCGTCGACGGACGCGGCCCTGCGGTGGGCCGCGTCCGTCAGGCGCGACTAGTCGGCGGCGACGGCCTGCTTCGCGGTCTTGCCCGAGTACTCGGGAGCGTCCTCGAAGTAGCGGATGTTGTCGTAGCCGATGAACTTGAAGACGCGGTTCTGCGCGACGAGGACGCGGAGCGGCTTGTCGCTCGTGTTCACGAGCTGGTGCACCGTGTTCGTCGGGACGTACACGACGTCGCCGGTGTTGAAGCTCCACTTCGAGGGCTGCTTCGGGATGCGCGCGTAGTACTTGTCGTCGATCTCGACCTCGACATCCCACTGGAGACTCGTGCCGCTGCCCGAGAGGACGTACACGAACTCGTCGGCCATGTGCCAGTGCTTCGCGCTCGTGCTCCGGGGCGCGATCTCCTGCTCGTACAGGTCGAGCGAGTGCGTTCGCGCGTCGGTGCGGTCCTTCGACAGGATCCAGCGCACCTTGCCGTCGCGGGTGGTCTCCCACTTCGTGTCGGCCGGCGTGATGATCTTCTTCTGGCCCTCCCAGCCCGGGGTCCAGAGGTTCTCGCCCCAGTCCAGGCGCGGCTCGTACTTCCCGTCGTCCTGGAACGGGGCGGAGCGGCCCTGCTGCCACATGCCGAGGAGCATCCAGGTCGTCTTCGCCTTCAGGACGAGCGCGAGCGCGCGCTTGGTCGCCGAGAGGTTGAAGTGCTTGTGCTTGCTGTCGGTGTGGACGATGACGAGGTCGTCGGCCTTCCAGCGGTACTTCTTGCCGTCGTGGAGCTCTTCGCCCTCGCCCTCGAGGATGTAGAAGTGCGCCTCGTTCTGGTGCCCGTGCCCGTTGTTCTCCCCGCCGGGGATGAGCTCGACGAAGTGCACCTGGAGCGACTGGCTGAGGAACGGCTCGTCGCCCGGGCCGACCATCCACCACGTCTTGGACTTGCCCTCGTCGGAGTCCCCAGAGTGCCCGATGCTGCCGTCGTCCACGACGGTGCCGGCCTTGCGGACGCGGTCCACAGCGCGCTGTTTCGCGCGGAAGTCCTTCAGTCCATAGGTCTGCGATCCGAAACCGCGCAGGAACGTGCGCTGGTCCTCACCCACGATCGTCTCCTCCGGCAGTGGTTCTTGGTCCAATGGTATGACGTTTCGCCAGGCCTGCTACCTCGCGCGTCTGCGGCGTCGAGAGCGCGACCGCGAGCCACACGACGAGTCCGGCGAGCGCGACGACCTGGAACATCGGGCCGATGCCGATGACGGACGCGACCGCGCCGCCCGCGGTCGGACCGATGATCGCGCCGAGGTCGAGCCCCGCGCTGTACACGCCGGACGCGAGGCCGATGTCCTTTCCCTCCCCGCGTAGCTCCGCGATGCTCGCGGCGCTCGTCGCGCGAAGGATCCCGCGCGTGAGGCCGAGGATGATGAAAAGCCCCGCGAGCACGACGAACGACGTCGAGATGGGAATGGCCGCCGCGGCGATCGCGGCGGCGACGATCGCGACGAGCGTGGTGCGGCGGTAGTCGACCGCGGTGAGCAGGACCGCGACGCCGAACCGGATGAAGAGCCCCGCGCCGCTCCGGATCGCGCGCAGCGCGCCGACGACGGTGAGCGTGATGCCGATGGTCGGCGCGAAGACCGGGAAGAACGTATCGAGGCTGTCCTGCAGCGTGTTCAGGAAGAGCACGATGACGAGCGCGAGCCACACGCGACTGTCGAGGCCGCGCGTCGCCGCGAAGAGACCGCGGATCCCCTTCCCGCGTTCCACGACGTGCTCGGTGACGAGCGCCGGCAGCCCGAACACGGCCGCGGCCGCGACGAAGGGGACGAGCCCCGCGAGGACGAGGGTCGTGGGGATGCCGATCGTGTCGGCGCCCAGACCGCCGAAGTAGTAGCCGATCGCGTACCCGGTCGAGTTCGTCGCGGTGAACCACGCCATCGCGGCGCCGACGCGCTTCCCGCCGCTCACCTCGATCGCGATCGCGAGGCTGAACGTCGAGAGCGCGCCGAAGGCGAAGCCGTGCACCGCCGAGAGCACGGCGACCGCGATGAGCTGGCCGCTCGCGAAGCCCAGGCCGATGGTCGAGATCCCGAAGATGACGAATGCGGCCGCGTACTGGCGCTTCGCGCGCTCGGGCTTGTACGAGACGCCCGACGGCACGCGCGAGAGGAGCTGCAGGCCGCCGATGAGCGACGTCAGGAGGCCGATGGCGGAGAGCGAGTAGCCGTACCCGGCGAGGTACGGCGGGAAGACGATCTCCGCGATGCCCTTCGTGAGGGTCACCGCGACGGCGATGGCGAGCATGAGGACGTACGTCCCGCGGCCGCCGCCGAGGATCGTCCGAACGCTCGTCACGCGCGCGATGTGTTCGTTGGGTTGATGCCGCTCCAGCGCTCGAAGAGCGAGTGCTCGACGCCGAGCTGGTCGAGCGCCTTGCCGACGCTGTGATCGACGAGATCCATGAGCGTCTTCGGCCGCTGATAGAAGCCGGGAACGGGCGGGAGGATCACGGCACCGGCGAGCGTGAGCTCGTGCATGAGCCGCAGGTGGGTCGCGTTGAGCGGTGTCTCGCGCACCATGAGCACGAGCTTCCGGCGCTCCTTCAGGTGCACGTCCGCGGCGCGGACGATGAGGTTGTCGTTCAGCGCGTTCGCGATCGACGCCATCGTGCGGATGCTGCAGGGCGCGACGAGCATCCCATCGGTCTTGAATGTGCCGCTCGCGAGCGAGGCCGCCAGATCCTTCTCGTCGTGCACGACGTCGGCGAGACCGAGCACGTCGTCGACGCTGCGGTCGGTCTCGTAGGCGATGGTCGCCTTCGCGCCCGACGACACGATGAGATGGACCTCGATGCCCCGGTCGGCGCGGAGCGTCTCGAGCGCGCGGATGCCGTAGATCGCGCCGGACGCCCCAGAGATCGCGAGCACGATCCGACGCGTCACTTGGCGCGTCGCACGAGGCGCGGGGCCGCGAGCGTCACCACGGGCTCGGCGTCGCCGCGGCTCATGAGGCTGCGCCGCAGCCGCTTCTCGAAGTCCGCGAGGTGCGTGAGCATGATGTCGCGCGCGCCGTCGGGATCGTGACGGCGGACCGCCTCCACCAGCTCCTCGTGCGCCTTCTGCGTCGCTCGGCCGGACTTGTCGTCGCGGAGGTCGCGGATCGCCGGAACGAGGAGCTGTCGATACGCCTCGACGGTCGCCTCGAGCACTTCGTTGCGTGCGCAGCGCGCGAGCGCGACGTGGAAGTCCATGCTCGCGTCGGCGTGCGTGATCGGCTCGCGCGTGACGAGCGGCCGCGCGGCGTCGACGGCCTGCTGGAGGCGGCTCACCGCCGCGGCGTCGGCGCGCTGCGCGGCGAGCGACGCCGTCGACGCCTCGACGATGGTGCGCGCCTCGGCGAGCTCGGAGATGGTCATGCGGCGCAGCCGGATCATCGTCGAGATCGACTCGGCGACGCGGTCGGTGTTCGCGTCGGCGACGAACGCGCCGCCCATCGCGCCGACCTTCACGCGGATGAGGCCGCGCGCCTCGAGGACGCGAAGCGCGTCGCGGACCGTGATGCGCGAGACGCCGAATTGCTCCGCGAGCTCGCGCTCGGACTGGAGGCGGTCGCCGGCCTTCAGCTCGCCGCCGAAGACGGCACGCTCGATCTGCGAGACGATCTCGCCACTCGCGCGCGATTGCCTGACGGGTGTGAACACGGCCAGAATGCTAACCCTGGCTACGTTGTTCCCCGGGCTCAGCCCGCTCCGTCACCGGAACTTCGCGCTCTACTTCTGCGGGCTCACGGTGTCGCAGGTCGGCGACTGGATGGAGACGACGACGACGTCGTGGCTCCTCTATCAGATCACCGCGGACCCGATCCTCCTCGGCCTCGGCGGCGCGATCCGGGCGGTGTCGATCATCCTCTTTGGCCTCTTCGGCGGCGCGATCGCGGACCGGACCGACCGGCGACGGATGCTCTTCTTCACGCAGATCGGGTTCGCGCTGTCGTCGACGGTGCTCGGCATCCTGGCACTCCAGGGACACGTGCAGGCATGGCACATCTACGTCTTCAGCGCCGTGAACGGCGCGCTCGGATCCTTCGACGCGCCGTCACGCCGCGCGCTCTTCCCCAACCTCGTCCCGCGCTCGGACATGCAGAACGCGACCGTGCTGAACTCGGCGGTGTTCCGGCTCGCGCGGCTCGCCGGACCGGGCATCGCGGGCGTCGTCATCGCGACGTACGGGCCCGCGGTCTCGTTTTTCGTGAACGTCGCGAGCTACGCCGCGATCCTCCTCGCGCTCGCGCTCATGCGCGTGCCCACGACGACGCTCCGCGCCACGTCGCCGCTCATGCGGGACGTCGCGGAGGGGCTTCGGTACACGCTCCAACGGCCGCTGCTGCGCGCCGTCCTCTTGCTCGAGTCGATCCACAGCCTCTTCGGGATCAACACGGCCCTCATCACGATCCTCGCGACCGACGTCTTCAAGGCCGGCCCCGAAGGCCTCGGCCTCCTCCTGTCGGCGCAGGCGCTCGGCGCGCTCGTCGGCACGATCGGCCTCGTGATGCTCGGGGACATCGAGCACAAGGGGCGCGCGATGATCGTCGCCGGCGGCTTCTACTGCGCGACGCTCGCGCTCGTCGCCGTGCCGGCGCGGTTCGAGCTCGCGGCGGTGCTCATCCTCGTCGCCGCGGCGTTCGATGCGTTCTGGACCGCGATGCGCAACACGATGTTCCAGCTGCAGGCGGACGATCGCTATCGCGGTCGCAGTCTTTCGACGGTGCTGCTCGCCGGACGCGGCTTCACCCAGATGGCGCAGCTCGAGTCAGGCGTCGCCGTGTCCATCGGCGGTCCGGGGTTCGCGCTGGTCACGGGCGCCGGCGTGATCGCGCTCGCGATCGCGGCCGTCAACGTGCGGACCGACGAGATCCGTTCGTTCCGCGGTCTCCCCGATCCCGTGCTCGCGGCAGCCGCAACGCCGGAGACACCGGGCGGCCAATAGCTACTCGAGACCCGCGAGCGCTCCCGCGAACTTCGCCTTTTCGAGCGCGTAGAGCCACGTCTTGTCGATCACGAAGCGTGAGGCGAGCATCTCGCGTACACGGCGGATCTCGTCCTTCGTGTATGGCTTGATCCCGCCGAGCGTCGCGGCGAGATAGTTCCGCTGCGCGCTCTCCTCGAGGTAGAGGGCCGCGGTGACGCACTCGGGGACGTCCGCGCCGACGACGAGCGCGCCGTGGCCACGCAGGAGCACCGCGCTGGCGCCGCCCATGTCGCGCGCGACCGGGACGCCGAGCTCGTCGGTACGGATGAGCTCCGGGTTGTCGTGCACCGGGATCGCGCCACCGAAGAACGCGCCCGCGTTCGACGCGGGCTCGAGCGTC
>DATDNP010000005.1:0-7354 GCA_036518215.1 Candidatus Limnocylindria bacterium
TGGACGGCGGCCGCACGCGTCCTCCCGTCCTCGACATACGCGATGACGACGCAGTAGAACGGAAGCCCGCGGCTGAAGTTCAGCGTGCCGTCGATCGGATCGACGACCCAGAGGCGCTCCGCGGAGCGCAGCGATCGCTTCACGCTCTCTTCCGCGAGCACCGGCACGGTGCGATCGTGCGCGGCGAGGCGCTCGATGATCTTCTTCTCCGCCGCGTGATCGGCCGCGGTCGCGAAGTTGGCGCGGCCCGGCTTGCGGGTGACGATGTCGACGTTCGTCTCGACGATGTCGTCGCCGACCTCGACGGCGATGCGGCGCGCGAGGGCCGCGAGGGTCGCCCAGCGCCGATCGGCGCTCAGGATGGGCAGAGCTCCCGCACCTTCTGGAGGAGATCGTTGAGGTCGAACGGCTTCTGGATGACGTCGCTGATGCGGCGTTCGCCGAACTGCCGTTGGAAGTTGCTGCTTGCCGCGGTGACGAAGAGGACCGGCATGTTCCGCACCTGCTGGTCGGCGCGGATGCGGTCGTACACCTCGATCCCGTTCAGGCCAGGCATCATGACGTCGAGGATGAGAAGGTCGGCGTGGACCTGGCGCACGGTCTCGAGGACGAGCGCTCCGTCGGGGACGATGACTGCTTGATAGGCTGGCTCGTCATTGATCGCATCACGCAGCAATCGCGCGATCGGCTCGTCGTCCTCGCCGATCACGACGACGTGTTTCCGCTGTTCCACCGGTCCGGAGCGTAGCCGATGACATACGCCGGCACGAAATCAGGCGACGGAGGAAGCGAGCTCGTCGAGCGAGCGCGCGCCGGTGATCCGCGAGCGTTCGAGGACCTCGCGCGCGATGCCGAGCGTGCGCTCTATCGGCATGCCGCGCGCATCGTCGGTCCCGGTGCGGAGGCCAAGGACGTCGTGCAGGACGCGCTGTTCTCTGCGTGGCGGTCGATCCGCTCGTTCGAGGGGACGTCGTTCCGGGCGTGGCTCTTCCGGATCGTGACGAATCGCGCGCTCGATCGCGTGCGCGCGCGCAAACGCAGGCCCGAGCTGCCTCTCGATCCGCCCGACGACGAGGAGATGATGTGGGCGGAGCCTGCCGCCGGCGGCCCCGAGCTCGCGGAGGTCGCGTCGTCGCACGAGGCCCTCGCTCTGGTCGAGGAGGCGCTGCAGGCGATCCCCGAGGAGCAGCGCGCTGCGCTCCTCCTGCGGGACGTCGAAGGGTTTCCCTATGAGGAGATCGCGGTCATCACGAACACTGAGATCGGGACGGTGAAGTCGCGCATCCATCGTGGTCGCCTCGCTGTCCGGAACGCCCTCGTCGCGAAGGGCTGGAAGGGGTCGGCCGGATGAGGGAACCTCGCGCGCTCTCCGGCGTCTGTAGAGGAGACCGATGACCGATACCCTCCATCCGCGCGAGCACCTCTCCGCGTATCTCGACGGTGCCCTCACGCCCGCCGAGCGGGCGGCCGTGGACACGCACCTGGACACGTGCCCCGACTGCCGGGCGCGGGTCGCCGAGCTGCGCGGCGTCGCGACGCTGCTCCGCTCGCTCCCGGGCCCGGTCCCGTCGCGCCGGCTCGTTCCGCGACTCGCGACCGCCCCGCTGTGGATGGCGCCCCTGCGTACGCTCGCGACGCTCGCGAGCGGCGTCTCGGTGTTCCTCTTCATGGCGAGCGCGATCCTCGCAAACATCGGCTTCCTCGCCGGCGGTTCCGCAAGCACGGCCGCGAGCGGCGCGGCGGCGGTGGCGCCGCAGGCCGCGTCGCAGGCGAACGTCACGTCGCAGGACCGCGCCGCCGCGTCGGCAGGCCCGACGAGCGACGCGAAGGCCGCTCCGACCGCACCCGGCGCGTTCGCTGCCACGACTCCGGGTCCGACCCCGGTCCCGCCGACGAATGCGTACGCCGCGCAGGTCCCCGAACAACACAGCGCGCCCGGCATCGCGGTCGGCCCGAGCCCGTGGGTCTGGCTCGTGCTCGCGATCGTCACCGGCATCATCGCGCTCGCTCTGCAGCGGAGGCTGCGGTCGATCTAGGCGCGTCCGTTCATACTCGATAGGTGCGCGAGCGACTTCTCCTCATCGACTCCAACTCCCTCATCTACCGCGGCTTCTTCGCGATCCCGCCGCTCACGACGACGAAGGGGGAGCTCTCGAACGCGACATTCGGTTTCGCCTCGATCCTCCTGAAGGCGATCGAAGAGCTGAAGCCGCAGCACATGGCCGCCGCGTTCGATCTGCCCCAGAAGACCTGGCGACATGAAGCGGACGTCACGTACAAGGCGACGCGCAAGCCTATGCCCGATGAGCTGCGCCCGCAGTTCGAGCGGTGCAAGGAGATCCTCGAGCGCTTCGGGATCCCCATCTACGCGCTTCCCGGATACGAGGCCGACGACGTCATCGGCGCGCTCGCGCGACAGGCCGACGCCGCGGGGCTCGAGGCCGTCATCGTGTCCGGCGACCTCGACCCGCTCCAGCTCGTCACGCCGAACGTGAAGCTCTTCACGACCCGCCTCGGCTTCCAGAACACGGTCGTGTACGACGAGGCGAAGATCCAGGAGCGCTACGGCCTGAAGCCGGCGCAGATGATCGACTTCAAGGCCCTCAAGGGCGACACGACCGACAACATCCCGGGCGTCCCCGGCGTCGGCGAGAAGACGGCCGCGAAGCTCGTCGCGGAGCACGGTGACCTCGAGGGCGTCTATGCGGATCTGTCGAAGTACACGCCGAAGCTTCGCGAGGGGCTCGAACAGCACAAGGAGCAGGTCTTCAAGAGCCGCATGATGGCGACCATCGTCACCGATCTTCCGGTGACGCTCGACACCGAGCGCACGCGCTGGACGAGCTACGACCGCGCGGCGATCCTCGAGCTCTTCCGCGACCTCGAGTTCCGCAGCCTCATCCCCCGGCTCCCGCCGGCCGACGCGAACCTCGCGCCGGCACGTAGCGCGCCGGCGGCGCGGCCGGGGCAGCTCGCGCTCGGTCTCGACACGGCGCCGGCGACCCCGTCGCCCGTCGACACGAAGCTCGCGGACGCCGAGGATGCCGCCGAGATCGCGAAGGCCGCTCGGGATGCGGGCATGCTCGCGCTCCACGCCGACGTCGAGGTGCGGCGCCATCCGGATCTCGTCGGTCTCGGCATCGCCGTCGGCGAACGCGCGTGGTACCTCCCGGCCTACGGCGGGGTCCCGAAGGCGGTCGCCGACGTCCTCGCGGACGCCGAGATCGCGAAGACCGTCCATGACGCGAAGACGGCGCGCCGCGCGCTCCGTCGTACCGACGCCGAACTTCGCGGCGTACGCATGGACACGATGCTCGCGTCGTACCTCGTGAACGCGAGCCGTCGCTATCACGCGCTCGAGGACCTCGCGGCCGAGCGCCTCAAGCTCGAAGTGCCGGTGCTGCCGGTGCCCGACCGGAAGGATCCGAATCGCATGGCGACGCAGGAGGAGCGGACCGCGCGCGCGGGTGCGGGAGCCGTGGCCGCGGCGCGGCTCGGCACGCTCTTCGATGACGAGCTCGATCGGTTCCACATGCGCAGGCTGTTCGAGGAGGTCGAGCTCCCGCTCGTCGACGTCCTCGTCGAGATGGAGGAGGTCGGCATCGCCGTCGATGTCGGGTACCTGCGCTCGCTCGGAGAGGAATTCGCGCGCGAGGTCGCGCGCATCGAGCGAGAGGCGTACGAGGCCGTCGGACACGAATTCCCGATCAACTCGCCGAAGCAGCTCGCGTCGCTCCTGTTCGAGGAGCTGAAGCTGCCTCGTGGCCGCCGCACCGCGACCGGGTTCTCGACCGACGCGGCGGTGCTCGAAGACCTGCGGGGCGCGCACCCGGTCATCGACAAGATCCTCGAGTACCGCGAGATCGAGAAGCTGCGGTCGACGTACGCCGAAGGTCTCGGCGCGCTCATCGACCCCGACACGAAGCGCGTGCACACGACGTTCGATCAGGCGGTTGCCGCCACCGGCCGTCTCTCGAGCAAGAACCCGAACCTGCAGAACATCCCGATCCGCACAGCGCTCGGCCGGCGGATCCGCCGCGCGTTCGTGGCGAGCGCGGGGCACGCGCTCGTCGCCGCGGACTACTCGCAGATCGAGCTGCGCGTCCTCGCGCATGTCTCCGGCGACCCCGAGCTCACGAAGGCGTTCCGCGAGGGCGCCGACGTGCACCGGCGCACCGCGGCCGCGGGGTTCGGCGTCACGGAGGCCGAGGTCACGCGCGAGCAGCGCGACGTCGCGAAGATGCTGAACTTCGGCATCGCCTACGGCATGAGCGACTTCGGCCTCGCGTCGCGGATGAAGATGTCCCGTGATGAGGCGCAGCGCTTCATCGACGAATACTTCCGGCGGTACGTGCAGCTCCAGCGGTACGTGATCGAGACGAAGGCCTTCGCGGCCGAACAGGGCTACGTCGAGACGCTCATGGGGCGCCGGCGGTACATCGCCGATATGACGTCGCCCAATCGCGCGATCCGCTCGGGGGCCGAGCGGATGGCGGTGAACATGCCGATCCAGGGCACCGCCGCCGACATCATGAAGATCGCGATGCGCCGCGTGTACGACCGCCTGGCCGCGAGCAGCCTGCAGGCGCGCGTGCTGCTCCAGGTGCACGACGAGCTCGTCGCGGAGGTGCCGACGGATGAGGTCGATGAGATGGCCGCCGTGCTTTCTGAGGAGATGTCGCGGGCGTACACGCTCGACGTGCCGCTCGTCGTCGACGTGCGCACGGGCGCGAACTGGGACGAGATGACTCGGCTGCAGGTGCCCGCCACTGCCTGAGCTTCCCGAGGTCGAGACCATCGCGCGGCAGCTGCGGGCCCTCGTCGTCGGCAAGCGCATCGCGGACTTCGAGTCGTTCTGGCATCGCGTGACCGAACCGATGCCCGCGCAGCTCTTCGCGGCGCGGCTCGCGGGACGGCGGATCGGTGGCGTCGGCCGACGCGGGAAGTTCGTCGTGTTCGAGCTCGACGACGGCGACGCGCTCATCGTGTCGCTGCGCATGACGGGGAAGCTCCTGTTCCAGGAGCAGCGCGCGACGGCGGACGCCTACACGCGGGCGACCGTGCTCTTCGACGACGGCAGCGTGCTCGACTTCGCCGACACGCGGAAGTTCGGCCGCATGGCGATCGTCGACCTGAAGGAGCTTGCCGGCGAGCCCGAACGCGGTGCGGCGAAGATGCCGCTCCACCGCGCTCTCGGCATCGAGCCGCTCTCGCGGCGGTTCACCGCGCGATGGCTCGCGGAGCTCTTCCGGCGGCGGCCGCGTGCCGCGATCAAGCCGCTGCTGTTGGATCAGCGCGCGATCGCCGGCGTTGGGAACATCTACGCGATCGAGGCGCTCTGGCGAGCGCGCCTCCACCCGCAGCGCAGCGCCGGCTCGCTCAAGCCTGCGGAGGTCGCCCGCCTGCACGAGGCGATCCGCTGGGTGCTTCGGAAGGGGATCCGATTCGGCGGCGCCTCGCGCCGCGACTACCGCGACGCGCGCGGGCAGCAGGGACGGATGCAGCGCGAGTTCAACGTGTACGACCGCGCGGGCGAACCATGTCCCCGCTGCGGCAGGAGCATCGTGCGAACGGTGGTCGGCGGCCGCGGGACGTTCCACTGCCCACGCTGCCAGCGTTCACCGATGATGGAGACCATGGCTGTCAGCGACCAAGCCCGTAACCAGGGTGGCAGGGGCGGAGCCCCTGCGAAGAAGGGTGTCTTGCGAATCGGCGCGAAGCGACGATGAGCCTCATATCCGTCCAGGCCGTCGCGCGGTGGTTCGGCGACCGCGAGCTGCTGCACGACGTGTCGTTCCGACTCGCGGAGGGCGATCGCGTCGGCCTCGTCGGCCCGAACGGCACGGGCAAGACGACCCTCCTCCGCATGTGCGCGCGCCTCGACGAGCCCGACGCGGGGACGATCGCGTACGCGCGGGGCACGCGCCTCGGTTTCCTGCGGCAGGAGCTCCTCGAGGACGCGAGCGGGACGGTCGAGGAGCATGCGCGCGGCGCCGCCGCGCATCTGCGCGAGCTCGAGTCCGAGCTTCGCGCGATGGAGTCGACGCTCGGCGACGCGGACGCCGAGACCCTCGAGCGCTACGCCGACCTGCAGCACCATTTCGACCACGCCGGCGGTTACGACTTCGAGGCGACGCTCCGGCGTGTCCTCGCAGGGCTCGGTCTGGCGGACCTCATGGAGCGCCAGGTCGCGACGCTGTCCGGTGGCGAGCGCACGCGTCTCGGGCTCGCGCGGCTCCTGCTCGACGACCCGGACGTGCTGCTGCTCGACGAGCCGACGAATCATCTCGACGTCGCGGCGCTCGAATGGCTGGAGCGCTTCCTCGTCGACCGCGACGTCACGGCGCTCATCTCCTCGCACGACCGTTGGTTCCTCGACCGCGTCACGGCCCGCACGCTCTCGATCGAGCTACGTACGGTCGTCGAGTACAAAGGGTCATACACCCACTACGCGCGTCAGCGCGCGGACCGCGAGGCCGCGCAGGCCGTCGCCGCGGAGCGCCAGGCCGAGGAGATCGCGCGGACGGAGGAGTTCATCCGTCGCTACGGCGCGGGACAGCGGTCGAAGGAAGCCCGTGGCCGCGCGAAGAAGCTCGCACGCGTCGAGCGGATCGAGGCGCCGACGCATGACGCACGGCATACCTGGAAGCTCGAGGCCGCGGATCTCGGTAGCGAGACCGTCCTCGAGACGACCTCGCTCGCGGTCGGGTACAGGGACGCGGTCGTCCGCACCGGTCCGCTCCGGATCGGTCGCGACGCGCGCGTCGCGGTCGTCGGGCCGAACGGCGCGGGGAAGACGACGCTCGTGCGGACGCTCGTGGGCGACCTCGCGCCGCTCGACGGATACGTTTCGTCTGCGCCGATGGTGCGTGTCGCGTATCTCGAACAGGCGCAGGCCGAGCTCACCGGCTCCGATACGGTGCTCGAGACCCTACGTGCGTCGAGCGGCCTCGATGAGCAGCATGCGCGCGATCTGCTCGCGCGCTTCCTCTTCCGCGGCGAAGACGTCGATCGCGCGGTCGGCGTGCTCTCCGGCGGCGAGCGCTCGCGCCTCGCGCTGGCGAAGCTGTCGGTGCGTCAGGCGAACCTGCTCGTCCTCGACGAGCCGACGAACCATCTCGATCTCGCCGCTCGCGAGCAGCTGGAGCGCGTCCTCGCCGATTTCGGCGGGACGCTGCTCTTCGTCTCGCACGACCGCTACTTCATCGACAAGCTCGCCACGGAGCTCTGGCTGATCGACGGCGGCCTTCTCCGTCGCTGGGAGGGGAACTGGACGAGATACCAGCGAGAGCGAGCCGCGGGTCGCGACGCGCCGATCGTGCCCTACGACGTCCAGGCCGCCAGGGCGGGTGAC
>DATDNP010000006.1:0-13686 GCA_036518215.1 Candidatus Limnocylindria bacterium
CGTCCCGTTCGCGAGCGGCCCGAAGACGATGTAGCTGTGACCGGTGACCCATCCGATGTCGGCGGCGCACCAGTACACGTCGTCGTCCTTGATGTCGAAGACCATGCGGTGCGTCGTCGCGACGCCGGTGAGGTACCCGGCGGTCGTGTGGACGATGCCCTTCGGCTTCGCCGTCGTGCCCGACGTGTAGAGCAGGTAGAGCATGTCCTCGCTGCCCACGGATTCCGGCGGGCAGTCCGGCTTCTGCTGCGCCACGAGCTCGTGCCACCACACGTCGCGCCCCGCCGTCCACGGGACCTCGTGCTTCGTCCGCTGGACGACGAGCACCTTCTCGATCGTCTTCGTCTGCGCGATCGCGTCGTCGGCGTTCTTCTTGAGCGGGACGATGTTCCCCTTGCGATACCCGCCATCCGCGGTGATGAGCACCTTCGCCTCGGAGTCGTTGATGCGGCCGGAGAGCGCCTCGGCGGAGAAGCCCCCGAAGACGACGGTGAACGGCGCGCCGATGCGCGCGCAGGCGAGCATCGCGACGGGCAGCTCGGGGATCATCGGCATGTAGATGGCGACGCGGTCGCCCTTCTTCACGCCGAGCGACTTGAGTGCATTCGCCGCGCGCTGGGTCTCGTCGAGCAGGTCCTGATACGTCAGCGCCCGCGCATCGCCGGGCTCGCCCTCCCAGTAGTAGGCGACCTTCGTGCCCTTCCCGGCCTTCACGTGGCGGTCGAGGCAGTTCTCCGAGATGTTCAGCTCGCCGCCGAGGAACCACTTGGCGTAGGGCGCGTCCCACTCGAGGACCTTCGTGAACGGCTTCCGCCAGGCGAGGGTCCGCGCCTGCTCGGCCCAGAAGCCTTCGAGGTCCTTCCGAGCGCGGTCGTAGATCCCCTGATCCTTGACGTTCGCTCTCGCCGCGAACTCCTTCGGCGGCGCGAAGGTCCGGTGCTCCTGCGCGAACGTCTCGAGCGCAGCCGAACGATCAGCTTCCTTGACCATGCCGTCGTCCCTCCAGCGATAGTCCCTCCCGCGAGTATGCCGCCCTAGAGGGCGCTCGTCCTGCCCGTGTCGAGGGCTTGCAGATGCGCGAGGTAGTGGTTCGGGACCATGAGGAGCCACCCGAACGCGTTCAGGTCGCCGTAATACGGATGCCTCGCCACGGTCGCCGTGTCCGGGACAGCCGGGAATTCCGCCCGCAGGCGCGCTGCGGCGTCGCCGGCCTTCCGGGCGAGGCTCGCGATGCCCTCGCGCGTGACGGCCGCGGCGCTCGGCCTCGGCTGTCCGGTATTCCCGGGCAGCTCGCCCTTGCTGAGCCCAAGGGCGATCAAGGCAGCGCCGCGTTCGATGAGGAGGAGGTGCACCGCGATCTGCCCCAGCCCCCACGCGTCATCGCTCCCGCCGGTGAGGTCTGCGTCGCTCGCGCGGGCGACGCGCGCGAGGAGCTCGCCACGCCGCTGGTCGTTCACCTCGGACACGAGCCGTATCGTCTCGCTCACCCACTCGGGCCGGTCGGGTGGTTCGTCGGTCACTTTCAGGGTCATGTCTCCGAGATAGTGGCCACATTTGGGGCGTTTATGTGTGAGAATGCCCCGCGACCCTTGAAAACATGGCCCATCGAGGCCTTTGGAGGACGAAGTGGCGGGGATCTCGAAGTCTGAGACGCTCAACCGGCTGTCGGAGAAGACGGGACTGACCAAGAAGCAGGTCGGCGGTGTGCTCGACGAGCTCGCGGCGCTCTCGTACAAAGAGGCGCGCAACGGGTTCACCTTCCCCGGCGTCGGCAAGCTCGTCGTCGTCGACCGCAAGGCGCGGCTCGGACGCAACCCGGCGACCGGCGAGACGATCCAGATCCCGGCGAAGCGCGTGCTCAAGTTCCGCATCGCCAAGCAGGCAAAGGACGCGGTCCTCGCCAAGCGCGGCAAGTAATCCGCCGCACGCACTCGTCTTGAAGCGAGGTCCTTCGCCCGTGGCCGCGTACATCGCGGAGCTCTCGGTGAAGGACCTCGCTCTCGTTTCGGAGCTCCGGCTCGATCTCGGTCCTGGGCTCACCGTGCTCACGGGCGAGACCGGTGCCGGGAAATCGATGCTCGTCGACGCGCTCCTCGCCGTGACCGGCGGCCGCGTCGCCTCAGGGCTCGTGCGCGAAGGCGCGGAGCGCGCGTACATCGAGGCCGTCTTCGCAGGCGCGCGCGCCGACGATCTCATCCTCTCGCGCGAGATCGCGATAGGACGTTCGCCCGCGCGTATCGACCAACGTACCGTGCCGGTGAGCACACTCGCCGACACGGGCGCCGAGCTCGTCGCGATCCACGGCCAGGGCGACCAGCTGCGGCTCGCGCGACCGTCGACGCAGCGCGACGTCCTCGACGCGTTCGGCGGTCACGACGCGCTTCGCGCGAAGACGGCCGCGGCGCACGCGACGCTGCGAGCGCTCGAGGTCGAGCGCGCATCGCTCGGGGGCGATCCGCGCGAGCGCGAACGACGCGCGGCGCTGCTCGCGCATGAGGTCGAGGAGATCCGCGGCGCGAAGCTCCGAGCCGACGAAGAGCGCGAGCTCGACGCCTCGCTCGCCGTCGCGCGGTCGGCTGAGAAGCTCCGCGAGCTCGCGCACGCGGCGCAGGAGCTGCTCGCCGGCGACCGCGCGAGCGCGCGCGATCGGCTCGCGCTCGCGGAACGCGAGCTGCGGCGCGCCGCGGAGACGGACGAGCGGCTCGCGCGGATGGTCGAGCGCGCATCCGCGCTCGTCTCGGAGGCGGACGAGCTCGCGTCCGAGCTCCGGCGTTATGCGGACGAGACCGACGCCGACCCGAAGCGTCTCGCCGACCTCGAGGCACGCTCGGACCTCCTCTACGAGCTGAAGCGCAAGTACGGCGACGACGTCGCGGCCGTGGTCGCGCACGGCGAACGGAGCGCCGCAGAGCTCGAGACGCTGCGCGCGAGCGAGACGCGGCTCGCCGAGCTCGACGCTGACGAGCGGGCCGCGCGCGATGCGCTCGCGAAGGCCGCGAAAGCGCTGCACGACGCGAGGGAGAAGGCCGCGACGAAGCTCGCGGCGGCCGTCGAGGCACAGCTGAAGGATCTCGCGCTCGCGCGCTGCCGGTTCTCCGTCGCCCTCGTGCCGCGCGAGCCCGACGCGAGCGGTGGCGACGACGTGCGCTTCCTCATCGCACCGAACCCCGGCGAGCCGGCGAAGCCGATCGACGAGATCGCGTCGGGTGGCGAGCTGTCGCGCATCATGCTCGCGCTCGAGGTGACGCTCGCGGCGAGCGACCGGACGCCCGTGCTCGTCTTCGACGAGGTCGATGCGGGCGTCGGCGGACGCGTCGGCGAGACCCTCGGGCGTGCGCTGTGGTCGCTCGGGCGCCACCATCAGGTCCTCGTGGTCAGCCACCTCCCACAGGTCGCGGCGTACGCCGACCAGCACATCGCCGTCCACAAAGAGGTGCGCAAGGGTCGCACGCACGTCGTCGCGACCCGTCTCGACGAGCGCGAGACGGTCGACGAGCTCGCGGAGATGCTCGGCGCGAGCGGAGCGCGGTCGCTCGCCGCCGGCGCGAAGGAATTGCGCGCGAGCGCGAACGAATGGAAGAAGCGGTGAGGAGACGGCCGCCGTCCTCCGGACGTCTGCGTCCCGAGGACATCGTCTCGCCCGCGGGGCCGAACGTTCCGTTCCCGCCGCAGGAGGCGCTCCTCGTCGAGAAGATCCCCGAAGGACCGAACTGGTGGTACGAGCCGAAGTGGGACGGATTCCGCGGCGTGTTCGAGAACGACGGCGCGGCGCTCGGCCTCTGGAGCAGGAACGGACGTCCGCTGCTGCGGTACTTCCCGGAGCTGCGGCCGCTCGGCGAGCAGATGCCGCCGCATTCGGCGCTCGACGGCGAGATCGTCATCGAGCAGCAGGGCAAGCTCGAGTTCGACCTCATGCAGATGCGGCTTCACCCAGCGGAGTCGCGCATCCGCAAGCTCTCTGCGGAGACACCGGCACGCTTCATCGTGTTCGACGTCCTCCTCTGGGACGGCGAGCCGCTGCACCGGCGGCCGCTGGCCGAGCGCCGTGCGTTCCTCGAGAAGCACGTGAAGGGCTTCACGCTATCGGAGACGACGCGCGACGTCGCACAGGCGCGCTTCTGGCTGGAGCGCCTCGAGGTCCTCGGGCTCGACGGCATCGTCGCGAAGCGCACCGACGTTCCGTACATGCCGGGCTCACGCGAGGCCGTGCAGAAGGTGAAGCACCACCGCACGGTCGACTGCGTGATCGTCGGATATCGAACGAGCGGCGCGCGGATCGCGTCGATCCTGCTCGGCCTGTATCGCGATGACGGATCGCTCGACTTCGTCGGTCACACCTCCGGGATCGGCGGCGAGCTCGAGAAGCAGCTGCAGAAGCTCTTGCCACCGCTCAAGGAGGAGGAGGGGACGTTCGCGAAGCAGTTCGCCGCCGAGGTCGCGCAGCTCGAGGAGAGCGGACGTCGGATCCCCGGCGCGGGCTCGCGCTGGTCGGGCGGAAAGGATCTTCCGTGGCACGAGACGCGTCCCGTCGTCGTGTGCGAGATCCGTTTCGACAAGCTCGAAGGCGACCGCTTTCGGCACGGCACGCGCTTTCTCCGGTTCAGGCCCGACAAGGAGCCGCAGGACTGCACGTGGGCACAGCTCGATACCGCACCGCGGAAGGGCGACCCGACGCTCGAGGAGTTACTTCGAGGCTGAAAGTATTCACAGGAACGTGACCTTCCGCCCTAGAGACGGGCACCCGTTCTGCGCACGCTCTCAGCATGGAGGCCTTCCTTGGCTCTCTTGCATTCACGGTCACCGTGGTGCTGTACCTAGCGATCGCGTTCTGGGACACGAAGATCGCGCCGCCGCTCGACCTTCCAGATCCGCAGGACGCGGACTTCAGGAGCGCGGCAGCGCGACCCCGCTAGGGCACGGCGCTATTTGAACGTGATGAGGTCGGTGGTGCTGAGCGTCACCTGACCCTTCGCGAGCGGCTTGTTGTCGGCGTTCGCGAAGCCTGGCTCGTTGAGCAGCTGCCACCGCGTGAGCGTCGTCGGGAACTCCGGCTCGGCCGAGATCCCATCCTGCGCGACGACGACGGTGATGGCCCGCAGATTCAGGCCGAAGACCGTGTACAGCACCGCGCCGTTCGACGCGGACCCGACGACGACCGCGGTCTGCACGTTCTTGTCCTTCAGGATCTGCTCGAGATTCGTCTGATAGAGCTTGTCGGCCCGTCCCTGCACCACGGGATCACCGGACTGCGGTGCGACCTCTGACCGGACCTGCGTCCCCGCGGTCGTGGTCGTGCTGTAGATGACCGGGACCTTCGCGTCGCGCGCCTTCTTCACTAGGTTCGCGATCTTCGGCACCGACGCGACGCACGAGGGACGCACGTCGCAGATCGTGTTCGTGATGTCGAGCACGAGGAGCGCGGACCCGGCGACCGGGACCTCGACGGCGACGGGAGCGGGGATCGTCGGGATCGGTGACGTAGCGCTCGGCGCCGGTGACGCGGTCGGAGCGGCGCTCGTCGCCGCCGCCGAAACGGTGGGGCTCGGTGAGGTCGTCGATGCCGTTGGCGAGCAGGCGGCGAGCGCGAGCACGAGAGCGAGCGGGACGGCGAGCGTCTTCATCCATTCCTCCCACAGGTGCGCGAGGCGCGCATCGTAGTACGGCGGCGCTGAGAGACGAGTGTCAGCGGTGCACGAGGACCGTCATGCCTTCGGCGGCCGCCGCGACTTCCCCAGATTCCAGCCCGTGGCGCGAGCGCGTTCGCGCCATGCCCGCTGCTCCTCCTCGGTCCAGTTGCGCACGCGGCTCGGCTTCACGAGGACGCGGTCGTCGAGCACTGGCGGCTTGAGCTTCAGCTTCGCGAACAGCGGGAGGAGGCTCACTTTCTTCGACCAGATCTCGGCCGTGAGGTCGCCGACGTCGGCGATGCGTTCGCGCATCGTGAGGAGGGTGAACCGTGCGGGATCGACGTCGGGGACTTCGTCCCAGCGCAGCGGCGCCGACGCTCGCGCGTCCGGCATCGGCCGGATCGAATAGGCGGAGGCGATGGTGCGATCGAAGGCGTTCTGCCCGTAGTCGACGAACACGCCGGTGCGGTCCTTCACGACCCAGGTGATGGTGGCGATCTTCGGCAGCCGGTCGGCGACCTCCTTCGCGATCGCCTTCGCGAGACGGCGCACCTCGGGGAACGGGAGCTCGGGCTCGATCGGAGTGAGGATGTGCATGCCGCTCACGCCGGACGTCTTCGGGTATGACGGGACCCCGAGCTCGTCGAGCACATCCTTCACCACCATGGCGATCTCGCGCACGTGCTCCCACGGGTTGCCTTCGCTCGGGTCGAGATCGATGAGCATGTAATCGGGTCTGGTGAACTCGGGCACGCGCGAGTGCCACGTGTGCATCTCGATGCAGCCGAGGTTCGCGATCCACGCGAGTCCGGCCGCGTCGGTGACGACCGGGAAGTCAGCGACGTTGCCGCTCGGGTACTCGATGCGGACGGTCTCGAGCCAGTCCGGATGCGGTGTCGGGACGCGCTTCTGGTAGAAGAAGTCGCCGTCGACGCCGTTCGGATGCCGCTTCATCTGCATCGGGCGCCGCGCGACGTGATTCAGGATCGGATGGGCGACGTCGACGTAGTACTGGACCAGGTCGCCCTTCGTCACGCCCGGCACCGGGAAGAACATCTTGTCGGGGTTCGTGACGTTGACCTCGCGGCCTCCGACGAGCATCCCCTGATTGTGGCGACAATGGGCGCGTGCCGAGCGTCGGGCAGGTCATCGGCGGCCGTCTCCGGGACGCGGGCGTGCGCTATGTCGTGGGCCACCCCGGCGGGGAGGTCGTCGACCTCATCGAGGGATTTCGCGCGGCCGGGCTCGAGTTCGTGCTCACGCGGCACGAGACGTCCGCGGGATTCATGGCCGATGCGATGGCCGCGTCGACCGGCGTCCCGGGGGTCTGCGTCGCGACGCTCGGGCCCGGCGCGACGAACCTCGTCACCGGGATCGCGCAGGCGTACCTCGACCGCTCGCCCGTCCTCGCCTTCACCGGCCAGCTGCCGATGTCGCGCTACGAGATCGTCACCCACCAGAAGCTCGACTCGCGGGCGCTCTACGCGCCGATCACGAAGTGGCAGGCGCGCGTTTCGGCATCGAATGCGGCCGACGTGACCGACCGCGCGCTCCGCGTCGCGCTCTCGCCGCGCAGTGGACCCGTGCATCTCGAGACACCGAGCGACGTGCCGAGGCAGGACACCGGCGAGGCGGCGCGGTCGTTCGCGATGCCCACGACCCGGATGCCGGCGATCGACGCCGGCGCCGCGGGCGCCGCGGCGCAGCGCCTGGTCCGAAGCGCGAGGCCGCTCATCCTCGCCGGGATGGACGCGAACGACGGCACGACGGCTTCGCGCCTGATCGCGTTCGCTGAGGAGTGGTCGATCCCCGTCATGGACTCGCCGAAGTCGAAAGGCGTCTTCCCGGAAGATCACCCGCTCTTCCTCGGCACGATCGAGATGCTCGGCACCGGACGGCTGTACGAAGAGATCGAGGCGTCCGATGTCGTGTTCATGATCGGCTTCGATCCCGTCGAGCTCGATCGTGACTGGCCGCCGCGACCCGAAGTCGTGCACCTCGGTCCGCTCCCGAACGACGACCGGTACTACCGGTCCACGGTCGAGGTCGTCGGCCCGGTGAACGAGGCGATCGATGCGATCCGATCGCTCGCCGGCACGCCGAAGCCGAAGCGCGACGCGCGCGAGATCGAGCGCTTTCGCTCATCGTTCCGCATGTTCGTCTCGCCGTCGCGTCCCGGTCTCACCGCGCAAGTCGTGCTCCGCGCGCTGCGCGATGTGATGCCCGATGACGCGCTCGCCACGTGCGACGTCGGGTACAACAAGGCGGTCACCGGCCAGTGCTGGGTCGCACGCCGCCCGAAGACCTTCTTCATGTCGAACGGCCTGTCGTCGATGGGGTACGGCCTGCCCGCCGCGATCGGCCTCAAGCTCGTCCACCGTGACGTGCCCGTCGCGTGTGTGCTCGGCGACGGCGGCTTCGCGATGACGATGGCCGAGATCGAGACGGCGGCGCGGCTCGGTCTCGCGGTGATCGTCGTCGTGCTCGCGGACGATGCGCTCTCGCAGATCAAGGCGGGCCAGGAGCGAAAGGGATTCGCCGCCACCGGCACGACCTTCGGCGCGCTCGACTATCCCGCGATCGCGCGTGGCTTCGGCGCGGACGGATTCGACGTCAGGACCGAGGCCGAATGCCGCGCGGCCTTCCGTGACGCGCTGTCGTCGCGCGTGCCGGTGCTCGTCGCGGCGCACGTCGACCCGACCGCGTACCAGCTCGGCTAGGAGGCTCGGGCGGGGCGGAGGCGCGCGACGGCGGATCGCTTCACACGCGGGCCGAGCTGCGTGGCGAGGACGTCCAGGAGCATCTCGATTGCCGCGAAGATCCGCCGGTCGCTCAGCTCGTAGCGGACGAACGCACCTTCGCGCTGCGCGATGACGAGGCCCTTGTCTCGCAGGACGCCGAGGTGGCGCGACGTGAGCGACTGGCTCGCGCCGATCGCGGCGGCGAGCTCGTTCACGGTACGCGGACGCTCGTGGAGCGCGACGATGATGAGCAGCCTGTTCGCGTCGCCGAGCGCGCGGCAGAACCGGGCATGGAGCCGGAAGATGTCCTCGCGTGAGGTGCTCTTCATGTACGTGAAGATATGCGCGTATCCGCATATGGTCATGTCCCAATACGCCTGACATGACGTAGCCGTTCGACCCACAGCGGGACGACGTTCCGTTCACGACGCGGCGCTCCGCGAGAGCGACGATGCCGACGTACCTCGCGAACGGAGGCGCACGATGGAAGACGGCACGCTCTCTCTCATCCTCTTCTCAGGCACCGACGACAAGCTCGGCGCCGCGGCGATCCTCGCCACCGGTGCGGCCGCGATGGGCCGCTCGGTGAACGTGTTCCTCCAGTACTGGGCCGTCGACGCGTTCCGGAAGGACCGCGTCGGCGCCGACCACGGCGTCGTCGCGGAGGCCGGCGCGGACGGTGCCGCGCTCGTGCACAGGGATCAGGTGGGCGACCGGCACTGGAGCGCGCTCTTCCGTCAGGCGAAGGACATCGGCGACGTGCGGATCCACGCGTGCGCGCTCTCGATGGACCTGTTCGGCATCAGCAAAGACGATCTCGACCCGCTCGTGGACGACGTGGAAGGCGTCGCGTCCTTCATGAACGACGCCACCACGGGTCCCATCACCTTCATCTAGGAGGAACACCGCGATGACGACGACCGAAGCGATCATCACGCGATCGATCGACGCTCGGGGCATGGCGTGCCCCGGTCCGCTGCTCAACCTCATCGGCGCGATCCGCGGCGGTCAGGTCGGCGACGTCTTCGAGGTCATCTCGAGCGACGCGGGCTCGCGCACCGACATTCCGGCGTGGACGGCGAAGGCGAAGCACGAGCTCGTGAGCGTCATCGAGGAAGACGGCTACGCGCGCTTCATCGTGCGGAAGGCACGCTGATGCCCGCCCGCGTGGTGGTCCTCGGCGGCGGCGTCGGAGGGACGCTCGTCGCGAACCTCCTGAAGAAGGAGCTCAAGGCCGACGCGACCGTCACGGTCGTCGACGCCACGGGGATGCATCTCTACCAGCCGGGCTTCTTGTACGTCGCGCTCGACCAGGCGAACGCGCTATGGCTCACGCGCGACGAGCGCACGCTGCTGAGAAGGGATGTCGAGCTCGTCGTCGAGAAGGCGACGAAGATCGATCCGCTCGCGCAGACCGTCGCGCTCGAGCGCGGCGCACCGATCCCCTACGACTATCTCGTCCTCGCGACCGGCTCGCGCCTCGACCGCGAGGCCGTGCCCGGCTACGACGGTGCGCACGACTTCTACTCGCTCGATGGGTCTCTGCGCCTGCGTGAGGAGCTGCGCCGCTTCAAGGGTGGCCGCGTCCTCGTCGGCGTGGCCGGCATCCCATACAAGTGCCCGCCCGCGCCCGTCGAGTTCGTGCTCATGTTGGACGAGTACCTCAGGCGGCGCGGGATCCGCGAGAAGTCCAGCGTGACGCTCCTCTCGCCGCTCAACCGCGCGTTCACCATCGAATCCGCGTCGAAGCTCGTCCAGCCGATCTTCGACCGCCAGGGCGTCGGTCTCCAGACGTTCTTCAACGTCGAATCGGTCGACACGCGAACGGGCACTGTGACCTCGATCGAAGGCGAGGAGGCCGAGTACGACCTGCTCGTGCTCGTCCCGCCGCACCGCGGCTCGCCCGTCATCGAGACCTCGGGCCTCGGTGGGCAGGGCGGCTGGATCCCCACGAACAGGGAAACGCTGCAGCACAACGCGCACGAGCGGATCTTCGCGATCGGCGACGCGACCGACCTGCCCATCTCGAAGAGCGGCTCGACCGCGCACTTCGAGGCGCCGGTGGTCGCGAGCCGCATCGCCTCGCTCGTCCGCGGCACGGCGCCGAAGACGGCGTACCAGGGGCGCGTGATGTGCTTCCTCGAGACGGGCGGCGGTCGCGCGACCTCGCTCCGCTTCGACTACGCGCACCCTCCGGTGCCACCGCAGCCCTCGCGCCTCTGGCACTGGGCGAAGTGGGCGTTCAACCGCGCGTACTGGATCACGGTCCCGCAGGGCCGTGTCGGATAGGAGGTTCAGGATGGCGGTCATCACGCGAGTCCTCGACGTGAAGGGCCTCTCGTGCCCGCTCCCGATCGTGAGGACAGCGCAGGCGCTGAAGCAGATGCTGGCCGGCGAGCTCATCGAGGTCCACGCGACCGACCCGGGCTCGCTGAAGGATTTCGCCGCGTGGTCGAAGACCACCGGCAACGAGATCGTCGAGCAGACGCAGGACGGCGGCGTGTTCCGCTTCGTCCTGAAGAAGAAGGGTTGATCCCCATGACACTCATCGCCGAACGTCCCGCGACCGATACAGAGGTCAGGTTCCAGCCGGAAGCGAGGACCGAGCCCGGCGGCCTCGTCATCCTCGCCTGCAGCGGCGACCTCGAGCGCACGTGGGCCACGCTCATCCTCGCGAACACCGCCGCGGCGCTCGGAAAGCCCGTCACGATCTTCTTCACGTTCTGGGGTCTCTTCGCGCTCGTGAAGAACGGCCGCGCCACGGGTCGGAACTGGATGCAGCAGATGCTCGCGATGATGAATCCGGGCGGTACCGACAAGCTCAAGCTCTCGAAGATGAACTTCATGGGCATGGGACCCGCGATGATGCGGACTCTCGCGAAGCGCTACAACGTGTCGAGCCCGCAAGAGCTCCTCGACACCGCGAAGGAGATGGGCGTGAAGCTCATCCCGTGCCAGATGACGATGGACATGATGGGTCTCGTTCGCGACGACCTCGTCGACGGCATCGAGGAGCCCGCCGGCGCCGCGACCGCACTCGCGGCCGCCGAGGGCGCGACGACGCTCTTCATCTAGCCGCCTCCCGTCGAGGGTCGGCGCAGAATGCCGGGCGTGGAGATCACGTCCGGCATTCGACGTCTCGGACCCGGGTACGTGAACGCGTATCTGCTCGTGGATCGCGACGCGGTGACGATCGTCGACGCGGGCGCGCCCGGCTACTGGAGCTCGCTGCCGTCGGAGCTTGCGGCGCTGGGACGGTCGCTCGACGACGTGCGCGCCGTCGTCCTGACGCACGCGCATTCGGACCACATCGGATTCGCGGAGCGGATCCGCCGCGAACGCGGCGTGCCGATCCGCGTCCACACGGACGACGTGCCGCTCACGAAGCGCCCACAGACGCCGAGCTTCCATGGCTCCGTGAGCGTCGCCGCGGTGCTCCGCTTCGGGCTCTTCGGCCTCATGCACGGGATGCTTCGCAAGCCGCCGCCCATCCTCAGCGTGGGCGAGTTCGCGGACGGCGAGACGCTCGACGTTCCCGGTCGGCCGCGCGTCATCCACGTGCCCGGGCACAGCCCGGGAAGCGCCGCGCTCCACGTCGCGTCGCAGGACGCGATCTTCGTCGGCGACGCGTTCGTCACGCTGGACGTGTTCGGCGGCGGCACAGGTCCGCGTCTCTCACCGTTCAATGCGGACCGGGCTCTCGCGTTCGCGTCGCTCGCGCGTCTCGACGGGATCGCCGCGCGCCTCGTCCTACCCGGTCACGGCGCACCCTGGCGAGACGGGCTCCACGATGCGCTCGCCCGCGTCCGCGAGGTCTCGACGCCGAGCTAGCGCACCTCGGCGTTCGACGTCTTCGCGACGGCCGGTAGCGCGATGGTGAACGTGCTCCCCCGCCCCACACCGGCGCTCTCCGCCCAGATCCGCCCGCCGTGCGCGGTCACGATGTCGCGCGAGACCGCAAGCCCGATCCCCAGACCGGGGACGTCCGCGCTGGTCGAAGCCGAGCGGTAGTACCGCTCGAAGACACGCTCGAGATCCTCGTTCGACAGCCCGCGGCCCTCGTCGACGATCGACACGAGCACGACCTCCTCGACGCGACGCACGGCGACGTCGATCGGCGCGTCTTTCGGCGAGAACTTCACCGCGTTCCCGAGCAGGTTGTCGAGGACCTGCCCGAGACGTCCGACGTCCGCGCGCACGACGAACGGCCCCTCGCCTTCGGCGGCCACCGTCACGTTCGCGCTGGTGAGGAGCCGCTGCCGTTGCGCCGCGTCCTTCACCTGCTTCAGGAGGTCGGTCTCGGCGAGCGTGAGCGCGGGCACGGCGTCGCGACGAAGGTCGCCGATGAGTCGATCGAGCTGCGCGAGCTGCTGCAGCGCCGACTGCAGATTGCGCGAGATGAGCTGGCCGTACGCGGTCACCGACGTGAGCGGCGTGCGCAGCTCGTGAACGGTCGATGCGAGCGTCTCCTCGCGGGAGCGGAGCTCGGTCTGCAGCCGCTCGGTCTCTTCGCGCAGCTCCGCGCGCTCGCGCGTCGCGACGTCGCGCTCGCCCATGCGCGCGAGCACGCCGCCCGCGACCGCTCCGATGAGCTCGAGGGCGCGAAGCGATGGGGCCTCGATCTCGCGTTCCGGCGAGACGAGGACGATCACGAGGCCCGGCCCGGCGGACGCAGCGGCGACCGCGGTGAGCCTGCGGCCATCGGTCCCCGTGAACGAGCCGTCGGTGACGACGATCGGCGGCCGCGTGTCGCGCACGAACGACACGAGCGATGCCGGCAGCGCGTCGCCGGCGAGGACGCCACCGTCGCTGCGCCGGACGAGCGTCGCAGCGCCGCCGAGCGATGCCGCCATCACGACGATCCGCGTGAGTACCCCGCTGATCTCGGTCTCTCCGGAAAGCGCGCGAAGACCATCCGCGAGCCGCGTCGCCGTTTCGATCTGCTCGCGGAGCTTCGCACGCTCCTTCGCGGCGGCGAGCAGCGGACGTGCGTGCGCCGCGAGGTCCGCGACGAGCGCTTCGCGGTGCTCGTCTCGCGCGGCGAACCCCGCGACGAGCGCGGTGGCGTCGTCGAGGGGCACGTCGATCGTGGCGAGCTCGCGGCGCACGGTGACGCCATGCATGTGCGACAGCGTCGGGACGCCGCGTCGATCGCGTCGCTCGATCCATGCGCCCTTCGCGCTGAAGGTGAGCGCCGCGTGCGACACGACGCGCGAGAGGATCTCGTCGACGTCGTTCGCGGCGGCGACGTCGCGCTGCGCGAGCGCGATCGCGCGAAGATCGCCCTGCTCGCGGGCGGTGCGCGCGATCGCGAGGAC
>DATDNP010000007.1:0-12486 GCA_036518215.1 Candidatus Limnocylindria bacterium
AGGAAGATCATCGTCGTCCCGTGCATCGTGAACGCCTCGTTGTACTGCTGCGCCGTCAGGAGCGTGCCGTCTGGCGTCGCGAGCTGCGTGCGGATCGCCATCGCGAGCAGGCCGCCAGCGAGGAAGAACAGGAACGTCGTGGTGACGTAGAGGATCCCGATCTTCTTGTGATCGGTCGTGGTGATCCATTCCATGAGCCCCGAATAACGGGGCTGGGCCACCGGGAGCGTCCGTTCGGCGGTCGCCATCGGCGTCCATTCCACCGGGCGTCACTGCGAGTGTCAAATATCGGCGCTGCGAGGCCCCCTTTGGCCGCTCGCGAGCCTGCCGGACGCGGCTAGAGGATGGAGCCGCAGGAGGGACAGCGGCCCGCGCGCTCGGACGCGCTCGCGCCGCACGAGCGGCAGCGGAGGACGCCGGTCGCGTCGGTGTGGGAGAGACGCCGGCTCTCCTGATCGAACGCGGCGTCCCACCGCCGGCGGACCCGGATGTCGTCGCGCGGTCGGCCACGGCCGAGCAGCAGCGCGACGATGGCGATGCCCGCGAAGAGGAGGAACGACCACACGAGATCGTTCATCGCGTGTCCCCGCCGCTCGCGCGGAGCGATCGCGCGACCGCATGCAGCAGCTCGATGTCGTCACCCGCGCGCGCGGTGTCCAGCAGGTACGGACGGAGGCGCTCCGCGATCTGGTGCGCGACCTTCGCGCGCTCGGCCGGTCGGAGCTTCGCCTCGCGCGCGACGAACTCGCGCACGAGACGCTGCGCCTCACCGGGCAGCGCACGCATCGCGACGGTCGCGCCGTCTCCGAGCGGCGTCGTCGTGCGCAGCGAGAAGTAGTCGAGCCGCGGTCGCGGCGCGCGGACGACGTATGTGCCCGCAGCGATGTCGCCGAGACGCTGCGATCGCGCGGACGCGATGACGATGACGAGCCCGAGGCCGTAGAAGACGGGCAGGAAGTCGACGACGCGCATGAGGTTGCGGATGAGGACCGCGATGAAGCCCGCCGGTGCGCCGTCGTCGCGAATGACGCGAAGCCCGAACATGCGCTTCCCGACCGTCTGGCCCTGCCAGAGCCATTCGAGGAGCACGAAGTACGACCACGCGATCAGGAACGTGAGGAGGAAGAACACGCCGAACCACGGCGAGACGGCAGCCTCGAAGAGGAGATTCGACGCGATGCCGAACGCGAAGAGCGCGCCGATGAAGATGAGCGTGGCGATGGTGAAGTCGACGATCGCCGCGAACCCGCGGTTCCCGGCGGCGGCAAGGTCGTACCGCAGGATCACGTGATCGCTCGTCTCGACCTCGAGCCGGCCGAGCTGGACGGCCATGCGCTCATGGTACGTTCGCACGCGTGACGATCGACCGCTTCGTCGAGGACCGCCGCGCGCGCTGGGCGCGGCTCGGCCAGCTCGTGTCCGCCGCACGCGGACGGGTCGATCGGCTCAAGGCCGACGAGGTGCTCGAGCTCGGACGCCTCTATCGCGCTACCACATCCGATCTCGCGATCGCGCGGCGCGACTTCGCGCGCGACGTCGCGACAGAGCGGTTGAACGACCTCGTCGCCGCGGCGCATGCCCTCGTGTACAGCGAGGCGCCGACGAGCGGACGCCGCCTGCGGCGGTTCGTCGTCGAAGAGCTTCCCGCGAGCGTGCGCGCGCAGCTGCCGTGGACGCTCACCGCGATCGTCCTCTCGTTCGTCTTCGGGATCGCGACGTTCCTCATCGGGCTCGCATTCCCGCAGATCGCGCAGAGCGCGCTCCCCGAGGACGTCCGCCAGCAGCTCGCGCACCGCCAGCTCTGGACCGACATCCCCGAAGGGTTCCGGCCGATCGCGGGCCCGCTCATCATCGTGAACAACGTCCGCGTCGCCGTCGTCGCGTTCGCCGGCGGCATGACGCTCGGCGTCCTCACCATGTACGTCCTCGTCACGAACGGCGCGATGCTCGGCACGATCTTCGCGGTCGTGCAGAGCTACGGGCTCTCGGGTGGGCTCCTCGCGTTCATCGCGGGACACGGCGTCCTCGAGCTGTCGGCGATCTTCCTCTCCGGCGGCGCGGGTCTGCGCTTCGCGTGGGCCATCGTCCGGCCGGGCGACCGGACGCGTGCCGACGCGCTGCGTCTCGGCGCGGGTCAGGCGACGAGAGTGATGCTCCTCGTCATCCCGGTGCTCGGCGTCGCGGGGCTGATCGAGGCGTTCGTCTCGCCGAGCGACATGTCGGAGTGGGCGAAGGCGAGCATCGGCATCACGACGGGCGTGCTCCTCTGGGGGTACATCCTCCTCGCCGGCCGGCGGCGCGCGGCCTGATGCGTTCGCTCGCGAACGCACGCCGGCCCTGGATCGCGCTCCGCAACCCGAACTTCCGCCTCTACTTCGGCGGACAGATCGTCTCGCTCTCGGGCACGTGGATGCAGCGCATCGGTCAGTCGTGGCTCGTGCTCGATCTCGACCCGTCACCGCTCGCGCTCGGCACGCTCACCGTCCTTCAGTTCGCGCCGATCCTGCTGCTCTCGCTCTTCGCGGGCAGCATCGTCGACCGCTTCTCGAAGCGGTGGCTCGTCTTCGTCCTGCAGGCGGCCGCGCTCGTGCAGGCGACCGCGCTCGCCGCGCTCGTCCTCACGCACACCGTGCAGATCTGGCACGTGTACGTGCTCGCCGCGATGCTCGGCACGATCAGCGCGTTCGACTCGCCGGCGCGTCAGACGTTCGTCTCGGAGCTCGTTCCGCGCGAGGAGATCCAGAGCGCCGTCGGGCTGAACGCCTCGGCATTCAACGTCGCGCGCATCTTCGGCCCGGGCGTGGGCGGGCTCATCATCGCCGCCGCGGGCGTCGGGTGGTGCTTCGCGATCAACGCCGCGAGCTACGTCGCCGTGCTCGTCGCGCTCGCGGCGATGCGCGGCGACGCGCTGCTCCCCGGCGAACGATCGCGCGGGCGGGTCCTCGGCGACATCGCGGGCGGGCTGCGCTACGTCGTGCGCGAGCCCGAGATCGGCGGGCCGCTCCTCCTCGCCGTGTTCGTCGGCACCTTCGGATACAACTTCAGCGTCGCGCTGCCGCTCCTCGCGCGCTATACGTTCGGCGCAGGCGCCGCGGGCTTCGGCCTCCTCAACGCCGCGCAGGGCGTCGGGTCGCTCGTCGGCGCGCTCATCGTCGCGTCGCGGACGACGCCGACCGTCGAGACGCTCGTGGTCGCGGCGAGCGTGTTCGCCGTCCTCCTCATCGCGCTCGGCGCGTCACCGGCCTTCATCGTCGCCGCGCTCGTGCTCGTGTTCGTGGGCATCGCGGGCGTGAACGCGACCACCGGGACGAACGCGCTCCTGCAGCTGCGCAGCGAGCCCGCGTATCGCGGGCGCGTCCTCTCGCTCTACTTCATCGCCTTCGCCGGCACGACGCCGTTCGGCGGAGCGTTCACCGGCGCGATCGCGAACGAATGGAACGTGCGGGTCGCGCTCTTCGTGAACGCGGCACTCGTCGTCGTCGGCGCGGCGCTCGCGTTGCTCTACGTGCGCCGCCGGCGGCCGCTCGCCGCCGCGGTCGGAGATCGCGCCGGCCGCGGCTGACGGCGACCAGCTAGAGGAAGCGCCGCTTCAATTCGAGATAACGCTGGATCGTCGCGGCGGTGAGCCGCTCGGCAGGAACGTCGATGGTGTGCACGCCACGCCGTCGCAGGATCGCAAGCGCTCGCGTGCGCGCATCGGCGACCTCCTTCGCGACGACCTTCTCGTAGAGCTCCGTCGTCGAGGTCGGCGTCCGCGCGGCGACCTCGGCGAGCTGCGGATCGGCGAGGAGGCAGCAGAGGACGAGGTTGTGCCCCGCGAGCCTCGTCACGGCGGCGACGAGCGCGCGCGACGCCTCCTCGTCGACGAGATCCGTGAAGAGCACGACCAGCGAACGACGTCCGCCGTGCGCGCGGAGGAACTCGAACGCGGCGCGATAGTCGGGCTCGGTCGTCGTCACCTCGATGCGGCGCAGCTCTTCCGTGAGCCGCAGGAACTGCCGCCGGCCGCGCCGCGGGACCGCGTAGGCGCGCACCGTGTCGGCGAAGCCGAGCATGCCGACCTCGTCACCCTTCGCGATCGCGACGTACGACAGCATGAGCGCCGTGTTCACGGCGTGATCGAGCTTCGTGAGACCGCCGAGCGTGCTCGACATCATCCGGCCAGCGTCGAGGAGGATCTGGACGCGCTGCTGGCGCTCGGTCTCGTACTCGACCGTGATCGGACGTCCGCGACGAGCCGTCGCCGTCCACGAGATCGAGCGCGGGTCGTCGTCGGGGAGGTACTCGCGCAGCCGCTCGAAGACGCTACCCGCGCCGGGGATGCGCGCGCGCCGCTGCCCCGCGTCGTATACCAGCCCTCGCCGCAGCGTCACCTCGTAGCGGTGGATCTCGCGGAGATTCGGGTAGACCTTCGCGGGCGCGGCGGCCGCGACGCGGCCCTGCTTCTCGATGAGATCGAGCGGACCGCGGACGCGGAGATGCACGTCGCCGAAGGCGTAGGTGCCGCGGTAGCGCGGCCGCGTCACGTACTCGACGTCGGCCGCCTCGTGCGGCGCGACGTCGACGGCGAGGCGCCGCGCGTCGACATCGAATGACGAAGGGACGGCATCGACGAGGACGGCGCGCAGCGGACGCGCGAACGGGTTCGCGACGTGCAGTCCGACGCGGTTCCCCACACCGATCGAGAGCTGCGGCTCGGCGACGCGAGTGACCGGGACGCGCTCCGGGCGCGGCGTCGCGACGGCATCGACGACCGCGAGCGCGAGCGCAAGGACGACGACGAGGACAGCGAGGACGACGAACGCTTCGGAGACGACCCCGAGCGCGAGCGGCACCGACGCGGCGAGCACGATCGCGAAGAGCCGCGGGCGCGGGAGCGGGATGCGGCTCAGCGTGGGACGTCGAGGCGCGCGAGGACGCGCCGGCACACCGCGTCGGCGTCGAGCCCCTCGATCTCGGCCTCGGCGCGGAGGACGATGCGGTGTCGCAGCGTCGGGGTGGCGAGCGACTTCACGTCATCGGGGGTCACGAAATCGCGCCCCTCGATCGCGGCGGCGGTCTTCGCCGCGCGCAGGAGGTGCACGCCCGCACGCGGGCTCGCACCGAGGATGAGATCGCCGGATCGGCGCGTCTCCTCGACGATGCGGACGATGTAATCGAGGACCGAGTCCTCCACCGTCACCGACGCGACCTCGCTCGCGCACGCGTCGATCGTTCCCGCGGGGAACGGATCGAGCGACGCGACCTGCGCGAGCGGCTGACCCTTGTCGTGGGCCCGCAGGATGTCGCGCTCCTCCGTCCCCTCGGGGTAGCGCACGATCGCCTTGAAGAGGAAGCGGTCGAGCTCGGCCTCGGGGAGCGGATAGGTGCCCTCGTACTCGACGGGGTTCTGCGTCGCGAGGACGAGGAACGGCCTCGGGAGGGCGCGCGCGTCGCCCTCGAGGGTCACCTGCTTCTCCTCCATCGCCTCGAGGAGCGCGGCCTGCGCCTTCGCCGGCGCGCGGTTCACCTCGTCCGCGAGCACGACGTTCGCGAAGATCGGACCCTCCTTCACTCGGAACGAGCTCGTCGAG
The DNA here is from genome assembly GCA_036518215.1 of Candidatus Limnocylindria bacterium. Taxonomy (GTDB): domain Bacteria; phylum Chloroflexota; class Limnocylindria; order P2-11E; family P2-11E; genus CF-39. The sequence goes on from DATDNP010000007.1 coordinate 5,574, forward strand.
ATCTCGTACACCGACGTGCCGGTGATGTCCGACGGCATGAGGTCGGGCGTGAACTGGATGCGCTTGAACGTTCCGCCGATGAGCCGCGCGATCGTGCGCGCGAGGAGCGTCTTCGCGGTCCCGGGCACACCCTCGATGAGCAGATGCCCGCCGAGGACGAGCGCGATGAACGCGAGGCGGACGGTCTCGTCCTGCCCGACGACGATGCGATGCACGTCCGCCGTGAAGCGCTCGGCGACCTCGCGCGTGCGGCTCATGAGGTGGCCAACAGCTGGTCGATGTGTCGGACGGTACGGAGGAGCTGGTCTTCCCGCAAGGGCCGCGCGAGCGCGTCGTCCACAGCGCGCGCTTCGGCGGCACGCGCGCGGTCGCGGGCCGCGAGGACGCCGAGCACGCGCTCGAAGTCCGTCGCCGGATCGAGGCCCAGCTCGCGCGCGAGGCCGCTCCGCAGATCGCCACGAAGCCGTCGTCGCGCGACCTCGCCCCGCCCGGACCGCCGGACGAGGCCGGCGAAGCCGCGAACGTACTCGAGGCTCGAGCGCGCCGGGCGCACCGTGAGAGGGATGGGCGGGCCGAGCCGCCGGCCGGTGAGGATGAGATAGAGGAGCGTGACCGCGGTCATGAAGACGAGGGCGCGTCCGGCCCACGTGCGCTCGAGCAGCACCGTGACGTCGCTCGAGGGATGGACGCCGTGGTGGTACTCGTCGAACGCGAGCGCGCCGGCGGCGAGCGCCGGCTTCGCGAGCGCGAGCACGACGCGGGCGTTGTCGCCATCGGCGAGCCCGCCCGCGATGAACGGCCACAGGCTCCCGACGGCGATGAAGACCCCGCTACCCTCGCGCACCGAGACGATGATCGGCGCGCGGCCGTCGGTCGCGAGAACGTCCGCGTTCGCGCCGGCCGCGAAGACGACGCCGCGATCGACGACGATGGTGCGGGCGGGTGGATCCGCGAACGCGGCGTTCGCCAGGTCGTGCGGACCGGGCAGTGCCACACCCGCGATGCTGATGCCGTACGCGCCGAGGAGCCCGCGCTCGGCGAGGCCGAGCTCGGTCGCGACGACGACGGTCCCGCCGGTCCTCACGAAGTCGCGGATCTTCGCGACGTCAGCGTCGGTCACGAGCTCGCTCGCTCCGAGGAGGATGACGACGCGCGCATCCGCCGGCGTGAACGCGTCGCCCTCGAGCGTCGTCGTCGCCGCGCCGAGCGAGGAGAGATACGTGCGGAGCGCCGCTGCGCCGCCTGGTCCGTCGTCGTACACCGAGCCGGTCCGATCCTCGCTGCCGCTGGTGCCGCGCGCCGTCACGACGACGACGATGACGGTGAGCACGAGGAGTCCCGCCGCGATGAGATACAGCGGATCGATGCGCCGCCTCATGCGGCGAGCTCGCTCGTCGCTCGACGCGCTCTCACGGCGCCACCCGGAGCGCGAGGTCGCGCGCGCGGCGCGCCTCGTCGGTCGACGGCTCGCGGATCCCGAACCAGGACCGCTCGTAGATCGAGACGAGGTCGCGCAGCGCGTCGGCGTGCGGGATCGCGACCGTCGCGGCGAGGAGCTCGCGGTCGGTGAACGACGGGTCGTACCGGATGAGCTCGCGCGACGCGAGGGTCGTGATGACGTAGAGGTAGAGCGCATGGATCGCCTCGCGCGGCCGGCCGGCGACAGCGGCGGCGTCCGCGGCGCGAAGATGCGTGAGCGGGTCGGCGCGCGTCTCGGCGCCGCGGTCCGCCACGAGGACCTCGCGACGGACGCGTTCGCGCAGACCGCGACCGAGCGTCGCGATGATGAAGAGGATCACCGCGACGCCGACGATCCCGATCGCCGTCCAGAGCCAGCCGACCTCGAGTCGGGGGCCCCTGAGGCCCGCGAGGAAGCGCGCGATGAGGATCGCGATGACGTCGAGCAGCGTTCCCCCGCTCTGACCCGCGGTGCCGCGCACGGCGTCGCGCAGACGCGCATCGGACGTCGCGGGATCGACGGAAGGCGCGCCCACTCCGCGCATGACCGCGAGACGCGCGTCGAGCCGGGCGACGGCGGCGTCGATGCCCGCGTCGCTCGTGTCGAGGCGCTCCGCGAGGCGCGCGTCGTCGATCACGAGCGTTCCGCCGGACGGGAGCGAGACCGCGTCGGTGCGCGCGAGCAGGGCGCGGACGTTGGCGATCGCGGCGACGCGGAGTTGAGAATTCTGCGTGCGCGCCGTGGCGAGCCCCGTGCGCGCGGCTTCGAGGCGATCGCGGTAGACCGAGACGGACACCGTGTCGGCGAGCGCGGCGTGCGGCAGCAGCAGCGAAAGCGCGACCGCGAGCGCGACGGCGCGCATCAGGGTTCGCGCGGAAGTGCCTCCGCCGCGAGCTGCAGATCGAACGCCTCGTGCCGCACGCGCAGGTCGTAGTACAGGATCGTGAAGGCCCCCCACTCGACCGGCGCCCACGCGATCGTCGCGATGGCGTTCACGATCGTCTGGAGCGAGCCGCGCAGCACCGGATCGGTGACGAACGTGCCGACGAGCACCGCCGACAGGAGCGAGCTGACGACGACGTTCAGGATGAAGAGCAGGAGCTGCACGCCGATGATCCGCCAGCGGTTCCCGCCCGCGAGCCAGAACGACCGCCGCAGCGCGCCGATGGGTCCGACCCCTTCGACGGTCGCGACCACCGGCATGACCAGGCTCGACGCGGCGATGTAGAAGGTCGCGACCGTCCCAGCGATCGCCATGACGAGCACGACGAGCACGGAGTTCGAGACGGCCATGACGATGAAGACGACGACCCAGAGCACGCAGAAGAGGACGAAGAGGACGAACGCCGCCGCGATGAGCCGGGGCGCGGCGCGCAGGCCGTTCACGAACGACGTGCCGAGGTCGACGCGCCGGCCGAGGTACCGCGCCGACACCGCGTCGACGAGCGACGCGATCTGCACAGAGAGGAGGAGGATCGCGGCGAGCCCGCCGACGATCGTGAGCGTCACGACGGTCGAGAAGAAGTCGGCAGCGACCGCGGGCGACAGCGGCCGCTCGGCGAGGACGTCGCTCGACACCTGATTCAGCGTCTCGATGTGCGTGGCACCGATGGCGATGAAGACGAGCGTGAGGACGAGGTACGGCGGTGCGGCGAGCGCGAAGAACACGAGCGGCCGCGACCGGTAGAGGGCGAAGACGCGATCGATGATGTCGCCGATGCCGAGCTGCCTCAGCTGCGGGGCTTCGTTCGGCGGCTGCGTGACGTCCACGCGGGGAATGCTAGGCCGTCGGCTCCGGCGGGAGGACCGTACCCGCGGCGGCGGACTCCGACAGCGAGAGGCGGCGGTAGAGCGCGCGCAGGGGGCCCGGCGCCCACCAGTTCACGCGGCCGAGAAGCCGCATCGTCGCGGGGACGACCAGCGTCCGTACCAACGTCGCATCGATCGCGACCGCGAGCGCCATCCCGAGTCCGATCGCCTTGATGATGAGGATCTCGGCGAGCCCGAACGCCGCGAAGACCGTGACCATGATCGCCGCGGCGCCGGTGATGAGCCGGCCGCTCCGCTGCAGGCCCTCGGCGACGGCGGCGGTGTTGTCGCCGAGACGCGAGTACTCCTCCTGGACGCGCGAGAGCAGGAGCACCTCGTAGTCCATCGAGAGCCCGAAGATCGTGCAGAACATGATCACCGGGAGCGTCGGATCGATGGACCCCGATGCCGCGAAGCCGAGCTGATCCGACAGATGACCTTCCTGGAAGACCCAGACGAGCGCGCCGAACGACGCGCTGATCGAGAGCAGGTTCATGATGACGGCCTTGATCGGTAGCACGACGGACCCGAGCAACAGGAAGAGCACGAGCATCGTCGCGAGCATGATGTAGCCGATCGCGACGGGCGTGCGGTCGACGATGAACGTCACCGTATCGAGGTCGATCGCGCTGAAGCCCGTCACGAGGAGCTGCGCGTTCGGCGGCGGCGCGAGCGCGCGGATGTCCTTCACCGTCTGACGCGCCTCATCGGTCCCGAACTTCTCGTTCGTCACGACGTCGAAGAGCACGATGTCCTGACCCACCGACTGCTTGAGGAGCGCCTGCAGCCGCTGCTGTCCGACGGCCTGCACGACGGCCTGGAGCTGCGGCGGGAGCTGCGACGGCGGCAGCGTGTAGAGCGCGGTGTACGCGGTCGCGTCGAGCCGCGGGTCGAGCGAGAACGGCGACTGCACCTTCTCGACCTTCGGGACGGCGGCGAGCGTCTTCTGGAAGGCGACGAGCTGCGGGATGCGCTCCGAGTTGAGCGGCGCGCCGTCGTACTGGACGACGACGGAGATGTGGTTCTGGCCCGCGCCGGGGAAGTCGTTCGTGAGCTTCTCGTACGCGGCGCGCGATTCCTCGTGCTTCGGGAGCATGTTCACGTCGCCGAGCGCGAGACGGAGGTTCAGGAACGGGGCGCCCATGAAGAGGATGATCGCGACGCACGGGATGAGGACGAGGAACGGGCGCCTCATCACACCCATCGCGATGGCGTGCCACGCGCCACGGCCGGTCGGATCGCCGGCGAGGATCGGGATCTTGAGCGCGTCGATGCGCCGGCCGATGACGGCGAGGAGCGCGGGCAGGAAGGTGAGCCCGTAGAACACCGCGCTGCCGACCACGATCGCGCCCGCGATGCCCATCGACGACAGGTACGTGCCTTCGTAGAAGAGCATCCCCGAGAGACCGATCGCGACGGTGAGGCCGGAGAACGTGATCGCGCGGCCCGACGTCGCGATGGCGATCGCGGTCGCGTCGTCGACGCTCCGGCCGCGATGCAGCTCCTCACGGAAGCGATTCGCGACGAAGAGCGAGTAATCGATGGCGACGCCGAGGCCGATGAGCGTGACGACGTTCTCGGCGTACACCGACACCGTCTGCACCCGCGACAGCAGGAACATGCCCGCGACACCGCTGAGGACGGAGAGGACGCCCACCCCGAGCGGGATGAATGCCGCGATGACGGTGCCGAAGACGATCAGGAGGAGAACGGCGGCCAGCGGCAGCGAGAAGGTCTCGGCGCGGCGCAGGTCCTGCGCGAGGATCACGTTGAAGCCGTTGTTGATGGCCGGGACGCCGGTGACCTCGATGCCGAGCGTGTCGGAGTGCAGCTTCGCGCGCAGCTCGGGGTAGTAGTCGCGCGCGACGGCGAGGTCGTCCTTCAGCAGCACGCTGACGGCGACGTCGTGCCCGCTCCGCGAGGTGAGCGTCGTCGGGTCGACGATGCCGTCGTACGGCGTGATGACCTGCACGACGCGCGAGTCGTTCCGGAGCGGCGCGATGGCGTCGTTCACCGCCTGCTTGAACTGCGGGTCGCTCGCCGACAGCGTGTCGCTCGAGAAGATGGCGGTGAAGCTCGTCGTGCTGGGGAGCTGCTCGTCCAGGATCTTCTGCGCCCGGCCCGATTCCGCCGTCTCGATGAAGCCGCCGCTCTCGAGCTTCCCGCCCTCGTACGCGACGAAGCCGGAGCCGGCGAGGAGGAGGACCGAGATGAGCAGCACGGGCCAGCGGAAGCGGTACACGAGGTGACCCCAGGCCGTGAACAAGCGGACCTCCCGTCCTTCAAGCGCGGGCGCGGCGATGTCTAGGTTAGCGGCGCGTTCAGGGGCTCGCGGCGGGGTGTGGGACTACGCGCGAGTGAGAGAATCTACGTACACGGGGTGTAGCTCAGTTTGGTTAGAGCGCCCGGTTTGGGACCGGGAGGTTTTCGGCGGTTCGAATCCGCCCACCCCGACTGCTAGTGCTTCTTTGAAGCGCCAGTGGCTCTGTCCACAGTCCGCATCACGTGGCAGTTTGCGCAGACCAATTGGCACTTCTGGAGTTCCTCGAGGATCGTGGCCCGCGAACGATGCGCGAGCATCGTGCTGATCTCGCCCACCTTCTGGAATCCAGGCAGGTGGTCCCAATGCATCACGAAGACCGGGAAAAGGCCACCACAGTCCGTGCAGGGGACATCGGCTTTGATTGCGTTCATCCACTCGCGTGCGGCATCAAGCGCGCCGCGCTGACGTGCGAGGCGGGCAGCTCGCCCCCGCTCCGCGTAGTACTGACGGTCATATGTATTGCGACAATCTCGGCAGTACGTGTACTCACCCGTCCGCGAGTTGTGAAATTCGCTGACTGGCTTGAGGACGTGGCAGATCGCGCAGCTGTATCGCGCCTCCCCGGAGACGCCGACGGCAAGACGACCCTGGACGCTTTCCCCCATCGGCTACGCGGCCTCGTCGAACGCACAAGCGTCGTACATGAGCGCGCTTTCTCTTAGCCACTTCTGACCCCACTCGCTGCGGGTGAACGTGCGGATCGCGTGGCAGTTCGCACAGACAAGATCGCACTTCGCGATCTCGGCCACGACTTCTTCGCGAGTGCGACCCCAGAACGCCTGGCTCACATCACCGACCTTTTCGAATCCAGGCTTGTGATCCCACTGCATGACCTGCGGTGGATAGACCGTGCCGCAGTCGGCGCACGCGCGCCCTTCCTTCAGCCCGCGCAGCCACGCGCTCCGTCCTGGCTCCGATCGGTTGGGGCGATACGGAATCGTCCTCCCGTGGATGCGTTCATATCGTTCGCGGTCGTAGATGCGTCGACAGGGTCGACACATCGATTGGACGCCGTCACGGCGCCCCCGATGCTTGGAGAATTCGTTCAGCGGCTTCACCTCGCCGCATTTCGGACAACGCTTCACGACGAGATAGTACGAATGTTCGATACCGAAAACAAGAGCGGAGCTAGCCGTTTACCCACAAATTGCGTGGTCGCGACCGGATGCATCGCGCGACCTAACCGAGCGCCAACGCGACGATCCCCACCACCATCGCCACCGCGCCGATGCTGCGCCTTCGCCCCTCGCCTTCGGCCAGCACGCGCGTCCCGAGGATCGTGCCGAAGAGGATCCCGGTCTCGCGTGCGGGCGCGACGTACG
>DATDNP010000008.1:0-3875 GCA_036518215.1 Candidatus Limnocylindria bacterium
CAGCTCAGCGAGCAGAAGATCACGTTCGCGACCGCCGACAAGCTCACCGACGCCGAGAAGAGCTGGCAGCCGGGCTCGACGTGCCTCGTCACGTACGCCGGCCAGCAGATGACCACCGGCGCGCAGGCCGAGTGCTACGGCCGCTACTACATCGCCGAGCACATGCACGCCTCTGGCGTCAGCGCGGGCTTCGAGGGCGCGACCTACGCGACCCTCGGCACCATCCGCACGGACCTGAACAACCAGATCACGGCCGCGAAGAACTCCGGTAACACGACGCTGGCAGCCGACCTCCAGAAGAAGTACGACGCCGCGACGTCGCTCCGCTCGACCCTCCAGTCGGGTGAGACGCTCAAGGGTCTGCTCCTCACCGTGTACGGCTTCAGCGTCATCGCCGACATCGCCGCTCTCGCCGTCAACCTGCTCTACCTCCTCGCCGGCCTGCTCGGGCTCGTCGCCCTCGCCGGCTTCGCGCACGCCTTCATGACGCCGGAAGACGAGGTCGTCTTCGGCGGACGGCGCACCCCCGCCCCCGTTTCCGCGTAGCGTCCCTCCTTTGACGAATGAAGCCCGGTCGAGCGATCGACCGGGCTTCTTCGTGTCCGGCGCTAGTGACGACCGTGTCCGCGAGGCGGAGCCGTCGCCTTCGGCGGAGCCGGCGTCGATGGCTTCGCGTAGCCGCAGACCGACCAGCTGAAACGGCCGTAGCCATACGCGCCCGCTACGGCGCCCGCGGCCCAGCGGTCGTAGTCGCGCTGCCAATCCGCGAACGGAGCGCGCAGCTGTATCCCGCAGTTCGTGTAGAAGTCGCGGTCGTCGGTCGTCGGCTGCGTCCCGTCGACGAAATGCTCGACGCGCCTGAAGCTCGCCGGGCAGTACGGCCCCGGGAGCTGACCCGACCCGTTCCCGCCGTACAGGCCGGGATTCACGCACACCGTCACGTCGACGACGCCGGGCGGGCGCGGGTACCAGTCCGGCGCGAGCATCCCCACGACCGTCGTCATGTAGTCGCGCCACAGAACGCCCGGCGCCATCGCAGACGTGATGCCGTACATCGGCGAGTTGTCCGAGTTCCCCATCCACACCGCCGTGAGGCGCTGCGGCGTGAAGCCGATCGCGAGGACGTCCTGCAGGGAATCCGTCGTACCCGTCTTGAGCGCGGCGGGCCGCCCGATGCTCGTCCACGGTCCGAACACGAACGATCCGTTCGGGTCGGTGTTGTCCTTCAGGATGTCAGCCATGATCCACGCGATCCGCTGATCGACGACGCGCCGACCCTGCGGCTTGGAGAAGTCGCGCACGACCTTGCCGTCGCGGTCACGGATCGTGCGGATCATCGTCGGCTCGATCCGCATTCCCATGTTCGCGATCACCTGGTACGCGCTCGCCATGTCGATGAGACGCATCTCGGCGGCGCCGATGCCGAACGCGAGACCGAGCGTGGTGCGATCCCAGTCGCGATCGATGCCGAGCTGGTGCACGGTATCGATGATCGCGTCGACGCCGACGGCGCGCGTGACCTGGAGCGCGGGCAGGTTGAGCGATTCGCGAAGTGCCTGGCGCAACGTGACCGGCCCGTGCTGCTGCAGCGTCGCGTCGCGCGGGTGGTAGCCGTCCGCGGCGGTCCATTCGATGTCGTACAGGCGCGACGCCGCGGTGAGACCGAGCTTCTGCATCCCCGTGAGGTATGTGAAGAGCTTGAACGTCGACCCCGGCTGGCGGAGCGCGATGCCGGCGTGGTCGTAGTCGCCGCGCATCGCCGGGGTGTTGCCGTAGTAGTCGTACGACCCGACGTACGCGAGCACTTCGCCGGTGGTCGGATCCATCGTGATGAGCGCCGCGTTGTTCACGTTGTTCGGGCGCAGCGCATCGACGTGATCGCGGACCTGTTGCTCGGCGAGCTGCTGCATGGTCCAGTCGAGCGTCGTCTGCACGGTGTAGCCGCCCTCGTACGCCGCCTTCTCCCCGAGGTCGTCGATGAGCTGTTCGCGCACGCGGAAGACGAAGTGCGGCGCGGACAGCGGCGTCGTCGCCGGATGGACGACGATCGGCTCGGCGTCCGCCGCATCGGCCTGCGCCTGCGTGATCGTCTCGGTCTCGACCATCGCCTGGAGCACCGCGCTCCGGCGCGCGCGGGCCGCGTCCGGATCCTGCGTCGGGTCGTATCGCGACGGAAGCTGCGGGAGTCCGGCGAGAAGCGCCATCTGGCCGAGCGTCAGCTTCGAGAGGTCGGGCTGGTCGAAGTACGTGACAGCGGCCGCGCGGATGCCGTACGCCTGGTTTCCGTAGTAGATCTGATTCATGTACATCTCGAGGATCTGCTGCTTCGAATAGGTCTCGGTCACCTCGAGCGCGAGCAGCGCCTCCTTCATCTTCCGCAGCAGCGTCGGCTCATCCCCGAGGAGCCGCGTCTTGATGAGCTGCTGCGTGATCGTCGAGCCGCCCTGCGTGATGCCGCCGCTCTTCGCGTTCGCGGTGACGGCGCGGAGGATCCCGCCGATGTCGATCCCCGGATTGCTCCAGAAGCTCCGGTCCTCGATCGCCACCGTCGCCTGCTGCAGCAGCGCCGGGACGGACGAGAGCGGGACGAGCTCGCGGCGCTGGTCCTCGAGCGTATAGAGAAGGTGCTCGCCCGAGCGGTCGTAGATCTTCGTCGTGAGCGGGATCGGGACGCGCGAGAGATCCTGGGCCGCGGGCATCTCTGCCGCGAGCGCGCCGACCGTCGCGACGAGCGCGAACCCGACGGTCACGCCGAGCATGAGGAGGATCGACGAGACGCCGTTCGAGAAGAGCCCGAGGCGGAGCGCGCGCGAGCCCGCGCGGCCGCGCATGACGACGCGGTAGCCGCGGCGGCGCGTCGCACCCCTGCGCACGGGCACACCGCTCTAACGCAGACAGACTGACGGATGATCTGTTCGCTCGGCGAACAGGACTGCGCTACCTAACCTGGTCGCGATCCGACGCGCCGATCTCGGCGCGGCCCGCAGGTTCGTACCAGTCGAGGACGCGCAGCGCTCGCAGCGTGTTCCAGCGACTCGGTCGACCGTCGCCCTCAAGGACGAAGTGGACCTTCCCCGGATGCGTGCGCTCGAGCGGCCACGTACCGTCGGGCCGGCGCTTCGAGCGCACGAGGTCGATCGCCTCCGTCACGCGCGGATCCGGCGCGACGCCGGCCGCGCGCAGGTGATCGAGCGCGCGCAGCACGTCGTAGTGCCACCACACCGGATACGAGAGCTCGAGCCATGCGGGATCGACGATCTCGCCGGTGCTCCTCCGTCGCATGAGCTTTCGTTCGAGGAGGTACTCCTCACCGCGCCGACGCGCATCCGCGACGCGTGCGGAGCCTCCGATCGCGCGTTCGTACTCGAGCAGCCCGTCGAGCACGTTGATGGTCGTCGCGAACGACGAGCGGACCGACCCGGACTCGGCGTCGCAGTTCCAGCCGCCGTCAGCGAGCTGCTCGTGCAGCAGACGATCGACGAGCGGACCGACGTCCTCACCGAAGTACGCGCCGATCGCGACGGTCCTCCCGTTGATGCATGGCTCGACCTCGCCGCTGAAGAACGGCTGTCCCGCGTGCTCCCAGCGGCACCCCTCGCGCACGCCGGCGATCGCGCGGCGCACGCGCTCGTCCATGGGGTCGATGCCGAATTCGTAGAGGAGCTGAAGTGTCGGCAGCGTCGACGTCCAGGGCTGCCCCTCGCTCTCGCGCCGCCACCCCTCCGCGGGGAAGCACGCGCCGCCGGCCCACTGACCGTCGGCGCCCTGCAGCGCGAGCAGTCGCGCGCCCCAGCCTTCGTCCGCGACACGGGCGCGGTCGCGCGCGACGACGTCCTCCGGCGCGCGCACGATGTCGCGCAACACCTGCCAGCGGA
>DATDNP010000009.1:0-19098 GCA_036518215.1 Candidatus Limnocylindria bacterium
CGCCAAGGCCGTCCGCGCGTCGATCGAGGAGATGTTCAACCGCTTCCTCGACGAGGAAGGCGCGGTCATCACGCGCGTCGAGCGTCAGAAGATGCTCGAGTCGATCTACGACGAGATCCTCGGGTTCGGTCCGATCCAGCCACTGCTGAACGACGACACGATCACCGAGGTCATGGTGAACGGGCCGTTCCGGGTCTACGTCGAGCGCAAGGGCAAGCTCGCCCTCAGCGACGTGACGTTCCAGAACGACGAGCACGTGATGCGCATCATCGAGCGGATCATCGCCCCGATCGGGCGGCGCGTCGACGAGTCGAAGCCCTATGAGGACGCGCGTCTGCCGGACGGCTCGCGCGTGAACATCATCATCCCGCCGCTCGCGCTGAACGGTCCGGTCGTCACCATCCGGAAGTTCCCGAAGTACCGCATCACCGTCGAGGACTACATCAAGTTCGCGACGGCGACGCCGGAGATGATGGAGTTCCTGCGCGCGTGCGTCGAAGCGCGCCTCAACATGTTCATCTCCGGTGGTACGGGCTCTGGAAAGACGACGCTCCTCAACATCATGTCGGGCTTCATTCCCGAGGACGAGCGCATCATCACCATCGAGGACGCCGCCGAGCTGAAGCTCGTGCAGGACCACGTCGTCCGTCTCGAGTCGCGCGCGGCGAACATCGAAGGCAAGGGCGCCGTGACGATCAAGGACCTGGTGAAGAACTCCCTCCGTATGCGCCCCGAGCGCATCGTCGTCGGTGAGTGTCGTGGTGGCGAGGCGCTCGACATGCTCCAGGCAATGAACACCGGCCACGACGGCTCGCTCTCGACGGGTCACGCGAACTCGCCGCGAGACATGATCAGCCGTCTCGAGACGATGTGCCTCATGGCCGGCGTCGACCTTCCGTCGCGCGCCATTCGCGAGCAGATCGCCTCCGCGCTCGACGTCATCGTGCAGATCTCCCGCCTGAAGGACGGCTCGCGCAAGATCACGAACATCACAGAGGTCCAGGGCATGGAAGGTGACGCGGTCGTCCTGCAGGACGTGTTCGTCTTCGAGCAGACGGCCTACGTCGACGGAAAGGTGCAGGGACGTCTCCGCCCCACGGGCATCCGTCCGAAGTTCAGCGAGAAATTCGAGGCCGCCGGCATCAAGCTGCCGCAGAACGTGTTCGGCGACCTGAACGCGAACCTGCGCTAGCGATGGAATACGCCCTCCCCGCCGGAGTCTTCGCCGGGATCCTCTTCGTCTTCTGGGGCGTGTCGAGCCTCCTCGGCGGCGGCGGCCCATCGGTCGAGGAGCGCATGGCGATGTACGGAGGCGGCGTCGACGCGCAGCGGAAGATCAAGACGAAGGGTGACAAGAAGAAGGACCGGAAAGAGGTCGACCCCTTCGCGACGCTCTCGAGCGACGTCCAGGACAAGCGCTTCGCGACGAGGGTGCAGCGCGACCTCGCGCGCGCCAACCTGAAGCTACGCGTCGCGGAGTACTACTACATCCGCATCGGTGCGATGCTCGGGCTCGGCCTGCTGCTCGCGGTGCTCCGCGATCCGCTCTCGGGTGTGTTCGGCGCGTTCCTCGGCTACATGCTCCCGCGGTTCTACGTCGGGCGCCGCATCGGCGGCCGTCTCTCCGCATTCAACAAGCAGCTCGCGGACACGATCACGCTGCTGTCGAACTCGCTCCGCGCGGGCTCGAGCTTCCTCCAGTCCATCGAGCTCGTCTCACGCGAGACGCCGCCGCCGATGGGTGAGGAGATGGGCCGCGTCGTGCGCGAGGTGAACCTCGGCCTCGGCATGGAGGAGGCGCTCAGCAATCTCGTGCGGCGCATCAAGAGCGACGACCTCGACCTCATGGTCACGGCCATCGGTGTGCAGCAGCAGGTCGGTGGCAACCTCGCCGAGATCCTAGACACGATCGCCTTCACCATCCGCGAACGCGTGCGCATCAAGGGTGAGATCAACACGCTCACGGCGCAGGGTCGGATGTCCGGCTATCTCGTCGCGTTCCTGCCCATCGGCATCGCCGTCACGCTCAACTTCATCAACCCGTCGTTCATGCAGCCGCTCTTCACGGAGCTGCTCGGCCAGATCCTGCTCGGCGTCGGCGGCGTGATGATGGTCATCGGGTTCATCGCCATCCAGAAGATCGTGAACATCAAGGTCTAGCGATGGAACCGATCGTCTTCTCCGGCCTCGTCTTCCTCGGCATCCTCCTCGTCGTCGCGTCGATGCTCATGGGGCAGGCGCTCGATCCGGTGCAGGCGCGCCTGCAGCAGATCGCCGTCCGGCCGCGCACGCTCGAAGAGCTCGAGCTGCAGCGTCCGCTCTCCGAGCGCACGCTGAAGCCGATCATCTCCGGCATCGCGCGGCTCATCGGCCGCTTCTATCCGACGAACACGGTGAAGGGCATCTCGCTCAAGCTGAAGCGCGCCGGGATGGAGTCGACGAGCACGGAGTTCATGCTCGGCGTGAAGGGATTCGCGGCCGTCGTCGGCGCCGTCGGCGTGTCGTCGCTCGTGAACATCATGACCGGCGACTTCACGTTCACGATCCTCGGCCTCATCGGTGGCGTCTTCCTCGGCTTCATGGCCCCGGACTACTACCTCTCGAGCAAGGCGGGCGGTCGCGCGAACGGCATCCTCGAGCAGCTTCCCGACGCGCTCGACCTCCTCACGATCTCGGTCGAGGCCGGTCTCGGCTTCGACGCGGCGATCGTGAAGGTCACCGAGAAGATGAAGGGGCCGCTCACGGAGGAGTTCAAGCGTGCCTCGGGCGAGCAGCGCATCGGCAAGTCGCGGCAGGAGGCGCTGCGCGGCATCTCCGAGCGCGTCGAGGTGAAGGAGCTCCGGAACTTCATCTCCGCCATCATCCAGGCGGACCAGCTCGGTGTCTCGATGTCGAAGGTGCTCCGCATCCAGTCGGAGCAGCTCCGCACCGAGCGTCGCCAGCGCGCCGAGGAGAAGGCCGCGCGCGCGCCGATCCTCATCATGCTGCCGACCGTCGGCTGCATCTTCCCGTCGCTCTTCATCGTCATCCTCGCGCCCGCGGCCCTCTCCGCGATGGCGTCCTGCTCCCAGACGTAAGGAGCGCCTCGCTGCAGCGCGTCCGCAATCGCACCCGCGGCACCGTCCTCGCGACACGCTGCGCTGTGGCGAATTCATTCCTCTCCCGCGCTCTCGGGCTCATCCCCCGCGCGACCCTCGCCGACGGCGAGGGACTCTTCATCACGAAGACGTCGTCGATCACGATGTTCTTCATGCGCTTCGCGATCGACGCCGTGTTCGTCGATCGCAGCGGGCGCGTCGTGCGCGTCGCGTCGGATCTGCCCCCGTGGCGGTTCGCGACGATGGCGCGCGGAGCCCGCGACGTGCTCGAGCTGCCGGCAGGCACGGCCCTCCGGACCGGCACGCAAGCGGGTGACGAACTCGTCTTCGAACAGGTGTGATCGACGTCCTCCTCGCGCCGCGCTGCGCCGGATGCGACCGGCCCGGGGCGTGGCTCTGCGTGGAGTGCCGCGATGCCTGCGACCCCATCCGCCGCGGCCGTCTCCACGCCGCCGGCACGTATGGCGGCCCGCTCGCGAGGGCGATCCGGCGGTTCAAATACGAGGGTGAGCGCGGCCTCGCCTCGGAGCTCGGCGCGCTCGTCGCGCGCTGCATGGCCGCCGACATGGCGCGCGGGCGCGTGCTCGACGCCGTCGTGCCTGCCGTGCTGCATGTCTCGCGTGCCCGCGAGCGCGGGTACGACCAGGCCGCGCTACTCGCCGCGGCCGTGTCCGCCCCGTGCGGGCTCCCACTCCGTGCGCCGCTGCGGCGCGTCCGCGCCTCGCGACCGCAGGTCGATCTCGATCGCGCCGCTCGAGCCGCCAACCTGCGCGGCGCGTTCGTCGCGGAAGCGGGCGCTCTGCGGGGGCTTCGCGTCGCGCTCGTCGACGACGTCGCGACGACCGGCGCGACGCTCGCGGCGGCCACGGGTGCGCTTCGCGCCGCCGGCGTGCGCGACGTCCGCTGCTACGTCGTCGCCCTCGACGAATAGAGTTCTCGTCGCGTGAGCGTTCCACGGTCTCGCTGGGTGATGCGCGGGCTGCTCCTCTTCGTCCTCGCCTTCGCGAACCTGAACGACATCTGGTCGCCCGACGTCATCCCGAACGCGCTCCTGCCGTTCACCCTCCTCCGGCAGGGGAACGTCGATTACGACGAGTACGTGTTCCGCCCGGCGGAGCGCCGGTCTCCGCCCGAGGGCCACATCGCGCAGAGGCTCGATTCCGAGGCGTACTTCTTCCGCGCGTGCGGCGTCTCGACGGCGACGGCGCCTGCGGGCGTGCCGCGCAGCAAGGGCGGGCCACCCGCGCCCGGTCCGAATGATCACGTGTGCTCGGTGTTCCCGCCGGGCATGGGCTTCCTCGCGATCCCGTTCTTCCTTCCATTCGTCCTGAGGGGCGCGAACGCGCTCGACCTCGGGATGCTGCTGCGCGTCGGGCACGTCGCGGCGGCGTTCTACGAGGTGCTCGCGGCGCTCCTGCTCTGGGCGGTGGTCCGGCGCCTCGTGAGCGAGCGCGCGGCGCTCGCGCTCGTGCTGCTCTACTTCCTCGGCACGAGCGTTCGCACGGTCTCGTCGCAGGCGCTGTGGCAGCATCCCGGCGCGCACCTCGCGATCGCATTCGCGCTGTGGCTGACGGTCGACGAGCGGCGCCTGTCGCGGGCGCGCGAACTCGTGGCAGGCCTTGCGCTCGGCCTCGGCGGCGTCGTGCGGCAGACGACGGCGGTCGCGGCGCTCGGGATCGCGCCGTGGCGGCGCGGCACGCGCATCCTCGTGTCCTTCTCGGTCGGCGTCGCCGCGGGGCTCCTTCCGCTCCTCGCGTACAACGCCGTCGTCTTCGGCGCTCCGTTCGAGCAGGGGTACGGTGCGAAGCCGTTCGACACACCACCGCTCGAGGGCCTCGCGGGACTGCTCGTGTCGCCGAGCCGTGGGCTCTTCGTGTACGAGCCGTGGGCGCTCCTCGCGCTCGCGGGTCTCGTGATCGCGCGCTTCGCGAAGACGACGCGCGGTGCGCTCTCGGAGCGCATTGCGGATCTCGTGTTCGCGTGGCTCGCCTTCGTGGTCGTGTACGCGACGTACGCGGAGTGGTGGGGTGGCCGAGTGTTCGGCCCGCGGTTCCTGGACGACCTCGCGCCGATCCTCATCGTCGGACTCGCGTGGGGCGTGCGCGGCGGGTGGTTCGCGTACGGGTTCATGCGCGCCGTCCTGTGGGTCACCTCGCTGTGGTCGCTCGTCATCTTCAACGCCGCCGCGTTCGTGTACGACCAGTCGTGGGACACGCTGCCGGTGAACGTCAACGACGATCCATCGCGGCTGTTCTCGTGGAGCGATCCGCAGTGGCTCGCCGTCCTGCGCGCGCTGCCGGAAGGAGGCGCGAAGGCCGTCGTCGCCCTCGGTCTCACGCTGCTCGCGCTCGCGTTCCTCGCGCGTGTCGAAGGGATCGTCGGCCGGCGAGTGGTAGCGTCCGCCGCGTGACGGAACGCTCCCGATGACCGCGCTCCTGCTCTTCTTCGGCCGCGGCGGCGCATCGGAGGTCGAGCAGCGTCTCGACGCGATCAAGGTCGCCATCGGCGGCTCCGTGCTCCGGCGGGCGCGCGATGCGGGGTTCGCAAAGCTCATCGCCGTCACCGCGGACCGAGAGGCCGAGCGCGCGTTCACCGCCGCCGGCGCGGAGGTCCTCGCGCCGCGCACGTCGCCGTTCCACTTCGGGAGCGAGGTGCAGCGGATCGTGCGCGAGCGTCACATCGAGCGCGTGTGCACGATCGGCGCGGGCGCGGGCGCGCTCTTCACCGTCCGTGAGCTCGCGGCGCTCCGCGAGGAGCTCGAGTCGAGCGAGGCGCTCGTGCTCTCGAACAACTACTACTCCGCGGACCTCGTCGCGTTCACGCCCGCGTCGGCCCTGTCGGTCATCGAGCTCCCCGCGACGGACAACCCGCTGCCGCGCCGGCTGCACCAGCAGGGCGGCCTCTCGTCGCGCCAGCTCGAGCGATCGGCCGCCACGCTCCTCGATGTCGACACACCGGCGGACGCCGCCGTGCTGCGCCGCCACCCCGCGTGTCCGGTCGAGGTGCGCGGCCTCGACGCGTGGGAGCACGAGCTGGGCGCGCGTATCGATGCGCTCATGCGTCTCGTCACGACCCCGGATCGCGAGCTCGTCGTGGCCGGCCGCGTCGGCGCGCCGGTGTGGACGTACCTCGAGTCGCAGACCGCGTGTCGCGTGCGCATGCTGGCCGAGGAGCGCGGGATGCAGGCGGCCGGCCGCGACGCGAGCGGCGAGGCGCGCACCGCCCTCGGGTTCCTCTATCGCGAGATCGGGCCCGACCGCTTCTTCGAGCGCATGGGCGAGCTCGGCGACGGGCTGCTGTTCGACACGCGCGTCCTCTTCGCGCATCTGGGATGGCGCGCGTCCGCGCCCGATCGTTTCGCGTCCGATCTCTTCCGTTCCGACGAGATCGAGGAACGTGCGCTCGCGGACTTCACGCGGAGCGCGTCAGCTGCTCCGTATCCCGTGCTCCTCGGTGGTCACACGCTCGTCTCCGGCGTCCTGTGGACGCTCGTCGAGGCCGCGTGGGCCGGGTATCCGGAGGAATGAGCGGCGCGGTCGCCGCGCTACGGCTCTTCGACCACCACGTGCACAGCGATCGCTCCGACGGCGCGGTGAGCCTCGAAGGACGTGCGGCGAGCGTGCGCCTTCGTCCGCACGGTGTGTCGGATCACTTCCCATGGCGCGAGAAGCTGCGCACCGACGACGACGTGCTGCGGTACCTCGAGGACGCGGCTCGGCTCGGACTTCGCGTCGGGGTCGAGTACGACCTCGGCGTCGCGCCCGAGCTACGCGCCGCGACGCGCGACGCGCTCCATTACGTCATCGGCGCGATCCACCAGGTCGAGCTCGCGCCCGGCGAGTGGATCCGCTACGACGAGGCCGGCGCGTTCCTCAAGGGACGGATCACGCGGTTCTCCGAGGCGCAGCGCTTCCTCGACGCCGGGCTCCAGGCACGCATCCGCGAGCGGACGCTCGAGGTGGTGCGCCAGGGGATCGAGCGCGACGGCATCGACATCCTCGGTCACGCGACGATGGGGCCGCTCGCCGCGCTCGGCGACGCCGAGCTCGCCTATCCCGCGGAGTGGCAGGAGCGGCTCATCCAGCTGTGCGTGCGTGGCGGCGTCGCCATCGAGGTGAACGAGGCGTACGGCGTGCCGCACCGAGCGTTCCTCGAGCGCGCCCGGGCGCGAGGCGCACGCTTCTCCGTGGGATCGGACACCCACTTCGAGGTGAAGCCGCTCGATCGCACCGCGGCGATGATCCGCGACGCTGCGCTTCCCGCCGACCGTTTCCTGGCCGGCGAGCGCGTCAGGACCGGGTCTGGTCGGGGTCCGGGATGAGCAGCTCGTAGACGAGGAGCGCGATGGCGACGAGCAACAGCAGGTGGGCGAGGTTGCCGCCGATGTTCAGCGCGAGCGCGACGAACCATGCGACGATGAGGACCCAGATCGCGATCCAGCGAGCTCGATGGCCCGTCGCGAGGCTCATGCCGAAAGGCTAGCGCCCATATACTGCGAAGGCCAGGACGCACCCCGCGGACGAGTTGCAGCAGGAGGGGAGCCGTGCAGTACGGTGGACTCGCCGTCTACACCGGGAACGCCCACCCGACGTTCGCACGTGACATCTGCAACGAGCTAGAGATCCCGTACGGCTCCATCGAAGTCAAGAAGTTCGAGAACGACAACATCTTCGCGAAGATCCTGGACAACGTCCGCGAGCACGACGTCTTCGTCGTCCAGTCGCTCTCCCGCGGGCCCCTCGGCGTGAGCGACGCGGTCATGGAGCTCCTCATCATGATCGACGCGTTCAAGCGCGCGTCGGCCGCGCGCATCACCGCGGTGATGCCGTACTACGCGTACGGGCGCAGCGACAAGAAGGACCAGCCGCGCGTCCCGATCACGGCGCGCCTCCTCGCGGACCTCATCGCCGTCGCCGGCGCTGACCGTTTCCTCACGATGGACATGCACCAGATGCAGATCCAGGGCTTCTTCAGCATCCCCGGCGACGAGCTGTCGGCGCGGAACCTCATCGTCGAGCACCTGCGCGGTGTCGTCGAGCCCGACCCATCGAACGTCGCGCTCGTCGCCCCGGACCTCGGGTACGCGAACACCGCACTGAAGATCGGCGAGATGCTCAAGATCCCGCTCGTCTTCATGCAGAAGATCCACCGCGACAACAGCGGCAAGAGCGAGATCGTCGGCGTGATCGGCGACATCGACCGCCGCCGCGCCATCGTCATCGACGACGAGATCGACCGCGGCACGACGATGCTCAACACGATCCGCGTGCTCCAGGAGCGCGGCGTCAGTGAGATCTGGGTCGCATGCACGCACGGCGTCTTTTCAGGCGATGCCGCGGAGCGCCTGCTCGATAGCGGTATCGTCGAACTCGTGACCACCGATACCTGCCCCATCCGACCGTCAGTCCGCAACGACCCGCGGGTCTGTGTGCTTTCCGTCGCTCCTCTCTTCGCGGAGGCCATCCGCCGCATCCATGAGGGCGAGTCCGTCGGCGCACTCTTCAATCCACCGGGGTTGCAACTGCCGCTGCAAGTCCGCTAGTGGCCAGCGTCCTCACCCGGATCTTCGATAGCAACGAGGGCGAGCTTCGTCGCCTCCGAAAGATCGCCGACCGCGTGAACGCGCTCGAGGAGACCGCGAAGGCGTTCTCGGACGACGACCTGCGGCGACGGACGGAGATCTTCCGCGAGCGGCTCGGAAAGGGCGAGACGCTCGACGACGTCCTTCCCGAGGCGTTCGCAGCGGTCCGCGAGGCCGGACGGCGCATGCTCGGTCAGCGCCACTTCGACGTGCAGCTCCTTGGCGGAATGGCGCTCCACAGGGGTCACATCGCCGAGATGAAGACCGGTGAAGGAAAGACGCTCGTCGCGTCGCTCGCGCTCTATCTCAACGCGCTCGCCGGAAAGGGCGCGCACCTCGTCACGACGAACGATTACCTCGCGAAGACGGGCGCCGGTTGGATGGCGCCGATCTACCACGCGCTCGGGATGAGCGTCGCCTACATCGCGCACGAGAAGTCCGCGGTGTACGACCCGTCCGTGGAGCTCGAGACGGTCGATTGGCGACACAAGCACTGGCGTGACGTGACGCGGCGGGACGCGTATCTCGCGGACATCACGTACGGCCAGAACAGCGAGTTCGGCTTCGACTACCTCCGCGACAACATGGTCGACGACCTCGCGAACCTCGTGCAGCGCGAGCTCCACTACGCGATCGTCGACGAAGCGGACTCGATCCTCATCGACGAGGCGCGCACGCCGCTCATCATCTCGTCGCCGGCCGAGGATGCCTCCGACACGTACTACCGCTACGCCGCGGTCGCGCAGAAGCTGCGCGAAGACGCCGACTACGTCATCGAGGAGAAGCACAAGGCGGTCAGCCTCACCGAGGAGGGCATCGCGCACGCCGAGAACCTCCTCGGTCTCCGGAACATGTACGAAGGCGACGTGACCGCGGTCCATTACCTGGACAACGCCGTGAAGGCGAAGGCCCTGTACCTGAAGGACCGCGAGTACGTGGTGAAGGACGGCGAGGTCGTCATCGTCGACGAGTTCACCGGCCGGCTCATGCCGGGCCGCCGCTGGAGCGACGGACTCCACCAGGCCGTCGAGGCGAAGGAAGGCGTGAAGATCCAGCGCGAGACGCGGACGTTCGCGACGATCACGATCCAGAACTACTTCCGCATGTACAGCAAGCTCGCGGGCATGACCGGTACGGCCGCGACCGAGGCGGAGGAGCTCTTCAAGGTGTACAAGCTCGAGGTGACGGTCATCCCGACGAACCGCCCGATGGTACGGAGGGATGAGCCCGACCTCGTGTACAAGACCGAGCAGGGGAAATGGAATGCCGTCGTGGCGGACGTGCAGGAGCGCAATCGCGCCGGGCAGCCCGTCCTCATCGGTACGACCTCGGTGGACAAGAGCCAGCAGCTGTCGGACGAGCTGAGACGGCACGGCATCAAGCACGACGTCCTGAACGCGAAGAACCACGAGCGCGAGGCGCTCATCATCGCCGGCGCGGGCGAGCGCGGCGCGGTCACCGTCTCGACGAACATGGCCGGGCGAGGCGTCGACATCCTCCTCGGCGAGGGCGTGAAGGAGCTCGGGGGCCTCCACGTCATCGGCACCGAGCGCCACGAGGCGCGCCGCATCGACAACCAGCTCCGTGGACGTGCCGGCCGCCAGGGCGACGCGGGCAGCACGCGCTTCTACAACTCGCTCGAGGACGACCTCATCCGTATCTTCGCGTCGGAGCGCATCGCCGGCCTCATGACGCGGCTCGGCTTCGACGACAGCGCGCCGATCGAGTCGGGCATGGTGACGGGCGCGATCACCCAGGCCCAGATCAAGGTCGAGGCGCGCAACTTCGACATCCGCAAGCGCGCGCTCGAGTTCGACGACGTGCTGAACAACCAGCGCCACGTCATCTACGGCGAGCGCCGCAAGATCCTCGAGCAGGGCGACGTGCGCGAGACGGTCGTCGGCTACCTGCACGACGAGGCCGCGGTGCTCGTCGACGCGCAGGCCGCGTCACCGGACCCCGAGGACTGGGATCTCGAGAAGCTCGCGCTCGCCGTCGGCTCGCTCCTCGGCCGGACGGACGTGACGCCCGCGTCGTTCGGCGAGGTGGGCAACCAGGACGAGCTGGGCGATGCCGTTGCGCGTCTCGTCGACGAGACGTACGAAGGGCGCGAGCAGCAGCTCGGTCCGGAGATCTCCCGCGCGATCGAGCGGTGGGTCCTCCTGCGGACGATCGACACGCACTGGATCGAGCACCTCACGGCGATGGAGGAGCTCCGCGAAGGCATCTACCTGCGCGGCTACGGCCAGCAGGACCCGCTCGTCGCGTACAAGCGCGAGGCGCACGACTACTTCGAACAGATGCGCTCGCGCATCGGCACGGGCGTCGCGCAGACCGTCATGCGCGTCTCGGTGAAGACGGCCGAGCAGGCCGAGGCCGAGGAGCGCGAGCAGCAGCAGAAGCAGAACGAGAACCAGAACCGCACGGCCACCGGCGGCAACGGCACGACGGCGATGGGCCGCAGTGACCTCCGCACGAACCGCGACGAGCCGTCGTCTGCGACGCACCCCACCAATCAGAAGATCGGCCGCAACGACCCGTGCTGGTGCGGATCGGGCAAGAAGTTCAAGAAGTGCCACGGCCGCTAGGAGGCCCGCGCAGCGCGCCTGCGGGCGGCGGGTCCTGTCCCGCTCCGGGCGACGTTCTCCTCGCTGCGAGACCGAGACCCGCTTCCGTGACGACGCCGAGTGCGGCGGACGCGCGGCCGCGGGTCCCTCGGTCTCTGGCATCGGAGAACACCGCCCTGCGCGTGCCACCCGCCGGCGCGAGCGCGAGGCGTAGCGTCGCGAGCGGTCCCCTTCCGTGATCACGATCGATCTCGATCCGAACCTGCACCTCGGTCCGCTCAGTTTGGCGTGGCACGGCATCTTCACGGCGGTCGGGATCTTCTTCGGGGTGTGGCTCGCGACGAAGCTCGTCAGCGCGCGCGTGTCGGAGAGCGACGCGAGCGCCGTCGCGTTCTGGGGCGTCGTCGGCGGCATCGTCGGCGCGCGCATCTTTCATGTCGCGGACTGCTGGACGGGCTGCGGGTCGGTGCCGGACGGGTACGTGAACCACCCGCTGCAGATCCTCATGATCTGGACGGGCGGTATCGCGGTGTGGGGTGCGGCCGTCGGTGGGGTGCTGGCTGGCCTCTTCGTCGCGCTGCGCCTCGGCACGGTCCCGATCGGCTTCTCGGCCGACGGCGCCGCGCCGGGCATCGGCCTCGGCTTCGCGATCGGCCGCATCGGCGACATCATCAACGGCGAGCACCACGCGATCGCCTGCCAGCCGCCGCTCGGCCTCTGCGTCGAGTTCACCAACCCGGCGACGCTCGGGCAGAGCCCGCTCTTTCCGGTGGGCGATCCACGCTACTCGCCGGATCCCGTCCATCTCGTCGTGGCGTACGACCTCGTGTGGAACGTCGCCGGCGTCGTCGGTGCCCTGCTCCTGCGTGGCCGGCGTCTGCCGGACGGGCTCATCTTCTGGCTCTGGATGGCGTGGTACGCGATCGGACGCTTCCTGCTCGGCTACCTGCGGGTGGGCGACCCGAACTACGCCTTCGCGCTCCGCGAGGACCAGGCGATCGCGGTGCTCGTCCTCGCCGCGGCCGTCCCGATGGTCATCCGCCTCTGGCCGCGCGGCCGGCGCGCCGAGGTCGCGGTCGCATAGACATCCCGTTCGACCCGGACCTCGTCGTCGGGTCGTTCCGCATGTCGTGGCACTCCCTCTTCTCGCTCGTCGGCATGATCCTCGGCAGCCTCGTGTCGCTGCGCCTCGCGCGGTATCTCGTGAAGGACGACCGGGTGTACCCGTTCGCCATCGCCGTCGTCGTGAGCGGGCTCGTCGGCGCGCGCATCGCGCACATCGTCGACAACCCCGGCGTGTACGGCGGCGACGTGACGAAGATGATCGACCTCTCGCGTGGCGGCATCGGCACGATGGGCGCACCGATCGGGTCGACCGTCGGCGGCTACCTCGCGTGCGTGGCGCTCCGGCTCCCGAAGGGCTTCATGTTCGACATCACCGTCATCGGGATCGCGCTCGGCGAGGGCATCGGGCGCATCGGCGACATCATCAACGGCGAGCACCACAGCGTCGCGTGCAGCGCACTGCCGTGGTGCGTGCGCTACACGAACCCGCACACGCTCGGGCAGTCGACGGCCGTGCACCCGATCGGGGTGTACGACGCGCTCCTCATGTTCGGCGTTTTCGTCATCCTCTATGCCTTCTGGCGACGCGTGCGCGGGCGGCCGCCGGAGAGCCGCGTCTATTGGGCCTACCTGCTGCTCCTCGGAGCGGGCCGGTTCCTGCAGGGATTCGTGCGTGTGGAGCCGCTCGTCGCGTTCGGCTGGACCGAGGGCCAGATCCTCTCCGTCGTGTACATGGTCGCCGGGGCGGTGATGCTCCTGTGGCTCACGGCGCACGATCGGGCGCGCGTATCCGCCGCCTGATCGTCGTCGCGCTGCTCGCCGCGGCGTGCCGGCCGGCGGCGACCGGGCCGACGAGCACGCCGAGCCCCGTCGCGACGGTGTCGGCATCGCCGAGCGCGAGCGCGCCGGCGACCTCGTCGGCACCGCCGACGCCCGCGCCGGTCGTGCTCGTGGGCGCCGGGGACATCGCGTCGTGCGCGCTCACCGGCGATGCGTCCACCGAGGCGATCCTCGCGACGATCCCCGGCACGGTGTTCACGCTCGGCGACAACGCGTACGAGTCGGGCACCGCGGACGAGTTCGCACGCTGCTATGCGCCGACGTGGGGCAGGGAGCTCGCGCGGACGCGGCCGGCCATCGGCAACCACGACGCCGCGACGGCGAAGGGCGCCGCGTACTTCGCGTTCTTCGGCGCCGCGGCCGGCGAGCCCGGTCGTGGCTACTACTCGTACGACGCAGGGGCATGGCACGTCGTCGTGCTGAACAGCGAGTGCTGGATGACGGCGTGTAGCGCGGGAAGCGAGCAGGAACGGTGGCTCCGCGCCGACCTCGCGGCTCATCCGGGTCGCTGCATGCTCGCGTACTGGCACCACCCGTACTGGAGCTCGGGTCCGCACGGCAACGACGCGACGATGCGTCCGTTCGTCGACGCGCTGTACGCCGCTGGAGCGGACCTCATCCTCAACGGTCACGACCACGACTACGAGCGCTTCGCACCACAGGACCCCGACGGGAATGCCACCGCGCGCGGCGTGCGTGAGTTCGTCGTCGGCACGGGCGGCGCGTCCCCGTATGGATTCGCGATCGTCCGACCGAACAGCGAGAAGCGCATCGCGAACGTCTTCGGCGTGCTGAAGCTCACGCTGTCGTCGTCCGGCTATGCCTGGTCGTTCATCGACACGGCCGGGACGACCCGCGACGAGGGTTCGTCGCCGTGCCACGCCGGCGCGTGATGCGCGTCCTCGTCGTGGCCGACACGCACATTCCCGATTTCGCGAAGGCCCTGCCCGCGTCGCTCGAGCGCGAGGCCGCCCGCGCCGACGTCATCCTTCACGCGGGCGACGTGACCTCGCCGGCCGTCCTCGATGAGCTCGCGCGGCACGCACCCGTCCACGTCGCGCTCGGCAACAACGACGGCGCGGCGATCCGGCGATGGGGCGCGCGCGACGTCGTGCGGGTCGATCTCGCCGGCGTGCCGACCGTGCTCCTTCACGACACCGGGCCGCGGCTTGGACGGGCGAGACGGCTGACGAGCAAGTTCCCGGATGCCCGCCTCATCGTGTATGGGCACTCGCACATCCCGCTCGTCGAGCGCGTGGGCGGCGTCCTGCTCCTGAACCCGGGGTCGCCGACGTGGAAGCGCCGCGAGCCCTTCCCGACGTTCGCCGTGCTTCGCATCGAGCGCCGTCAGGTGCGTGCCGTACTGCGGGCCATCGTGCCGCGGGCCAAAACGGCACAAAGGTCGCGTGTTCGGTCAGCGCCCGTGGCGACGCGAAAGACCGTCAAACCCCTTCACAAAGCGGTTTCAGAACGGTAGGCTTCGTACGGAAAGCGGCACAGGTCCAGTGGGGAGCAGGTAACGACGGATCTCGTGCCCCAGAGTGCATGGCCCGCCAGGGGTCTAGAGAGGACGATTGCCCCGCATGAAGGAATGGATCGTCTGCGAGGACAACTGCCTCAAGTGTTCGTATGGCGCCACCCTCGACTGCGATGGTGACTGCCCGCGCTGCCCTCGCAACACCTACTGCCCCTGCGTCACCTTCGTCAGCTTCGCCGCCGGCAAGCTCGCGCCCGTCGCGCAGCCGGTCATGACCAGCTTCGAGCGTCCCCGCAAGCGCTAGTGGCGTTCGACACCGAGAGGCTCGCCTCGCTTCGCGAGCGCATCGACCGCATGTCGGTGTTCCTTTGACCTCCCTTCGCTCCGCTCTGAAGTCGATCGACTAGACGCCGAATCCGCGCGCCCGGACCTCTGGGAGGACCGCCAGCGCGCGCAGCAGCTGCTGAAGCGCCTCGGCAACCTGCGCACGCGCGTAGAGCGCTGGGAGGCCTTCGCGAAGCGCGCCGACGAGCTCGCCGAGCTCTCGACGCTCGCGGACGATCCCGCGATCGCCGCCGACCTCGATCGCGATCTCGCCTCTCTCGACGACGACGTCGCGAAGGCGACGCTCGAGGCGCAGCTCTCGGGACCCTACGACGAGCGCGACGCCGTCCTCGCGATCAGCGCGGGCGTCGGCGGCACGGATGCGGCTGACTGGGCGCAGATGCTCGTGCGGATGTACCTCCGCTGGGCCGAGCGACATGGGTACCGAGCCGAGATCGTCGAGACGACGCCGGGCGACGAGGCGGGCATCCGCAGCGCGACGCTCACGATCGAAGGCCCCTACGCATACGGGTACCTCCGCACCGAGCGCGGCACGCACCGTCTCGTGCGCATCTCGCCGTTCGACGCGCAGAAGCGCAGGCAGACCTCGTTCGCGCTCGTCGACCCGACACCGCAGATCGAGAGCGACACCGAGATCGACATCCGCCCGGAGGAGATCCGCGTCGACACGTACCGCTCGACGGGCGCCGGCGGCCAGAACGTGAACAAGCTGGAGACGGCCGTGCGCATCACGCACCTTCCGAGCGGCATCGTCGTCTCCTGCCAGAACGAGCGTTCGCAGCTGCAGAACCGGGAGACGGCCATGCGCATCCTCAAGGCGCGCCTGCTCGAGGAGCGGGTCCGTGCCCAGGAGGAGGAGCAGGCACGCGAGCGGGGCGAGATGCGGTCGGCGGACTGGGGAAGCCAGATCCGGTCGTACGTCCTACACCCGTACACCGTCGTCAAGGACCACCGCACAGGTGTCGAGGTAGGCGACCCGACGCGCGTCCTCGACGGGGACATCGATGCTTTCATTGAGGCAGCGCTGTCTCGGCCGCAGGGCGGTGGCACCGCTCCTGCTCCGTAATCGCGCCGCACGCGCGCACGGAGGTACGCCCATGATCAGCACGAAAGATCTGCGCGACATCATCGACGAAGCGACGAAGCGGGCGAGCGACGTCATCAGCGACGCGAAGGTGCCCGAGGTTTCGATCGGCCGCAAGAACGACAATGGCATGGCGATCTTCGGCATGGGTCTGCTCCTCGGAGCGATCTGCGGGATGGTCATCGCCTTCCTCGTCACGCCGTACAGCGGCGAGCAGGCGCGCCAGAAGCTGAACGATCAGGTCGACAAGGTGCGCAAGCAGCGCGAAGAGCTGGGCACGAACGGCGGCACGACGTACACAGCGACCCCCGGCTACGGATCGCCGACCAGCTCGTACGAGCGCAGCTAGGCGCCCTTCTCGAACTCCTCGCGCGCGAGACGCAGCAGCGTCTCGCGGTCGTTCAGGGCCGGATCGTCGAGCACGCGCTCGAACAGCGCATTGATGATCCGGCCCACCTCGGGGCCGGATGGGATCCCGAGCTCGGTCATGACGTCGTTCCCGTTCACCTTGAGATCGCGCGCCGAGAACGCGTTCGCCGCGTCGATCTCCTCCTGAACGCGTCGCCACAGCGCGTCGAGCGCGTACATGCGCGGTGAGCGCGCGCCGCTCCCGATGTTGTCCGCCCGCCGGAGCGCGAAGAGCGCCGGGATGTTCTCGATGCCGACCTTCAGCATGAAGCGGCGCACGGCCGAACCGGTCCATTCCGTCTGGTACCAGAACATGTGGTGCCGGATGAGATGCGTGACCTCGTTCACGGTCTCCTTGTCGAACTTCCACCGCTTGAGGATCGCGCGCGCCTTCGCCTCGCCGACGAACTCGTGCTGATGGAAGTGGCCGTCCGCGAACGTGTCCGGCTTCCCGACGTCGTGCAGGAGACCGGCGAGCCGTAGCGGCACGTCGCCCGCCGGCGTCGCGTCGAGCGTCGCGAGGAGATGGTCGAACACGTTCTGCGCCGCAGCCTTCTCCTGCGGGGTGCCCTTGCAGTCCTCGAGCTCGGGGCAGATGACCGCGAGCACGCCGAGGTCGGACAGCATGCGGAAGGCGACGGACGGCGCCGGAGCCCCGAGCATCTTCACGATCTCCTGCTGGACGCGCTCACCGGAGAGCGACGCCGTGAGCTCGGCGTTGCGCCGGATCGCGTCCGCGGTCGGCGGGTCGATGCGGAGGTCGAGGAGCGTCGCGAACCGCACCGCTCGCAGCATGCGCAGCGCGTCCTCCCTGAACCGCTCATCGGGATCCCCGACGGCGCGCAGGACGCGCGCAGCGAGGTCGCGCCGGCCGCCGAAGGGATCGACGAGCTCGCCGGGGGTCCCGCCGCGCGCCGGTCGCCAGGCCATCGCGTTCATCGTGAAGTCGCGCCGAGCGAGATCCTCTTCGAGCGACGCGGTGAAGGCGACGCTGTCTGGACGGCGGTGGTCGGTGTACTCGGCCTCCGTTCGATACGTCGTGACCTCGACCTCGTGGTCGCCGGAGCGCACGACGACGGTGCCGAAGCGGTTGTTGTACAGCGACCGCTTGAAGACCGTCTGGATCTGCTCCGGCGTCGCGTCGGTCGTGACGTCCCAGTCGTGCGGGTCCACCCCGCGGAGCGCGTCGCGCACGCTGCCGCCCACCACATACGCATCGTGACCCGCGTCGAGGAGACGGTCGACGACCTTCTCGACGTCGGGCGGGACCGTGAGCTGCAGGTCGTTCGACATGCTCGTCACTTCGCGGCGAGTGTCACGAGGAGGTCCCACGAGTTCCTCACCGCCACGACGAGCAGCACCACCACGACGGCGAAGAGCAGGCCGAATGCGTTCCCGCTGTCCGAGCGCTCGAACAGCACGGCGGCGGCGGCCAGACCCAGGTATGTCACGAGCACCGCGCCGAACCTGCTGAGGATCACCCGACGCGGCAGGGCACGCCGGCGGTCGGTCATCGCTCCGCCGAAGATCGCCGGAACGATCAGGACGAGAGACGCGAACGTCGCCGCGAGCAGGGCGAGCCCCGTGATGACCGGCTCGCCCGTCGGGTACAGCATCACGAGCGAGATGACGAGCACCGTGAAGAATGCCGAGAGCGTGACACGCGCGAGGCTCCGCACGTCCACGTGCGTCGCGACGATGCGTACGTGAAGCGAGATGCCGACGAAAAGGAGCCCCGCGAGCGTGGCAGACGCGGCGCCGGCGGTGACGAAGAAGTCGTGCCAACTGCCGAGCGTCTCCGCGTAGGAGGGCATCGCCGCGAGTCTAGGGTGCGCTGGTCATCGCGCGTCCGTCGTCGGGGCAGCGACGCGTCCGAGGCCGCTCCAGAGGTCGATCGGCCCGTTCGGCAGATCGCCGCCGAGGCCGTACGCGCCGAGCACGATCGAGATCTCACCGGCGTGGAAGGCGTCGTGCGTCACGAGTCGCCACAGTGCCGAGCCGCGCGAGTGCAGTTGCACCTGATCGCCGCGCACGCGGCGCGCTTCCCGGTCGAGCGTGTCCGGAGTCCACGTCGCGAGCGCGCGCTCCACGATCCGCCACGTCGACTCGAGCGCCGCGACGAGCTCGGCCGCGGAGCGCGGGTGGCTGAGATCGTCCTCCCAACCGTCGCCGACGCCGCCTACGCCATCGTGGAACGGCGTCGTCTCGACACCCGGTTCGCCGAACACGCCGCAGAGCCAGTACACCCGCGCGCCAGCCACGTGCGCGACGCTCGCCCAGATCGGCCACCCGGCGCGGATCTCAAGACCGAGCTGCTCCGCCGTAAGCGGCGCGATGGCCTCGACGAGACGTTCGTTCGCGAGCGGCCACCCGATGAAGTACCGCGCGACGCCGCGGTCTTCGGTCACATCCCGAGGTAGGCGCGTTGGACGTCCGGTGACCCGAGGAGCTCCTTGCCGGTGCCGGTCTGCACGACGTTCCCCGTCTCGAGGACGTACCCGCGATGCGCCACTTCGAGCGCGCGCACCGCGTTCTGCTCGACGAGGAGGATCGGCGTGCCCGACGCGTTGATCTCGAGGATCGTCTTGAAGATCGTGTCGACGAGGATCGGCGCGAGACCGAGCGACGGCTCG
>DATDNP010000010.1:0-10173 GCA_036518215.1 Candidatus Limnocylindria bacterium
CGCGCCGGCCCAGCTCGCTCGCGGCACGGCTTCGCACCGCGATGCGGTAGTCGGCGATGACTTGCTCGGCGGAAAGGCTGACCTTGGCCCGTGGGGTCGTGATCGTGGTCGCGGGTCGTTCGCCCGTTTTCATGCCTTCACCGTCAATGGTGCCACCGATAGGGGTTCGGTTTCAGGCGGCGACGGCGCGCTCGGCACGCTCGATGAACGGCAGGACCGCGCCGAGGAACTCCTCGGGCCGCTCGGCCATCGGCATGTGCCCGCAGCGCTCGATGACATGCAGGCGAGCCTCCGGGAAGATGTCGCGAAGGTCGTCGACGTGGTGCAGGGGAAGCACGGGATCCTCCCTCCCCCACACGACGAGGACCGGACCGCGATACGCCTGCGCGCGCCCGATCCATGCTCGGCGCAGCTCGGGCCGCACACCGCGGAGCGTCACGCCCGAGCGCAGCGCGCGCACGAACTCGGGATACGACGCGAAGCCGTAGCGCTCGGATTCGCTGAAGAGCTCCTCGGAGATGCGCGACGGATCGTAGAAGCAGCTGCGGAGGACGTCGCGTCCGTGCGCCGGGCGTCCGAGCACCTTCGCGAGCGCGATGGTCCCGGGAAGCGTCGCGACGCGCAGGAAGAGCGCGATGTCGGTGCCGAGGCCGCCGGCGGCGGCGAGCACGAGCGACCGTGTCCGCTCGGGCGCGCTCACCGCGAGCATGTACGCGACCGCGCCGCCCATCGAGTTCCCGACGACGTGCGCCGTCCGAAGGCCGAGCGCATCGAGCGCGGCGACCATGAAGCGCGGGTAGAACGCGTCCTCCGGATCGAAGTAGCGGACGCGCTTCGGTCGCTCGCTCTCGCCGAAGCCGGGCAGGTCGACGGCGTACGCGCGGCGGCCACTCGCGGCGATGGGCTCCATCACGTCGCGCCAGTTCTCGGCCCATCCACCCACGCCGTGGATCATGACGACGGGATCGCCGCCATCGCTCTCGCCCGCGACGAGGACGCGCGTGCGCAGTCCCATCACGTCGATCGTCATCGCGCGCACGTCCATATACTGCGCTCGATGCTCTTCTACTACCTCTGCATCCCCGGCGAGCAGAAGCATCGCGAGGCATATCCACAGGGCTCTCAGAGCAAGGACGCCGACGTGTTCAAGTGGGTGACGATCTACTCGGGATCGCCCGCGGTGTGCCAGCGCGAGCACGGCGGTCCGCACCAGTGGCGCCCCGACGAAGGCGGCGACGAGGAGCGCATCGTGCGCGGCTACGCGGTGCTGCAGTGGGACAAGGAAGGGTTCGATCCGGGGCGCCCGAAGCCCGACATCGGCGAGCGCTTCGAGTCACGGTGGGGCCCGTCGCTCGTCGTCGAGCGCAGCGACGATCCGACGACCGGCACGTATCTGCTGCTCCGCATCTTCCCGCACGGCTTCCACGGGAAGGCCGCCGAGGTCGGCACGAAGCGCAGCGACGTCCCTCGCGCGGTGTTCGGCCAGGTCTAGCCGCCGTCCTCTAGCCGCCCCCTGCGCCGTGCTTCCGATGCTCCACGTGGTGCAGGTGCGCGTGCTCGTCTTCCGCCTCCCGCGGCGGCGTGAAGAGCGACGCGACGTAGAGCTTCGTCGGCGCCTGCGCGTAGGACGAGAGCAGCAGATGCACGTCGAACCGCTCGAGGAGACGCGCTCCCCAGCTCTCGCGGAAGCGCGTCGCCCACTGCGGACCGAAGCGCTCGCGCGAGAGGCGCGCCATCTCGTGCAGCTCCCAGTCGAGGATCGGAACCTCGTGCGTCGCCGTGCACTCGTCGCTCGCGCAGCGGAAGCGGTAGCGAAGGGGCAGCTGGAGGACGTCGCCCTCCGCGACCTTCACGAAGCCGGCGGACGCGACACGATCGCGCGCGAGCGCAGTGAGGGATTCGAGCGACCCGACGAGATGCGGCCGCACGAATGGCCAGCGCAGTCGCCACGCCTCCTTCGGCTCGACGTACGCGGTCATGCCGATCTCGCCGCTCACCGTGAGCGTCTCGGATCGCGGATCGCGCTCGTCGCGCGCCGTCGTCGCGTGCACCCAGCCCCACTTGAGGATCGGCGGATCGGTGTCGTTCCCCTTCCACGGCACCGGGGACAGGCGCGCGAGGCGTCCGGTCTCGCGGTCCACGCCGATGAGGGACGGCCGCTCGACCGGGAACTCGTTCGCCGCGACCGTCTTCGCGAGCGCCAGGATGTCCCGCTCGACCGGCTCGGACGGCCACGCGCCTTCGCTCATGGGCGCGACCGGTCGACGAGCGCGACGACGGCGTCGAGCCCGCGTGCGCTCCCCCTGGCGTCGTGCGGCGGCAGGATGAAGACGCGAAGGCCCGCGCCGCCTGCCCCTCCGTCGCTCACCGGATCGTCTCCCACCATGAGCGTCTCATCCGGACGCGACCCGAGCATCCGGCATGCGGCGAGGAAGATCTCGCGCGCGGGCTTCGGCGCGCCGACCTCGAACGAGAGCGCGTAGGCGTCGATGTAGCGGTCGAGGCCTTTCGCCGCGAAGAAGGCGCGCAGGTCGTAGGCATGGTTGCTCACGATGCCGATGCGGACGCCGCGCTGACGTAGCGCGGCGAGGGTCGGCTCGGTGTCGGGATACGGCACCCAGCGCGACGGGTCCATGACCCGTTCGTAGAGCGCATCCGCGATCCCCGGCACGCGGTCGTCGGCGCGGCGGAAGAGCGCCGTCCACACGCGGCGGTGCGCCTCCATCGAGAGATCGCGGCCCTTCGCGTGCTCCTCGGGTGTCTTCCCGGCGTCCCACAGCTCGTTCCAGATGCGCCGCGCGTCGTCGGGTCCGATCGCGGCCCCGCGGGCCCGCGCGACATCGAGGATCACGGCCGGGGCGTGAGGGCTCTCGAACAGCGTGTCGCCCCAGTCGAACAGCACCGCGCGGATCGGGCGCTCGCTCACCACCGCATGCGCTCGTGGTCGGGATCGAAGGTGATCTTCCACTCGCGCCGCGGTCCCGCCATGACGTTGAGGTAGTACGTCTCGTATCCGGGCGGCGCCGCGACGGTGTGGTAGCCACGCGGCACGAGCACGAGGTCGCCGTCGCGCGCCGCGACGCTCTCGTCGAGCGAGCGGTCGGCCGTGTACACGCGCTGGAACGCGAACGCGCGCGGATCGCGCATGCGGAAGTAGTACGTCTCCTCGAGGTAGCTCTCGTCCGGCGGAGCATCCGTGTCGTGCTTGTGCGGCGGGAAGCTCGACCAGTGGCCGGCCGGCGTGAGCACCTCGGTGACGAGGAGCCGTTCGGCCTCGCGGTCCTCCATGAGGATCTGATGGATCGTGCGCTGCATCACGCCTTCGCCACGGAGCTCGACGCGCGCACCCTCGAGACGCCGCGTCGTCGCGCCCCGCTCCGCGGGCGCCCAGCCGATCGCGACGTCGCAGCCATCCAGCGCGCGCAGCCGCAGCCGTGTGCCTGGTGCCGCATACACCGCGTCGGGCGGTCCGTCGAACGGGGACGCGCGCCCGCCGACGTCCCAGCGCTCGCCGCCAGCAGACACCGCCGCGCGCCCCGAGAGCCATACCAGGCATGCCTCGCGATCGCGCGTGTCCCGCTCGATGGACTGGCCGGCGGCGAGGCGCACCACCTCGAATCCGACGTAGCGCCACTTCGCGCGCTCGCGCGTCACGTTGAGGATCCGTCGTGTCGCGTCCGGCTTCGTGCTGCTGGGGATGCGCAGGCCCATCAGATGTGCCAGCGCTGCCGCTTCTTCTCGGCCGCGTGCCGCGCCCGGGACTCGCGGACGGGCTGCGGCGCCGCGACCTCGGCGGTCGCGACGTCCCACCACGCGCCGCCGACGTCGACGCCGGCGTACCGGTCGACCGCGACGTGGATCACGGTCGTCTCGCGCGCCGCCTTCGCGGTTTCGAGCGCACGGCGCACGTCGTCCATCGACGCGGTGCGAATGACCCGCGCCCCGAGGCTCGCGGCGTTCGCCGCGAGATCCACCGGCAGCGGCGCATGCTGCGTGACGTCACTGTCGAGCCCGAGCGAGCCATCCTCGCGGTACGCATAGCGCGTCCCGAACCCATCGAGCCCGAGCGAGCGCGACAGCGAGCCGATCGAGGCGAAGCCCTGGTTGTCGGCGATGATGACGATGAGCTTGAGCCGCTCCTGCACCGCCGTCACGAGCTCGCCCGGCATCATGAGGTAGCTCCCGTCTCCCACCATGACGAACACCTCGCGGTCGGGGGCCGCGAGCTTCACCCCGATCCCGCCCGCGATCTCGTATCCCATGCACGAGTAGCCGTACTCGACGTGGTACTGCTTGGGATCGCGGGCACGCCACAGCTTGTGCAGCTCACCGGGGAGCGAACCCGCGGCGCAGACCATGACGCCACGTGCGCCCGCGGCCTCGTTCACGGCCCCGATGAGCTCGCTCTGCGAGGGAAGCGGCGCGTTCGCGCGCGCGTGCAGCCGTTCGACCTCGCGATCCCACTCACCTCTCCGCCGAGCGATCTCGGCGCGGTAGGCGTCGTCCACGCGATGTCCCACCTGCGCGAGCGCCTCGAGCGTCAGGCGCGCGTCCGCGACGACGCTCGTGCCGCCCATCTTGACCGCGTCGAATTCGGCGACGTTGACGTTCGCGAAGCGCACGTCGGGACGCGCGAAGAGCGCGCGCGATCCGGTCGTGAAGTCGGTCCACCGCGTGCCGACCCCGATGACCAGGTCCGCCTGCGCCGCGAGCGCGTTCGCCGCCGCGGTGCCCGTGACACCGATCGCGCCGACCGAACACGCATGGTCCCAGGGGAGGGCGCCCTTGCCGGCCTGCGTCTCGGCGACCGGTATCCCCGAGCCTTCGACGAACGCCCGCAGCGCGTCCGTGGCGCGCGAGTAGATCACGCCGCCGCCCGCGACGATGAGCGGCCGGCGTGACGCCGCGATGAGCTCGACGAGGCGCGCGAGCGCCGCGACGTCGGGGAGCGGCCGCGGGATGTGCCAGACCCGCTCCGCGAGGAACTCCTCGGGCACCTCGAACGCCTCGGTCTGCACGTCCTGCGGCAGCGCGAGCGTGACGGCGCCGGTGTCGGCCTGGCTCACCAGGACGCGCATCGCGGACAGCGCCGCGGGAACGATCTGCTCGGGCCGCGTGATGCGATCGAAGTAGCGCGAGACCGGAATGAACACGTCGTTCACGCTCACGTCGCCCCGCGACGGCACCTCGAGCTGCTGGAGCACCGGATCGGGACGGCGTGAGGCGAACACGTCGCCGGGCAGCAGGAGGACGGGCAGCCTGTTCACCGTCGCGAGCGCCGCGCCGGTCACCATGTTCGTGGCGCCCGGTCCGATCGAGCTCGTGCATGCGAGCGCACCGAGCCGATCCTTCATTCGCGCGTACGCGGCCGCGGCGTGCACC
Organism: Candidatus Limnocylindria bacterium; assembly: GCA_036518215.1. GTDB lineage: Bacteria > Chloroflexota > Limnocylindria > P2-11E > P2-11E > CF-39. The sequence continues at coordinate 5,383 of DATDNP010000010.1, forward strand.
ATCGCCTGCTCGTTCCGCGCCTGCCGGTAGACGATCCGTTCGCGCTCCTCGAAGAGCGCCTCGCCGATCCCGCCGACGTTGCCGTGGCCGAAGATCCCGAAGACCCCGCCGAAGAACGGCGCCGTGACGCCGTCGCGCTCGACCTGCTGCGCCGCGAGGAATCGCACGAGCGCCTGCGCCATCGTGAGACGCGTCATCGGACCGCCGCCCGCATGAGCGCGTCGACCTCCGCCTCGGCCGGCATCGCGTCCGCGCACGCGAGCTTCGACGCCACGATCGCGCCCGCCGCGTTCGCGAACGCGAGGACGCGCGGCAGATCCCACCGCGCGAGGAGGCCATGCGCGAGCGCGCCCCCGAAGGCGTCGCCCGCCCCGAGGCCGCACACCACCTCCACGCGGTAGCCAGGGACGTCGACACGCGTCTCGGCCGTGAACGCCGACGCGCCATCCATCCCTCGCTTCACGACGACGAGCTCCGCACCGTATCCGAGGAGGACGCGCGCCGCGTCCGCGGCATCGCGCGTCCCGGTCGCCATCTCCACCTCATCGGTGTTGCCGACGAGCACCTGCGCGCGGTGCGCGGCTTCGGCCGCCCATCGCCGCGGATCGTCGGCGGTCGACCAGAGCGACGGACGGTGGTCGAGGTCATGGACCCGTATGCCCCGCGCCGTGTCGAGCGCCTCGAGCGTCGCCGCGCGGCTCGGCTCGGCGGAGAGGCCGGTTCCCGTCGTCCAGAAGAGCGCCGCGTCGCGGATCGCCGCGCGCGGCAGCTCGCCGGCCGCGATGGTCATGTCCGGCGCGGTGGGCTCGCGGTAGAAGAGGAGCGGGAAACGGTCGGGCGGATAGATCTCGCAGAACACGAGCGGCGTCCGCAGCGCCGGATGCGTCGTCACGAACGATGCGTCGACGCCGAAGCCGCGCAGCGCGTCGCGGACGTAATCCCCGAATCCGTCCGCGCCGACCTTCGTGATCACGGCCGACGACCGCCCGAGCCGCGCCGCCGCGACGGCGACGTTCGTCGCGCTCCCGCCGAGCGACTTCGCGAACGTCCGCACCTTCGCGAGCGGCACGCCGAGCTGCTCGGGGTAGAGATCGACGCTCACGCGTCCGAGCGTGAGCACGTCGAGGTCAGGCATGGGCCATCGCGAAGTCGCGGCAGCGCGCGACGTCCTCGGCCGGGTCCCGCGCGGCGTTCTCCTTGCGAAGCGCGATGTCCTGCTCGAGCACGGCCCAGCCGGCGTACCCGGCGCGATGGAGCGCGCCCAGGACGTCGGCGATGTGCGCGTCGCCGGTACCGAGCGGCTTGTACAGCCCGCGTGCGACCGCGTCCGCGTAGCCGATCCGTCGCGCACGGACGGCATCCGCGAGGTGCGCGTCGGCATCCTTCAGATGGACGTGCGTGATGCGCTCCGCGTGGCGCCGCGCGAGGTCGGCGGGGTCCGCGCCCCCGATGAACACATGTCCCGTGTCGAGGCACAGCGGGATGTCGCTGTGGTCCAGGAGGCGTTCGATCGCGTCGGCGCGCTCGATCGCGGTGCCGACGTGCGGGTGCAATGCGACGCGCAGCCGGTGCGTCGTCGCGATCGCGACGACCTTCGGCAGCGCGGCGAGGAGCGCGAGCCACTCCTCTCTGTCGAGCACCAGCGGCGCTTCGTATCCGTCGTTGCCGCTCGCGGCCGCGAGGACGAGCACCGCTCCGCCGAGGTCCGCGAGATGCGCCGCCTGCGCGGCGACGCTGCGCAGCTCGGCGTCGAGGACCTCGGGCTGGTGCAGGACCGCCGTGACGAACGCGCCGATGACGTGGACGCCGTGGCGCGCGACGGCAGCGCGTGCCTGTGCCGCCTGCGGCGGCAGGAACCCCGGCGGCCCGGCCTCGACGTCGGTGAGGCCGAGCCGCGCGGCGTCGGCGAGCACGCGGTCGAGCGGGAGCTGAGCGCCCCATCCCGGGACCTCGCACACGCCCCACGAGATCGGCGCCGCGGCGAGCTTCACGCCCGTACGCTAGCGTGCGCGCGAAGGGCGCGGTTCGGGAGGGTCCTCTCATGCGTATCGGTCTGCTCGGCGTCGGTCGTCTCGGCGCGTCGCATGCGGCGACGCTGCGGGCGCTCCCGGAGGTCAGCGAGCTCCGCGTGTACGACGCGGACCGTGCGCGCGCCAACGAGGTCGCCGCGGGCGTGAGCGCGCGCGCGGTGGACAGCGTGGACGCCGCGCTCGACGGGGTCGATGCCGCGGTCATCGTCACGCCGACCGATACGCACGCCCCGCTCATCAAGCGGTGCCTGGACGCGGGGATCGCGACCTTCTGCGAGAAGCCGATCGCCACCGGGATCCCCGAGACGAAGGAGATCGTGGCGCACGTCGCGAGGCGAACGGGACGGCTCCAGATCGGCTTCCAGAGGCGGTTCGACGCCGGCTACCGGCGGGCCCGCGAGGCGCTCGCGGGCGGGAGGCTCGGCCCCGTGTATTCGTTCGTCATGGTGAGCTGCGATCGGCTGCCGCCGCCCGACGCGTACATCGCGAGCTCCGGCGGGCAGTTCAAGGACCAGTTCATCCACGACTTCGACATCACGCGCTGGCTCTTCGGCGACGAGGTCGAGGAGATCACCGCGACGGGATCGACGCTCGGGCTGCCGCAGTACGAGGCCATGCATGACGTCGCGACATCGGCGGTGCTGGTGAAGCTGCGCGGCGGCACGATGGGGGTCATGACCGCGCTGCGCCACAACGAGGCCGGATACGACATCCACGTCGAGATCCACGCGGCGAAGGACACGCTCGCCATCGGTATCGATCCGCGAACGCCGTGGCGGTCGGTGGAGGCCGACGCGCCCGCGCTCGCCGGGCCGGCGTATCCCTCGTTCTTCGTCCGCTTCGCGGATGCGTACAGGGCCGAGCTCGCGCACTTCCTGCGATTCGCGAAGGGCCAGGCGGACAACGCCTGTACCGCCGCGGACGCGCTCGAGGCCCTGCGGATCGCGGAGGCCGCGAGCCGCTCGTGGCGCGAGCGGCGCACGGTGAAGGTCGCCGAGATCTCTTGACCGTCCGCGTCACGTTCTACGGGAGCGGCAACGCGTTCGCGGACGGTGGCCGGTCGCACGCGTGCATCCACCTCGCGGCGCCGGGACTGTCGCTCCTGCTCGACTGCGGCGGGTCGTCGCTCCCCGCGCTCACGCGCGCGCGGATCCCGGACACGATCGACGCGATCGCCGTCTCGCACCTGCACGGGGATCACTTCGGAGGCATCCCCTACCTCATCATCCAGCAGCACTTCGCCGGACGGACACGCCCGCTCGCCGTCGCGGGTCCGCGCGCTCTCGCCGAGCGGATGCGCCTCACCGAGCAGGGCCTGTACCCGGACTTCTTCGGACCGACGAAGCTCGGCTTCGAGGTTCGGCTCCTGACGCTCGGGGCCGACGAGGTCGGGCTCGGCGGTGCGATGGTCAGCGCGCTGCCGGTCCAGCACGTTGCGCTGTCGGATCCGCATGGGCTGCGCGTGCGCGTCGGTGACCGGCTCATCGCGTACTCGGGCGACGCGACGTGGAGCGAACACCTGCCCCGCGTCGCCGACGGCGCGGACCTCTTCATCTGCGAGGCGACGAACTACGACCGCGACGACCCGTCGCACCTCGCGTACACCACGCTCATGTCGCACCGCGGCGAGCTGCGCTGCGAGCGCATCGTGCTGACGCATCTGGGCGCGACGACGCTCGCGCATCTCGGGGAGCTCGAGCTCGAGTACGCGACGGATGGGAAGACGATCGAGCTCTAGCCGGCAGTTTCCTTGATCACGTGCACGCGTTCCGAGCGGACCTGCACGGCGACGTCGCCCTCGAACGGCGTGCTCGCACCTGGATCGGGCTGATCGACGACCCACTCCCGCCCATCGACGCTCACCCAATAGCGCATGAGGTCGCCGAGGAACGCCTTGCGCGCGACCTTGGCGGGAAGACCGCCCCCGCTCGGCGCCGCGAGCGTGAGCGCCTCGGGCCGCACGCACAGCTGCACCGCGTCGCCGGTCGCGAGCGACGTGCCCTCGGGGACGCGTACGTTCATCGTTCGCTCGCCGAACGACACGACCGCGTTCCCATCGCGGATCTCCTTCACCGTCGCCGGCACGAGGTTCACGGCGCCGACGAAGTCCGCAAGGAACGTGGTCCGCGGGTGGTAGTAGATCTCCCACGGCGTGCCGGCCTGCTCGACGCGTCCCGCGTTCATCACCGCGATCCAATCGGACAGCGACAGGGCCTCGTCCTGGTCGTGCGTGACGTACACGAACGTCATGCCGAGTCGCTGCTGCAGCGTGCGCAGCTCCCATCGCAGCTGGACGCGGAGCTTCGCGTCGAGGTTCGAGAGCGGCTCGTCGAGGAGGAGGACCTCGGGCCGCAGGATGAGCGCGCGGCCGACCGCGACCCGCTGCTGCTGCCCGCCGGAGAGCTGGTTCGGCCAGCGGTCGCCAAGCTTCCCCAGCCCGACGAACTCGAGCGTCTCGTCCACCCGACGCTCGCGCTCGGCCTTCGAGACGCCGGCGACGCGCAGGCCGTACGCGACGTTGTCGCGGACGGTCATGTGCGGGAAGAGCGCGTAGTCCTGGAACACCATCGCGGTGCCGCGGCGGTGCGCCGGGAGGTCGTTGATGCGCCGGCCGCCGAGCACGATGTCGCCGTGGTCCGGGTCGTAGAACCCGGCGATCATCCGCAGCGTCGTCGTCTTGCCGCACCCCGACGGGCCGAGGAGCGTCGCGAACGACCCGCGCGGGACCTCGAACGAGACGTCGTCCACCGCGGTCGTCTCG
>DATDNP010000011.1:0-16380 GCA_036518215.1 Candidatus Limnocylindria bacterium
GTCCTCGCGCGCTTCGACGAGACCTGGGCGCTGTTCCGTACACGCCTTCGCGAGCTCGGGCGCTCCGGCCTCATGGAGCGGACGCCCGCCGGATGGACGTACCGCGATCTCTGCGCGCACATCGCGAACTGGATGCAGAACGCGGTCACCGAGCTCGAGAGCGGGACCTCGCCGAAGTGGACCACGGATGCGGTGGAGGCGGAGAACGCCCGCGCGGTGAAGGCGCATCAGCTCGTCGGCGCGGAGGCGATGCTCGACGAGCTCGACACATCCGCGCGGCGAGCGCGCGACGTCATCGCGAAGCTGCCCGACGACCGCATCCGCGAGCGGCGCACGTTCAACATCGTCGCGTTCTACACGTACCTCGCGTGCGAGGAGCACTTCGACGAGCTGGGGGTGACGGTATGAAGCGACCGATCCGGGTCGTCGTCGCGAAGGCCGGGCTCGACGGGCACGACCGCGGCGCGAAGGTCGTGGCGAGAGCGCTTCGCGACGCCGGGATGGAGGTCATCTACACCGGCGTGCACCAGACGCCCGAGCAGGTCGTCGAGACGGCGCTGCAGGAGGACGTCGACGCGATCGGCATCAGCCTCCTCTCCGGCGCGCACAACTACATCTTTCCGCGCGTCGGCGAGCTCATGCGCGAGAAGGGCATGGACGACGTGCTCCTCTTCGGGGGCGGGATCATCCCTGAGGCCGACATTCCCGGTCTGCAAAAGGCGGGTGTGGGCCGCATCTTCCCGCCCGGAGCGAGCCTGGAAGAGATCGTGCGGTATGTGACGGACACGGTGTCGGGACGTCGGAAGCAGCCGGCCTGATGACGATGTACGACGGCGGCCCGATGACCCGGCTACCGGTGGATCGCGAGGCGGGGGAGGCGCGGGACGACGAGCGTCGGAAGGACTACCGGCGCTCGCAAAAGAAGGAGGCCTCCATGGCGATCTTCGGCTTCGGCACCAAGAAGGACACGCGTCCCGTGGACGTCGGGCTCGCATCGCTTGCGGGGAAGAGCGAGGGCGAGGCGGTCGAGTTCTGGAAAGCGCGCCTCGTCCAGATCGCGCAGATCCCGACCGAGATCGCGCGCGTCGGCGCGCTCACCCCGCAGCTCCGCGAGCTCTCGCGGATCGACGACGTGGGAGAGCGTAAGCGCCTCACACGCGCGCGCATCCTCGCGTTCGCGCAGCTCTCGTCCGACCAGCAGCAGCTCCTCGCGGCCGCGCGCGCGAAGGCATGGAGCGTGGACAAGGGTGTGATGGATGCCGACCAAACGCTCGTCGACGAGATCCTGCCGACGGTCGATGAGAATGTCCGGCGCGTCTACCCGAGGCGCGCCTAGTGGAGTTCCGCTACCGGGACGACCAGCTCCTCGTCCGCGACACGGTCCGCGAGTTCGCGCGCGCGCGCATCGCGCCGGACGCGGACGCGTGGAGCGACGCGGGCGAGTTTCCGGTGGGACTCCTCCCCGAATTCGCGTCGCTCGGCCTCACCGGGCTCGCCGTGCCGCAGGACCTCGGCGGGGCGGAGCTTGACACGCTCACCATCGCGATGGTCATGGAGGAGCTCGGCGCCGCCGACGGATCGATCGCGCTCACGCTCGCGGCGCACAACTCGCTCTGCATCGGCCACCTCCTCGCCGGCGCGTCGCCCGAGCAACAGCGCCGCTGGCTTCCGCCGCTCGCGCGCGGGGAATACCTCGGCGCATGGGGTCTGACGGAGCCGGGATCCGGATCGGACGCGATCGCGGTGCAGAGCCGCGCTGTGCGGGAGCGCAGCGGGTACGTCCTGAACGGGACGAAGCAGTTCATCACGAACGCGTCGCTCGCCGGCTTCTACGTCGTCAACGTCGCGACGTCGGACCGGCGCCTCTCGGCGTTCGGCATCGCGCGCGGCACCTCCGGCATCCGTCCCGGCAAGCGCGAACGGAAGATGGGACTGCACGCGTCGGACACCTCGCAGCTCGTCCTCGAGGACTGCGTCGTGCCCGAGGGCGATCGCATCGGCCAGGAGGGTGGTGCGTTCGCCGACGTGAAGAAGGTGCTCGACAAGGGTCGCATCGGCATCGGCGCGCTGGCCCTCGGCCTCGGGCGCGCGTCGGTCGAGACCGCGACCGCGTACGCGAAGCAGCGAAAGCAGTTCGGCCGCCCCATCGCGGACTTCGAGATGATCAAGTGGAAGCTGGCGACGGCACGTACGGAGCTCGACGCCGCGCGCCTCCTCGTGCACCGCGCGGCCGCGCTCGCGGACGCGGGCGCGCCCTTCAGCGTCGCGGCGTCCAAGGCGAAGCTGTACGCGTCGGAGGCCGCGAGTCGTGCGGCGAACGCGAGCCTCCAGGTCCTGGGAGGCTACGGGTACCTCCGCGACTATCCCGTGGAGCGCCACCTCCGCGATGCTCGGCTCATGGAGATCGGGGAAGGCACGAGCGAGGTGCAGCGCATCATCATCGCCCGCGACCTCACGTCAGCTTCCATGCCGTGAGAGACGAACCCGCTTCTCGCGGGGGCGCCGTCCCCGCCGCGTCGCGTACCGACCTGATCGCGCGCGCCCGCGACGGCGACACGCGCAGCGTCGCGCGCCTCCTCACCGTCGTCGAGAACGACGAAGCCGGGTCGGCGGACATCATGCGCGAGCTCTATCCGCGCACCGGCACGGCGCGCGTCGTCGGGATCACGGGCCCGCCGGGCGGCGGCAAGAGCACGCTCGTGAACCGGTTGGCCGGCGCGTATCGCGACCGCGGGGGTCGCGTCGCCGTGGTCGCGGTGGACCCATCGTCGCCGTTCAGTGGCGGCGCGCTCCTCGGCGACCGCATCCGGATGATGGAGCGCTCGCTCGACCAGGGCATCTACATCCGAAGCATGGCGAGCCGTGGGCACAGCGGGGGTCTCGCCCGCGCGAGCGCGCGCATCGTGAACGTGCTCGACGCGCTCGGCTTCGAGACGGTCCTCGTCGAGACGGTCGGCGTCGGACAGGAGGAGGTCGACGTCGTGCGCGTCGTCGACACCGTCTGCCTCGTCACCGTCCCCGGCCTCGGCGACGACATCCAGGCGATCAAGGCGGGCGTCCTCGAGATCGCCGACATCCTCGTCGTGAACAAGGCGGATCGGCCCGGCGCGGACGAGACCGCACGCGACCTCGCCCAGATGCTCACGCTCGGGAAGCTGCGCACGACGTGGAAGCCGCCCATCGTTCGCACCGTCGCGGCCGCGGGGGACGGCGTGCCCGAGCTCGTCGAGGCGATCGAGCGGCACCGAGCATGGGCCGCGGAGAGCGGCGAGCGCGAGCGTCGGCGGCGCGACGCCGCGCGCGTCGAGGTCGAGGACCTCTTACGCGACGCGCTCATACGGCGGCTGCGCGACCGCGTCGGCGACGAACGCGTCGAGCGAGCCGTCGCGAAGGTCGCCGATCGCGCGCTCGATCCGTACGCCGCGGTCGAGGAGCTCCTCCGGCAGCAGTAGCCGTTGGCATCGCGCGACGCCGCTTCCCCGGACGGTCGGTGGACGAGCCGCACAGCGTCCCGACGTGTTGGCGTCCCGCGTGCTGGAATGTGGCCTGGATGAGCAGTCCGCGGAACACGATCGGCCACGGACTCACGAAGGACGCCGGCTGGCTCGACGGCGTCGCGAACGCGTTCGGCGCGCTCGTGACGGGCGTGTACAAGATCCCCGGCACGGCGGGTCTGAAGAGCCTGCTCCACGGCACGTGGCCGCTGAACCACCCGCTCCATCCGGCGATCACCGACGCGACCGTCGGCGGCTACACGGCGATGGTGTTCCTCGACATCGTGTACCTCGTCGCGCGCGAGCCCGGCGTCGCGCGCGCGGCGGACCTTCTCCTTGTCGCGTCGTTCGTCACCTCGCTGGGTGCGATCGTGACGGGGCTCACCGACTGGAACGACACGTACGCCGAGGAGCGGCGCAACGGGATGCTGCACGGCCTCATCAACGTCACCGCAACGATCGGCTTCCTCATCTCACTGTGGCTCCGGGTCGGCGCGGACCTGCGTGAGGCGGGGATCGTCGTCGGGATCGTGTCGTGGCTCGTCCTCACGGTGGGGGCGTATCTCGGCGGGGAGATGGTGTTCGGCTACGGGACGCAGGTGAACCGTCAAGCGTGGAATGAGGTCGGCAGAAAGTGGCAGAAGCTCGACGTCGCGGCGAACGGCCTCGAGGACCGGAAGCCGGTCGTCGGCAGGACGAAGGACGGCGTCGACATCTTCGTCGCGAAGCTTGACGGCACGATCTTCGCGATCGCGAACGTGTGCACCCACGCGGGCGGGCCGCTCAACGAGGGGACCTTCGTGGGCAAGGACCGCTGCGAGATCCAGTGCCCGTGGCACGGGTCGCGGTTCTGCGTGAAGGACGGCGCGGCGAAGGCCGGCCCCGCGACGTTCGACGAGCCTTCGTTCGAGACACGCGTGAACGAGGCGGGCTTCGTCGAGGTCCGTCCGCGAGGCTGAGCGGCCCTAGCCGAGCGCGAACCGCGTGAAGAGGTAGTCACCGCCCGCCCTCACCGATACGAGCCGTCCTCGCGGCGTCCTCGCCGGCGCGAAGGCAGTGCCCTCGACGAGCGCGAGCCGTCGCAGCTCGTCGCTCCGCCCCGCCAGACGCGGCGCGATCGTGAGGAAGAGCTCGTCGACGACGCGATCCTCGAGCAGCCGCCCGAGCAGCGTCGGGCCGCCCTCGGTGAGGATCCGCGTGCCGCCGGATTCGCGGCGCGCGAGCTCGACGATCTCGCGCGACGTGCGCGTCCCGGTCACGACGACGAACGGCACGCCGCTCGTGAACGCAGGCAGCGAGCGGTCGACGCTACCGGACGCGCTCACGACGACGGTGAGGGGCTGGGCGCGAAGACCCATCGCTCGGCGCAGCTGCGCGAACGCATCGCCGGCCTCGGGGAAGACGTGCTCCGGCGTCCACACGCTCGCCGGCTCCTTGCGGAGCGTGCCGGCGCCGACGACCACCGCGTCGGCGAACGCGCGCAGGAGGGCGAGCACGAAGCGGTCGCCGGCATCGCCCTCGCTCACGACCGCGGCGGTCTCGTCGCCCGGCACGTCGAAGGAGACGACGCCGTCGAGCGTGGTCACGAAATTCGCGTACACGAACCGACGCGGCACGCGGAGGTCGCCGCCGTAGCGCTCCGCGAGCGACGCCGGGAGCGGGAGCGGCTCGCCGTCGCTCCGGTCGAGGAGCGTCGCGAGCATCAGTCCGGACGCGGGCGGGTCAGCTGGAAGAACTCGTCGCGCAGGTGATCGCTCTTCGCGTACTCACCGCGCCACACCACGGTGCGCGTCTTCGGGTGCAGCTCGCGGACGCCGCGCATCTGGGTGCAGGTGTGATGCGCTTCGATCTGCACCGCGACGGCGTGCGCGTTCACGAGCGAGTTCAGCGTGTCGGCGATCTCGTCGCCCATCCGCTCCTGGACCGTGAAGCGCTTCGCGAAGACCCGGACGAGCCGCGTGAGCTTGCTGATCCCGATGATCTGCTCGTGCGCGACGTACCCGACGTACGCGTTGCCGTAGAACGGGAGCGCGTGGTGCTCGCAGAGCGCGAAGAAGGGGATCGGCCCCTCGACGATCTGGTCGATGTGGCATGCCGCGCCGCCCTTGCACTCGGTGGGGAACGCGGTGAGGAGCTTCGGGTCGCCCTCGTACCCCTCGGTGGCGTCGAAGAGGGCGCGGACGAAGCGCTTCGGCGTGTCGTGCGTGCCGGGCGTGTCGAGGTTCAGTCCGAAGCTACCGAAGATCTCGGCCATGTAGCCGGCGTACCGCTCCCACTGCTCGTCGGTGAGCTCGCGGTGCCGCACCAGCTCGGGTGCGCGGACCTCCTCGTCGTCGGTCGGCAGGTGGAGATGCGAGATGTCTGTCATGGGTCCTCCCGATGCGCTCATCATGTCATCGAACCGTGATCGAGCTCACTCTGTTCCGGGCCGGCGGCGTCGACATCGCGCGGGGCGCCTTCATGCCCTGGCTGGAAGGAGCCTCCCGGGACGAGCGTGTCGTCGCCCCGGTGTGGGCCGCCCTCTTGAGAACGCCCGAAGGGAACATCCTCTTCGACACGGGGCTGCACCCGGTGCACATCACGCGCCCCGACGCCACGTTCGGGTCGCGCGACACCGGGTTCAGGGTGAAGATGGAGCAGGAGGACGCGATCGTGTCGCGGCTCGCGTCCGTGGGCGTGCGCCCCGACGACATCGCGGTCGTCGTGAACAGCCATCTGCACTTCGACCACGCCGGGAACAACGGAGCCTTCCCGAAAGCGACGTTCATCGTGCAGGCCGATCATCTCGCATTCGCGAAGGGCAAGCCGAACTTCCCGGGCGTGTACTGGGACATCCCTGAACTGACATACGTTCCGACGGCCGGTCGCGGACGTCTCGCGAAGGGTGTCGAGGTCGTACCGACCCCGGGCCACGCGCCGGGCCACCAGTCGCTCGTCGTCGACCTCGCGGAGACCGGCCGCGTCGTGCTCACCGGCGACGCGGCGGACACACGCGCGAACATCGAGCGCGGCGAGATCCCCGCGATGGACGAGGCGGCCGCGAAGGCATCGCTCGCGCTCATCCGCTCCCTCGTGAACGACGACCTCTCGCGCGCGTTCCCGTCGCACGACGCGGATGCGTGGGCGACGTGGCGGCACGCCCCGGAGACGTACCGCTAGCCATGCGGGACGCGACGCTCGTCGTGCTCGCGGGCGGGCGAGGGGAGCGCATGGGGACCCCGAAGGCGCTCCTGCGCGTCGGCGATGTGACGCTCGTCGAGTGGATCGTGGCCCGGCTCGCGCCATCGTTCGGCGAGGTGCTCGTGTGCGGTGCGACGGACGCGCCGTCGCCCGCGCGCGCGCTCGCGGACGACCGGCCCGACGCCGGACCGCTCGGCGGGATCGAGACGGGGCTCGCGGCCGCCTCACACGACGCCGTGTTCGTGCTCGCGTGCGATACGCCGCGCGCGAGCGCGGGCCTCGCGGGGCTCCTCGTCGAGCGCTCCGCCGGACACGACGCTGCCGTGCCGCGCATCGCCGGACGCACGCAGCCGACGTGCGCCGCGTACCGGAAGCGCGCGCTCGCCGGGATCGGCGCGTTCCTCGACGCGGGCGGGCGTCGCGCGACGCGCGCGCTCGAGACGATGGACGTCGCGTACGTCGAGACGGCCGACCTCGAACGTCGCGGCATCGACCCGCGCGAGCTCGGCGACCTCGACACGAGCGAGGACTACGACGCCTTCATCGCGTCGCTGGCCGCGCGATGACGCGTGACGCGACGCGCCCGGTGCGCGTCGGGCGCTACGACTCCGGGGCGTGGGACGACGCCGCCGACGAGATCGCCGCGGAGGAGCCCCTTCAGCTCATGCTCGACGGGGAGCCGCTCTCCGTCGTCATGCGCACGCCTGGGAACGACATCGAGCTCGCGCTCGGGCTGCTTCACGCCGAGCGCGTCATCACCTCGCTCGACGACGTGGCGGCGATCCGCATCTCCGCGGAGACGAACGAGCGCGAGCCGCACATCGCGGTCGCGAACGACCTGCTCGAGTCGAATGCCGTCGACGTCCATCTGCGCGCGACGGCGGCGCGGCGGCCGCGCCGCTCGTTCCTTTCGAGCTCGGCATGCGGCGTGTGCGGCGCGACGACGATGGACGACCTCGCCCACGACCACGCGCCCCTCGCCGATGGGCCCGTCGTCGACGCCGCCGTGCTGCCGCCGCTCGCCGACCGGCTGCGCGAGGAGCAGCGCGTGTTCGACCGCACCGGCGGGCTCCACGCCGCGGGCCTCTTCTCGCCCGCGGGAGCGCTCATCACGATCCGCGAGGACATCGGCCGCCACAACGCCGTCGACAAGGTCGTCGGTCGCGCCCTGCTCGACCGCCGGATCCCGCTCGCGCAGACGATCCTCGCGGTGAGCGGACGCGCCGGCTATGAGGTCGTCCAGAAGGCGGTCGCGGCCGCCATCCCGATCCTCGTCGCGGTCGGCGCGCCCTCGACGCTCTCCGTCGCGACCGCCCAGCGCTTCGGTCTCACGCTCGTCGGATTCCTCCGCGGCGGCCGCTTCAACGTGTACTCGCGACCGGAGCGGATCCGCCGGCTCGCCTAGCGCTAGCCCGTCGCGAGATTGAGATCCGAGCGATCCGCGACGACATCCGGGTTCCGCAGAAGATCGACGACCCGCTCGTCGTACGGGATCACGATGCCCGTCGCGCCGCTCGCGATCGCGTCGCGGCGCAGCGACTGCCAGGCCTCGATCCCATCCGGGAACGCCGCGTGGATCCACCGCTCGCCGCTCGCCGCGAGCTCTTCGGCCACCGAGAGCCGGCCGCGCGCGAGCGCGTCGCACGTCGTGCGGCCATCGCCATCCGGCGCGCCGGCGGCGATGAGCCGCGGGCGCCAGGTGACCGCGGCGATCGCGCCGAGCGCGACGTACGGATCGGCGTCGGCGGCGTCGACCCAGAGCGCATCCGCGCCGTTCGCCTCGAGCGCCTTCGCGTCCGCGAGCATCTCGCGGGCGTCGGCGGTCGGTGCGAGCCGCACACCGACCAGGAGTCGCTGCCCTACGTCGCTCGTCAGGTGCCGGCCTCGCGCTCGAGCGCCTCGCGCACCTCGCGGATGTAGTCCGCGATCTGCGCCGCGTCCGCCCCCTTCGCGCTGCGGAGACGCTCGCTCGCGACGCCCGCCGTGAAGCTCGCGAGCGGCGCGAAGCTTCGCTCCTTCGTGTGCGCCACGACCCGGGTGAGCTCGAGAAGCTGGTCCGCGACGGCCGGATCGAGCTCCGGCGGCGCGATCGCGGCGCCGCGCCGGCTGGCCCCGTCGGCCCAGAGTTTTGCGAGGGCTGAGAAGAAAGCGTTCATGGCGCCAACATACGCCTTCCCCCGCTTGACGCGCCTCGCCATCGGAGTACAACGGGTCCAGGCATGACGACAACGCTCACGCGGCGTCAGCTGCTCAAGGCCGGTGCGAGCACGGCCGGGCTTGCCGTCGTCCCGTTCAACCCGCTCGGGTTCGACATCCACGACGCGAAGAAGATCTCCCAGACGTTCCGCATCGCCGGGGCGAAGGAAGTCCATTCGGTCTGCCCGTACTGCGCCGTCGGGTGCTCGCTCATCGCGTACACGAAGGAGCAGGACGGCAAGACGCAGCTGCTCCAGATCGAGGGCGATCCCGAGAGCCCCGTGAACGAGGGCCGTCTCTGCCCGAAGGGCGCCACGACGATGCAGCTCGCGACGAGCTCGCGCCGCGTCGAGAAGCCGCTCTACCGCGCGCCGGGGAGCGCGAAGTGGGAAGAGAAGGACTGGAACTTCGTCCTCGACAAGATCGCCCAGAACATCAAGTCATCGCGTGACAACACGTTCGTCGCTCAGGACGCGAGCGGGAACGTGGTGAATCGTACCGAGGGGGTCGCCTTCGCCGGCGGCGCCGCCTTCTCGAGCGAAGAGGGGTACTTCGCGACGAAGGTGATGCGCACGCTCGGCGTCGTGCATATCGAGCAGCAAGCTCGGGTCTGACACGGTCCGACGGTGGTCAGTTTGGCCGCCACGTTCGGACGAGGAGCGATGACGAATCACTGGCGTGACATCAAGCACGCCGACATGATCCTCATCAACGGGGCGAACCCCGCGGAGGCGCATCCGGTCGGCTTCCAGTGGTTCCTCAAGGCCAAGCTCGATCCGACGAAGGGGCCCGGCGATGGCGGCGGGGCGAAGATCATCCACGCCGATCCGCGCTACACGCGGACGTCGGCCATGGCGGACATGCATCTCCGGATCCGCACGGGCACGGACGTCGCGTACTTCGGCGGCCTCATCAACTACATCCTGCAGAACGAGCTCTATCACAAGGACTACGTCCTCAACTACACGAACGCGTCGTTCGTCGTGAAGCAGGGCTTCGACTTCAAGGACGGCCTCTTCAGCGGGTACAACCCGAACACGCGCACCTACGACATCTCGACCTGGGCGTACGAGAACTCGACGCCACCCACGACCGAGCAGCCGCAGGGCGGCCAGGAGGGGCGCGGTCCGAGCGCGACCGGCAGCGACACCTTCGCGAAGCGCGACATGACGCTGAAGGACCCGAACACCGTCTTCCAGCTCATGAAGAAGCACTACAGCCGGTACACGCCCGAGGTCGTCTCGAGCATCACCGGCATCCCGATCCTGCAGTTCATGGACGTCGCGCGGATGGTCGGAGAGATGGGCCGGCCGGACAAGGTGATGACGATCGTGTACGCGGTCGGCCTCACGCATCACACGACGGGCGGTCAGCTCATCCGCTCGGGCGCGGTGCTCCAGCTGCTCCTCGGCAACATGGGCCGCATCGGCGGCGGCATGAACGCCGAGCGCGGGCACGCGAACATCCAGGGGAACACCGACCACGCCATCTCGTGGGAGATCCTGCCGGGGTACCTGAAGATCCCCGCACCGGGTCAGAAGAACATCGACGACTACATCGCGCAGAGCGCGACGAAGAAGAGCGATCCGAACTCGTGGAACTTCTTCGGCACGAACTATCGCAACTTCATGGTCTCGCTCCTGAAGACGTGGTACGGCAGCAAGGCGACACAGGACAACGACTACGCCTTCAGCTATGTCCCGAAGCCGGCGGTGAACTCGTCGTGGATCTCCATCTACGACCAGGCGCTCAAGGGAAAGATGGAGGGCGTCATCCTCAACGGGATGACCGCGACGAGCATCGGTCCCGACTCGAACCACGTGATGGAAGCGCTCGCGAAGCTCAAGTGGCTCGTGGTGATGGATGCGTTCCCGACGACGAGCTCGGAATTCTGGAGGGCGCCTGGCCAGGATGCGTCGAAGATCCAGACGGAGATCTTCATGATCCCGACCACGCACTGGATCGAGAAGGACGGCTCGTTCGTGAACAGCGGTCGCTGGATGCAGTGGAAAGAGCAGGTCCTCCCGCCCGAGGGCGACGCCCGCCACGACCACTGGATCCTCGCCGACGTGTTCGATCGCGTGAAGAAGCTCTACGCGCAGCAGGGCGGGAAATTCCCGGATCCGCTGAACGCGATGACGCTCGACTACAAGGACCCGGTCAAGCCGACGCTCGACGAGATCGCCAAGGAGATCAACGGCAAGGACCTCACGACCGGCAAGCAGATGGCGACGTTCGGCGCGCTCAAGGCGGACGGCACGACGAGCGCGGGCGACTGGATCTACACGGGCAGCTACACCGAGGACGGCAACCTCAGCAAGCGCCGCGGCGGCGTGTCGGATCCGACGAAGAACGATCCCACCGGCCTCGGCTTCTACCCGACCTGGGCCTGGAGCTGGCCGCTCAACCGCCGCGTGATGTACAACCGCGCCTCCGCCGACCTCGACGGGAAGCCGTGGGACCCGAAGCGTCCGACGATCCAGTGGGACGGGACGAAGTGGGCCGGCGACGTGCCCGACTACCCGCCGACGATGAACCCGAAGGATCCCGCCGCGTGGCTGCCGTTCATCATGAACGGCGAGGGCGTCGGACGGCTCTTCTCGAACTCGATGCTCGACGGACCGTTCCCCGAGCACTACGAGCCGGTCGAGTCGCCGATCCCGAACCCGCTGCACGCGAGCCAGTCGGAGGACCCCGTCGCGTTCGACTACGACAAGGCCGCCGGTCGCCCGAGCCGCTTCGGCAAGGTCGACCAGTTCCCGTACGTCGCGACGACGTACCGCGTCACCGAGCACGAGCATTACGTGACGCAGCACGTCCCGCTCCTCGTCGGATTGCAGCCGCAGGCGTACGCCGAGGTGCCGCAGGAGCTCGCGGACCAGAAGGGCATCAAGAACGGCGACCGCGTGCGTGTCTCGAGCGCGCGCGGCAAGGTCGAGGTCGCGGCCCTCGTCACGAAGCGCCTCGGCCCGCAGACGATCGGCGGCAAGACCGTCTACACGATCGGCATCCCGATCCACTGGGGCTTCATCGGCGTCGCCGCGGAGAAGTGGCCCGAGCTGTCGAAGAACTGGCTCGCGAATGCCCTTACGCCGTTCATCGGCGACGCGAACTCGAGGACGCCGGAGTTCAAGGCGTTCCTCGTGAACATCGAGAAGATCTGATGACGCTGACGCGCGAGCGCACGAACGTCTTCGTGGATCGCCGGCGACGCGCCGACGAGCTCGTGAAGGCGTACCCGTACGCGGCCGAGCCGCTGCGTCTGTACCGCGCGCTCCTGGATCCGCAGGAAGCGGTGTTCGACAACGCGCGCGAGGTCCGGCCGGCCGCCGGCGATCTCGTCGCGTACGTCGTGAGCTCATCGCTCCCGCAGATCATGGGCGCGGTGATGACGGCGGGGACGGAGCTGCTCCGCGAGACCGTGCTCCTCCGGTTCCACGACGGCGACCTCGAGGCGATGATCCGGGCGTGGCTCGCCGGCGAGTCGGAGGGCGAGGCGGACGCGTTCCTCGCGCGCAGCGCGACGGCGCCGGTGCTCGAGGCGCTGCCCGAGGTCGCCGCGACGCTGAAGCAGGGCGACGACGACCGTCGCTGCCCCGTCTGCGGCGGCCTGCCGCAGGTGTCGGTCTTCACCGACAGCGGCGATCCGCTCGTCACCGGAGTGCGCCAGCTCGTGTGCGCGCGCTGCGCCGCGGAATGGCCGTTCCCGCGCCTCGTGTGCGTCAGCTGCCGCGCGGCGGGCGGCGCGCAGCAGCCCATCCTCGCCGACGAGGCGAGGCTCCCGCACATACGCCTCGACGCGTGCGACGTGTGCCGCGCCTACATCGCGACGGTGGACATCCGGCGCGACCCGCGGGCCGTCCCGCTCGTCGACGAGATCGTCGCGCTCCCGCTCGACATGATCGCCGCGGACCGCGGCTACCGGAAGATCTCGCGGAACGTGATGGGATTCTGAGATGGCATTCCAGGAGCGTCCCGTCGGCTTCTTCACGGACACGTCGATCTGCATCGGCTGCAAGGCGTGCGAGGTCGCGTGCAAGGAGTGGAATCAGCTGCAGGGCAACGAGCCGGAGTTCCGCGCGGACAGCCTGGACAACACCGGCCAGCTCGACGCGCAGAACTGGCGTCACGTGCAGTTCATCGAGAGCGTCCCCGACAACCGCGGCATGGTCCCGACCCCCACGCCGGTCGGCGGCCAGGCGTTCCTGATGATGTCCGACGTCTGCAAGCACTGCCAGCAGGCCAGCTGCCTCGAGGTGTGCCCGACGAACGCGATCATCCGGACCGAATTCGATACCGTGCTCATCCAGCAGGACGTCTGCAACGGCTGCCGCTACTGCATCGCGGCGTGCCCGTACCACGTCATCGGGTTCAACTCGGCGACCGGCACGGCGCACAAGTGCACCTTCTGCTACGACCGCCTTCAGAACGGCATGATCCCAGCGTGCGCGAAGGCGTGCCCGACCGAATCGATCAAATTCGGGTACCTCGACGACCTGCAGAAGACCGCGGACACGCGGCTCGCGACGCTCCAGAAGGCCGGCTACACGAAGTCGCAGCTGTACGGTCGCGACAGCTCGATCTACGGCGGGCTGAATGCGTTCTTCCTCCTCATGGACAAGCCGGAGACGTATGACCTCCCGAACAAGGAGAACGCCGTCCTTCCGAGCCGCAACAACATGCCCGGGTACGTCGGTGCCGCGGTCACCGCGGTCGTCGGCCTCTTCGCGGGCGTGCTCGCGTTCCGATCGAACCGCATGAGCGGGGCGGAGAAGCGCTGATGCCCGAGCATTTCGCCGCACCGCCGAACTGGGAGTGGTGGATCCTCCTCTACTTCTTCTTCGCCGGTATCGCCGGCGGCAGCTACGCCATCGGGACGCTCATCCGGATCTTCGGCACGACGGCGGATCAGCGCGCCGCGCGCATCGCGTTCATCGTCGCGTTCGTCGCGCTCATCTTCTGCCCGATCTTCCTCATCGTCGACCTCGGCTCGCCGCTGCGCTTCACGCACATGGTCCTGAACGACAGCGAAGGCGGCCTCATGTTCAAGTCCTGGTCGCCGATGTCGCTCGGCTCGTGGGGCCTGCTCCTCTTCGGCGTCTTCGCCTTCGTGTCGTTCCTCGGCGCGGTCGCCGAGACCGGCGTCACATGGCTGGATCCGGTCTCGCGCATCCTGCGTGGGACGGTCGGTGCGGTGTGGGACGCGATCGGGACGGTGTTCGCGCTCTTCATCGCCGGGTACACCGGCGTGCTGCTCGCGGTCTCGAACCAGAACGTCTGGAGCGATGCGGGCTGGGTGCTCGGCGGGATGTTCCTCGCGTCGGGGCTCACCGGAGCCGGTGCGTTGCTCCTCGGTCTCGTCGGCACTCGCGGCGCGGCGGATAGCGGCACGACGCTCCGTCTCGAGGACGCCGACCGAAACTTCGCGCTCGTCGAGACGATCCTCATCGTCGTGTTCCTTGTCTTCCTCGGCGTGGCCGGCACGCTCGCGAAGATCCTCGGCATCTGGCTCCTGCTCTGGGCCGTCGTGGCGCTCGGCGTCATCGCGTCGCTGTTCCTCGCGCGTGTCCGCGGCCTGCCGCTCCTCACGAGCCCGGTGCTCACGCTGCTCGGCGTCCTCGCCCTCCGCGCCGTCGTCATCTTCGCCGCGCAGTACTAGACGGCCCGTCGCCCCCTGGCCGCGCGTGTGCACGGACCCTGCACTGAAGCTCACGCATGCATGCGTCATCACCGACGACGTCGCGCGGCTTCGCGACTTCTACGCGGACGTGCTCCGCATGTCGCCGACGCGCGCCCATGACGACTACGTCGAGTTCGCGACAGCGGGCGGCGCGCTCTCGCTCTACGCGCGGTCGAAGCTCGAGCCCTACGCGCCCGGCGCGGCGCGACCCGGGACGAACCGGAGCGTCATGCTGGAGTTCGAGGTCACCGACGTCGACGGCGAGTACGCGCGCCTCCGAGACCGCGCGATCGATTGGGTCAAGGCGCCGAGCACGCAGCCGTGGGGGAACCGCTCCATCTACTTCCGCGACCCCGACGGCAACCTCGTGAACCTGTACACGCGCGTGTGAGACGTCGCGGAGCCGATTCGGTCGCTGGACCTATCCTCACCCCGATGAAGCCGACGGAGCGTCTCGAGGAGATGCGGCGCACGGCCGCCGTCGGCGGCGGCGAGACGCGCATCGAGCAGCAGCACGCCAAGGGAAAGCTCACGGCGCGCGAGCGCGTCGACCTGCTCCTCGACGAGGGCTCGTTCACCGAGCTCGACGCCTTCGTCCTCCCTCGTCCGAACGAGCTCGTCGCGGAGGACGAGCGCGTGATGGGGGATGGCGTCGTCACCGGCTTCGGACGCATCGATGGCCGACTCGTGTACGTCTTCTCGCAAGATTTCACGGTGTTCGGCGGATCGCTCGCCGAGGGCCACGCCGCGAAGATCTGCAAGGTCATGGACCTCGCGATGCGCAACGGCGCGCCGATCATCGGGCTGAACGACTCGGGCGGTGCGCGGATCCAGGAGGGGGTCGTATCCCTCGGCGGCTACGCCGACATCTTCCTGCGCAACGTCCTCGCGTCGGGTGTCGTGCCGCAGATCTCGGCCATCCTCGGACCGTGCGCGGGCGGCGCGGTGTACTCGCCGGCCATCACGGACTTCATCGCGATGGTGCGCGACACCTCGTACATGTTCGTGACCGGACCGAACGTCGTGAAGACCGTGACGCACGAGGACGTGACGTTCGACGAGCTCGGCGGTGCCGACGTGCACGCGCGCAAGAGCGGCGTCGCGCACTTCGAGGCCGACGACGAGGTGGCGTGCCTCTCGCTGCTGCGCCGGCTCATCGGATACCTGCCGCTCAACAATCTCGACCCCGCGCCCGTCGTCGCGACGGACGACGCGGTCGACCGCCAGGACCGCGATCTCGACGACATCGTTCCCGAGCTCCCGACGAAGCCCTACGACATGATCGAGGTGGTGCGCCGCGTCGTGGACGACGGTGAGCTGCTCCAGGTCCACGAGGGCTGGGCGGCGAACATCATCTGCGCGTTCGCGCGGCTCGATGGCCGCACGGTCGGCGTCGTCGGCCAACAGCCGATGGTGCTCGCGGGCGTCCTCGACATCGACGCGTCGACGAAGGCTGCCCGGTTCGTTCGCTTCTGCGACGCGTTCAACATCCCGCTCGTGACGTTCGTCGACGTCCCCGGCTTCCTGCCGGGGACGGCACAAGAGCACGGCGGCATCATCCGGAACGGCGCGAAGCTGCTGTTCGCGTACGCCGAGGCGACGGTGCCGAAGCTCACCGTCATCACGCGCAAGGCTTACGGCGGCGCGTACGACGTCATGTCGAGCAAGCACATCCGTGGCGACTACAACGTCGCGTGGCCGACGGCCGAGATCGCCGTGATGGGGCCGGAGGGCGCGGTGAACATCGTGTTCCGGCGCGAGCTGGACGCCGCGCCCGACCGCGCCGCTGCGCGCAAGGCGCTGGTCGAGGATTACACCGAACGGTTCGCC
>DATDNP010000012.1:0-15530 GCA_036518215.1 Candidatus Limnocylindria bacterium
GTGCCCTCGCTCCTGATCTTCGCGCGCGCGACGTCGAACGCGTAGAGCGTCTGGCTCTTGTTGAAGAGGAGCGTGTTGGTCGTGTTGACGTACTTCGCTGGCTGGTCCGCGCGCATCGCGCGCCCGCCGAAGGCGATCGGCCGACCCGTTCGGTCGCGGATCGGGACCATGAGGCGTTCGCGGAACCGGTCGAAGATGCCGCGCGGCGTCTCGGTGAGCACGCCGGCCGCGAGCCCCTCCTCCTCGGTGAATCCCTTCTTCTTCAGGTAGAGGAGGAGACCGTTGAAGATGTCCGGGGCGTATCCCAGCCCGAACGATTCGATCGTCTCGGCGCTGATGCCGCGCTTCGCGAGGTACACGGCCGCGGCCTTTCCCTTGTCGGTCCCGCGGAGCGCCTGGCGGAAGTAGAAGTGCGCGGTCTCGTTCAGCTTGAGGAGCCGGGTCTCGCGCTCGCGCTCCTCGGGCGCGCGCTTCGTGAGCTCGATCCCCGCGCGCTCGGCGAGGACGCGGAGCGCGTCGACCGGATCGAGGTTGTCCTGCTTCTCCAGCCACGTGAAACAGTCCCCGTGCTGTCCGCAGCCGAAGCAGTGATAGGTACGGCGATCGGGATCGACCTGGAACGAGGGCGTCTTCTCGACGTGGAACGGGCAGAGGCCCTTGTAGACCTTGCCCGCCTTCTTGAGCGCGACCTTCTCGCCGACGAGCGCGACGAGGTCGATGCGCTCCTTGACGAGGTCGAAGTCACCAGGCACCCGCGCTCCCCTTCCCTATCGCGACGAACGAGGCTAGAGCGTGCTCCATGCCGCCGGGATGAATAACGCGGTGTACGTGTCGAGCGCGTAGCGGTCCGTCATGCCGGCGATGTAGTCGGCGACGGCGCGCTTCGTCCCGTCCGTCTCGGCGATGCGCTGATGCTCGAGCGGCATCCGGTCGGGATGCTTCTCGAAGTACCCGAGGAGATCCCACAGGACGCCCTGTGCCTTCTCGTCCTCGGTCTTCGCCGGTCCGGCGAGATACACGTTCGTGAACATGTACTTGCGCAGCTCGTTCGTCGCGTCGAGGACCTCGTCGCTCATCGTCACCTCGGGCTTTCCGTAGGAGGTGACGATGACGTCGTAGATCATCGTGTCGAGCCGCTCGCTGCGGTCGCGCCCGAGCGCCATCCGTACGTCGTTCGGGATGTCAGCCTCGGCGATGATCCCCGCGCGCATCGCGTCGTCGATGTCGTGGTGGAGATACGCGATCTTGTCGGCGTAGCGCACGACCCAGCCTTCCGGCGTCTCGGGCTCGCCCCACGCGGCGGTCTCGACGCCGCCGGCGGTGGGCGCGCTGTGCTTCAAGATCCCGTCGAGCGTCTCGTGGGTGAGGTTGAGCCCCTGGCCGTTCTTCTCGAGCTTCTCGGCGATGCGCACGCTCTGCTCGTTGTGGCGGAAGCCATCCGGCAGGAACTTCGCGAGGAGCTCCTCGCCGATGTGGCCGAACGGCGTGTGACCGATGTCGTGCCCGAGCGCCATCGCCTCGACGAGGTCCTCGTTGAGCCGGAGCGCGCGGGCCATGGAGCGCCCGATCTGGCTCACCTCGAGGATGTGCGTGAGCCGCGTGCGGTAGTGGTCCCCGACGGGCGCAAGGAAGACCTGCGTCTTGTGCTTCGTCCTGCGGAACGCCTTGCTGTGCACGATCCGGTCGCGGTCGAGCGCGAATGCCGCGCGCGTCGGCGACGGCGGCTCGGGGCGCGCCCGCGTCGCCGCCGCGCTCCTCGTGCCGTACGGGGCGAGGCTCGACGTCTCGAGCTCCTCGGTCCGCTCACGGATCCGGAGGCTCGAGACGCTCTTCGTGCGCGAGAGCTTCGCCTCCCTCTCTACTCCGGTCGCCATCGGGCAATAGCCTAATCGGCACGGCCTAGCGAGGGACGGGGACGCGGAGCACGGCCGTTAGGCGCCGAGATGCTCACGCAGGAACGCCGACGTCCGCTCCCACGCGAGCGCGCTCGCGCGTCGGTCGTATTCGGGACGCGATGGCTCGTCGAACCAATGCTTCGTGCCCGGATAGACCTCGACACGGATGTCGTGCCCCGCCTCGCGCATCTCCCTCTCGACCTGGCGCGCGAAGCCGATGTCCTCGTACTCGTCGTGCTCGGCGTAGTGCGCGAGCACCGGGACCGTCGGCGCGTCCGGCTCGTTCGGACCGATGCCATAGAAGAGCACGAGGGCCTTCACCGTGTCCGCGCGCGCGATGCCCATCTTCCACGCGTACCAGACGCCGAAGCTCCACGCGACGATCGCGACGGCGTCGACACGCGCCGCGAGGCGGGTGACGGCCTCGTCGACCATCTTCGTGAGCCGGTCCTCGCTCTGGGATTCGCCGGACGTGAGCGCCTTCGCCTCCTCGATCGTCTTCGCCACGCGCCCACCGAACAGGTCGAGCGTCTCGACGGTGTACCCATCGGCGCGCAGCTTCTCCGCGCGCGCGCGGACGTCGTCGTTGAGCCCCCACCACGCGTGCAGCAGCAGCAGACCGGTGGCCACGTCCTAGCGGTCCCTCTCGCCTCCTGAAGCGAGCGCGGCCTGCGCGGCGGCGAGACGTGCGACGGGCACGCGGTAGGTCGACGGCGAGACGTAGGTGAGCCCGACCTCGTCGCAGAACGCGATGGAGGACGGATCGCCACCATGCTCGCCGCAGATGCCGATCTTCAGGTCCGGGCGGGTCTTGCGACCCTTCTGGATCGAGATCCGCATCATCTCGCCGACGCCCTCGCGGTCGAGGACCTGGAACGGGTCGTTCGGGATGATCTTCTTCTCGACGTACGTCGTGAGGAAGCTCTTCTGCGCGTCGTCGCGTGAGATGCCGAGGATCGTCTGCGTCAGGTCGTTCGTGCCGAACGAGAAGAACTCGGCCTTCGTCGCGATCTCGTCGGAGATGAGGCACGCGCGTGGGATCTCGATCATCGTGCCGAACTTGTACGGCACCTTCTTGCCGCGCTCAGTGAAGACCGCGTCGGCGACCTGTGTCACCTGCTCGTAGAGGCGGTCGAGCTCGCCCATGGTGCCGACGAGCGGCATCATGATCTCGGGCTTCGCGCGTACGCCCTTCTCCGAGACGTCGATCGCGGCGCCCAGGATGGCGCGTATCTGCATCTCGAGGATCTCCGGATACACGAGGAGCAGCCGGCAGCCGCGGAGCCCGAGCATCGGGTTGTCTTCCTGGATCTGCTCGAGGCGCTTCCAGATCTTCTCCTTGCGCTGGAGGTCCGCGCCGTCCTTGCCCGTCGCCTTGTCGACGGCGATCTCGATGTCGAGGTCCGCGTACTCGCGGAGGAACTCGTGCAGCGGCGGGTCGATGAGGCGGATGACCACGGACAGCCCGTTCATCGCGGTCAACATCTCGCGGAAGTCGTCCTGTTGGAACGGCAGGAGCTTCGCGAGCGCCTTCTTACGCCCCTCGATGTCGTCGGCCATGATCATGTCCTGCACGATCGGCAGTCGTTCGGCCTGCCGGAACATGTGCTCGGTGCGCGCGAGGCCCACCCCTTCGGCGCCGAGCTCGCGCGCGAGGCGGCACTCCTCCGGCGTGTCGGCGTTCACCCACACGCCGAGGCGGCGACGCTTGTCGGCCCACGCGAGGAGCTCGATGAGCTCCTTCTCTTCCCTGAACTTCGGCTCGACCGTCGGCAGCTGGCCGGCGAACACTTCACCCGTCGTGCCGTCGATCGAGATGAAGTCGCCTTCCTTGATCGTCTTGCCGCCCACGCTCATCTGTCGCGTCCGCAGGTCGATCTCGAGCGCCGAGCAGCCCGACACGCACGGAAGGCCGAGGCCGCGAGCGACGACGGCGGCGTGGCTCGTCGAGCCGCCGCGCGCGGTGAGGATGCCGGTCGCGGCGACCATCCCGTGGAAGTCGTCCGGACTCGTCTCCGGCCGCACGAGCACGACGAGCTGCTTCGCGCCCTTGAGCTCGACGGCGCGATCGGCGTCGAACACGGCGCGGCCGGTCGCCGCGCCGGGTGACGCGTTGAGCCCCTTCGCGAGATACCGCCCTTCCTTCCGCGCCTTCTCGAGCGCGATCTCGTCGAAGCGCGGGAGGAGCAGCTGCTCGACCTGCGACGGGTCGACGCGCTTGATGGCTTCGTCCTTCCCGATGAGACCCTCGCGGACCATATCGGTCGCCATCTTCACGGCGGCGCGCGCGGTCCGCTTCGCGCTGCGCGTCTGGAGCATGTAGAGCTTGCCGCGCTCGATCGTGAACTCGAGATCCTGCGCGTCCTTGTAGTGCTTCTCGAGGCGCTGCGCGATCTTCTCGAACTGCGCGTAGACCTTCGGCAGCTCGTCCTTCATCTGCGCGATCTTCGACGGCGTCCGGATGCCCGCGACGACGTCCTCGCCCTGCGCGTTCGTGAGGTACTCGCCGAAGAGCATCTTCTCGCCGGTGTTCGGGTCGCGCGTGAACGCGACGCCCGTGCCCGAGTCGTCGCCCATGTTCCCGAAGACCATCGTGACGACGCTCACGGCGGTGCCGAGGTCGTGCCGGATCTTGAACGCGTTGCGATAGTCGACGGCGCGCTTCCCGAACCACGAGTTGAAGACGGCCTCGATGGCGAGACGCATCTGCTCCTTCGGCTGCGTGGGGAAATCCTTCTTCGTCTCCTTGCGCACGATCGACTTGAACTCGTTGACCAGGTCACGGAGCGCCTCCGGCTTGAGGTCGGCGTCGCTCTTCGCGCCCGTCGCTTTCTTCTTCGCCTCGAGCGCGTGCTCGAACGTGTCGCCGGAGATGCCGAGGACGATCCGGCCGAACATCGCGATGAAGCGCCGGTAGGCGTCCCACGCGAACCGCGGATTCTTCGTGAGCTTCTCGAGGCCCGCGCGCGTCTCGTCGTTCAGGCCGAGGTTGAGGACCGTGTCCATCATCCCGGGCATCGACATCGCGGCCCCCGAGCGCACCGACACGAGGAGCGGATTCTTCGGATCGCCGAACTGCTTGCCCGCAGCCTTTTCGACGGCGGCAAGCGCCTTCTCAGCCTGTTCCCAGAGCCCGGGCGGCAGCTGCTTGTTCGACGCGAAGTACGCGTTGCATGCCTCGGTCGTGATCGTGAAGCCAGGGGGCACCGGGAGGCCCGCGTTCGTCATCTCGGCCAGACCCGCACCCTTGCCGCCGAGGAGCGCTCGCATGCCGGCGTTCCCTTCGGCCTTGCCGTTCACGAAGAGGTAGACCCACTTCTTCCTGGTCCCCTTCGAGGTGGTCGAACGGCGACGTGCGGTGGCTGTCGAGCGGCGAGCGGGCATGGGTGACACCTCCCCTGACGAGCCGATTCTGGCAGAACGCGGCATATGACGTGCGCTACAGTCGGCCGACGATGTATGAGCGTCCGGGCTACCGCACGCTGGTCGGCCGCGTCCGCGACAACGTGCGGCGATACATCCGAAAACAGCTCGAGCTGCCGCGCCAGGAGATCAGCGAGATCGTCCGCGCGAACCTGCGCGCGCTCTTGTGGTTCGCGATCGCGCTCACGTTCGCGCTCGCGGCGCTCATCGCGCTCGTCGTGCTCGTCATCGCGCTCATCGCGATCGTGCTCCCGTGGTGGGCGTCCGCGCTCATCGTGTTCGCGATCCTCGCGGTCCTCGCCGGCCTCACCGGCTTCCGCGGCTACAAGAAGCTCGAACTGCACGGACCGACGCGTACGATCGGTTCGGTGAAGGAGACCATGCGTTGGGCGAAAGCGCGTCTGCTCGGACGGAACGCGAGCTAAACGAGCTCCGCGCGGCGATCGACGCCGATCTGCGGATGCTCGAAGAGCGCATCCGCGAGGACATCGATCCGCGCCGTCTCGCGAAGCGGAACCCGCTCGCCGTCTTCGGCGCGCTCGGTTCGGTCCTCGCGATCGGCTCGGTGACGACGGTGCGCTCGCTCGCCGAGCGCAGCCGGCGCCGCAGTGACACCGACATCGATGCGCTCATCGCGCGGCTCGGCGGACGGGTCGACAAGCTGCGAGGTCGCGCGCGAAAGCGACTCCGTGAGACCCTGCGGAACGAGATCGAAGAGGTCGAGACGAAGCCGAAGCCGCAGCAGATGATCTATGACGCTGTCGGCGGCGCGCTCACCGCCGCGCTCACGCTCGTCGCGCGGCGCTTCGCGTCACGTCTCGTCGCCGATGAAGAGCTGCCGGGCGACACGGAGCCGCACCAGAGCGCGTAGCCGCGCTATGCCAGCAGGAATCCCGCGAACATCACGGCGATGCCGACCAGGTTCGTGAGCTCGAGGATGTTGTTCGCGCCGGTGAGCGTCGCGGTACCACCGGCGGCGACGATGAGCACGCCGACCGCGATCACGACGTTGGAGAGGGCGCGGCGTCCGCTGTGGCGCTGGCTGAAGAAGATCCACGCTGACCAGAGCGCACCTCCGATCAGGACGAGGCTCCCGACGCCGCTCCCGACACCCGCGAGGATCCGCGGGAGCGATCCATCCGGGAATCCGCGGCCCGTCGCCATCGCGGCGGTGAGGTCGACCCGCGTGCTGAAGACCGCATAGAGCGACACGGCCGAGAGGAGCAGCACGAGCGCGATCGCGGCCTGCCGCCACGTGCGCGATACGAGCAGCAGCAGCGCGGTGCCGAGTCCGAGCCACGCGACGTTGAGGATCGCGCCGAACAGATAGAAGGTGCGGTACTCGCCGGGCGTCGGGGTGCCCGCTCGGGCGAGTCCGCCGGCGAACGCCGCGACCGCGAACATGACGAGGCCAAGCGCCCACGCGAGCATCGCGAGGCGGCGCGAGCGCACGTACTTCGCGAGCACGACGGCCGCGAAGGCGGCGGCGAGGGCGGCGGTGAGGAACGGCAGCACCCTCGCAGACTAGCGCCGAGACGCGAAGACCGCCGCCGCCACGATGCAGAGCGCGGCGTACGCGAGCGCGAGCGTCAGGGCGGCAGACGAGAGGCTCCAGCCGACCGCGGCGGCGAGAGCGGGATCGCGCAGCCCCGCACCCCACACCGCCGCGCGGAGCTCCCGACCGGTCGCGAGCGCGGCGAGCGACGCCGCTGCAATGCCGGCGACGAAGAGCGCGACGGCGCCGCCGAATGCCGCGGGATCCACGTGAGCGGCGACGAGACCGGCGCCCACGAGCACGACCGCGGCGAGGCGCTGCGTCCACACGATGACCCCGAGGAGCCGATCCCGAGCTCGGGGCACGACGTTCGCCGCCATGCTCGCGATGACGAAGACCTCGAGCGGTCCCATCGCGCGTCCGGAGGCGAGGTCGCCGCGCACGGCGGCGAGCGCGACCCACACGACAGCGGAGCCGAGCACGAGAGCGCCGGCGAGATCGTCGCGGCCGCGCAGCCACCGCACGACGTCGGGCGCGACGAGCGGTGCCGGCAGCATCGCGAGGAGGAACGCGGCCTCCCCGACGCGCGCGTCCACCCAGCTCTGGAGCGCGAGCGCCACGATCGCGATCGCCGCGGCGGGCAGGACGATGACGACGAGGTTGCGCACCCGCATGAGGCCGCGCAGCGCGAGGAGCGGCGTGCGCGCGCCGGACGCGGCGATGTACGCGACCGCGGCGAGCGCGACGACGCTAGGCGACGAGCCGCTCCCGCAGCGCTGGCACCAGCTCCGCGATGGGCACGCGCACCTGCGCCATCGTGTCGCGGTCCCGGATCGTCACCGCGTTGTCGCTGAGCGAATCGAAGACGACGGTGACGCAGAGAGGAGTACCGATCTCGTCCTGGCGGCGATACCGCCGGCCGATCGCCTGCGTCTCGTCGTAGGTCGTCATGAACTGCGGCCGCACGAGCGCGAGCACCTCCCGCGCGAGCGGCGTCAGCTTGTCGTTCTTCGACAGCGGGAGCACCGCCACCTTGTACGGCGCGAGGTCGCGGTGCAGACGCAGCACGACGCGCACGCCGTCCTTGTCGGGCTCCTCGTCGTATGCGGCGCAGAGGAACGCGTATGTCGCGCGATCGGCCCCGACGGAGGTCTCGATGACGTACGGGACGAAGCGCTCGTTCGTCGCTTCGTCGAAGTAGCGAAGATCCTTCCCGGAGAATTCGCCGTGACGAGTGAGGTCGTAGTTCGTGCGGTTGTGGATCCCCTCCATCTCCTTCCACCCGAACGGGAAGCGGAACTCGATGTCCGTCGCGGCGGCGGCGTAGTGCGCGCGCTCGTCGGGCGCGTGGTCGCGGAAGCGAAGCATCTCGGCCGGCGTGCCGAACGCGCGATGCCACGACATGCGTCGCTCCTTCCACTCCTCGAAGAGGCGCGGCGCGTCGTCGGCGCGGCAGAAGTACTGCATCTCCATCTGCTCGAACTCGCGCGAACGGAAGATGAAATTCCCCGGAGTGATCTCGTTCCGGAACGCCTTCCCGATCTGCGCGATGCCGAACGGGAGCTTCTTGCGCGCCGACTGCTGCACGCTCTCGAAGTCGACGAAGATGCTCTGCGCGGTCTCCGGCCGCAGCCATGCGACGGACGCCGAGTCCTCGACGGGACCGACGAACGTCTTGAACATGAGGTTGAACTTCCGCGGCTCGGCGAGCTTGCGCATGCCACACACGGGACACTGGACCTCGCTCATGTCGACCTTGCCCGCTCGCCACTGCTCGACGAGGTCGTCGCCGTTCGGCAGCTCGTCGATCCGGAAGCGGCGACGGCAATTGCCGCACTCCACGAGCGGGTCGGTGAAGTTCTCGACGTGACCCGACGCTTCCCACACGCGCGGCGCCATGAGGATCGCGCCGTCGAGGCCGACGATGTCGTCCCGGAGCTGGACCATCGCGCGCCACCATGCGCGCTTCACGTTGTTCTTGAGCTCGACGCCGAGCGGACCGAAGTCCCACGTGGCGCCCGCACCGCCGTAGATCTCGCTCGACGGGAAGACGAACCCGCGGCGCTTCGCGAGCGACGCGAGCTTGTCGGCGACGCTCTCGTAGTCCCGCCCAATCTCTGGCCTTCGGCCAGGAGACACGCTCATGGCTGGTGGACTCGCTCGTCGCGGGAAACCCGCTCCTCGCTCGACCTCACTGGAGAGCTGCCGATGGCCGCTGCGGGAGCGCGCGGATCTCGTCCATGAGGCGCGCCGCGGTGACCTCGCGGTCGATGACGTGCTGCACGAAGAGACGCATGTGGCGCTCGAGCTCGCCCGCGAGGAGCGCGTCCACGCGGAGCAGCGAGGCGCTCGCGAAGTCGTTCTGGATGAGATAGCGCAGGGATTTCAGTGCCCGCACCGAGAGCGCGAATCCGGACGCCGAGCGCGCGCACGACTCGCACACCGCGCCGCCGGCGAGCGCGCTCCAGCCGTTCTCGCGCTCCTCGAGCGGCTTCCGGCACGACACGCACACCCCGAGCTCGGGCCGGAACCCGGAGCGGTCGAGGATGTGGAGGTCGAACCAGCGGCAGACGAGCGACGGCGCGTGCCCCGTGTCCAGGTGGCGGAGCGCCGTCTCGAGGAGCTCGAAGAGCGGCGCCGACGGCGCGCGGTCGACGGTGAAGCGATCCGTGAGCTCGGCGCAGTACCAGCCCGCCGCGATCCGGTCGAGGTCCTCGCGCAGCGAGGGGTAGATCGCGCGCGCCTCCGCGCCGGTGAGGACGTCGAGCTCGCGGCCGCGTGCGAGCTGGTACGTGGCGTGCGTGAGCGGCTCGGCGTGTCCCGCCATGCGGCTCGTCGTGCGTCGGATCCCCTTCGCGACGACGCGGACCTTGCCGAAATGGCGGGTGAACAGGACGAGGATGCGGTCGGCTTCGCCAAGGTCCCACGTCCGCAGGACGATCGCCTCGGCGCGATACGTGCGCGACGCCATCAGAACGTGAATGGTACCGGCTCGCGCCCCGCGCACGGGCGCATCCGGCCGTACCATCGACGCACGGTGGGCTCTCAGGGGACCGACATGCGCGTCGCCGCGATCGATGAGGAGATCCGCTCGCTGCTGAGCCAGCGCGAGCCGTCCCTCGCGCCCTTCTACGGGATGATGCTGTACCACCTCGGCCTCGACGCCGAGCACGCCCGCGGCGGGAAGCGGCTGCGGCCGGTGCTCTGCACGCTCGTGTTCGAGGCGCTCGGCGGCGACACGGAGCGGGCCCTCCCCGTGGCGGCCGCGGTCGAGCTGCTCCACAACTTCACGCTCATCCACGACGACATCGAGGACCAGGACCCGCGCCGGCACCACCGGCCGACGGTCTGGTCGGTGTGGGGCGAGCCGCAGGCGATCAACGCCGGCGACGGGATGTACGCCGTGTCCCGTCTGGCGATCCAGCGTCTCCGCCAGCGCGGCTTCGCCGCCGAGCGCATCCTCGACGTCTCCGCGCTCCTCGACGAGACCTGCGTCCGCGTGTGCGAGGGGCAGTTCCTCGACATCAGCTTCGAGTCACGCACCGACGTGACGTCCGAGCGCTACCGCGCCATGGCTTCGAAGAAGACCGGCGCCCTCTTCAGCGCGTCGGCGCAGGCCGCCGCCACGCTCGCGACCGACGAACGCGCGGTGCACGAGCAGCTCGCGCGCTTCGGGGCCGAGTTCGGGCAGTCCTTCCAGGCGCATGACGACGTCCAGGGGATCTGGGCGACGACCGAGCGCACCGGCAAGGTCGAGATGAACGACCTCGTGAAACGCAAGAAGACGCTTCCGGTCGTGCTCGCGTTCGAGCGCGCCTCCGCGAAGACGCGCGCTCAGCTCGACGCGCTCTTCGCCGTCTCGGCGCCCCTGCCGCAGGAGAACGTCGACCGGATCCGCGGCATCCTCGACGAGCTCGAGGTGCGTGCGGTCATCGACCGCGAGATCGCGGACCATCGCGAGCGCGCGCTCTCGCTGCTCCGCGGTACGCCGGGCATCGTCCACGGCGAGGCGCTCGCGCAGCTCGAGCGCCTCGTGGCCGTCGCGACGGGAGCGCCCGAGCCCGCCGTCGCCCCCACCGCCTAACATTCCGCGCGTGGCGAATGCGCCGCGCGACGTCATCCTCGAGCCGAACGAGCAGATCCTCATCGCGACGCGTCCGCTGTTCCTCTGGGAGCCCCTCGTCATCCTCGAGGTCGTCCTGCTCATCGCCGCGCTCTACCTCTATGGGCAGAGCGGTATGGGCGACCCCGCGCGGGACAACCGGAGTCCGCAGCTGGAGATCCTCGCCGGCGTCGCGCTCTTCCTCGCCGTCGTCCTGTTCCTCTGGATGCTCGCGCGCTGGATCCCCTGGAGCCGCAAGTGGTACGTGCTCACGGACCGGCGCGTGATCGCGCGCTGGGGCGTGTTCGACCGGAATCAGGCGGCGCTCATGCTTGCCCGCGTCCAGGACGTCAGTCTCGAGAAGCCGTTCCCGAAGTCGCTCCTCCGGGACTTCGGCGTCGTCCACATCGAGTCGGCCGGCGAGCACGCCGAGGAGGTCATCAGCGGCGGCCTCAACGAGCTCGACATGACCGAGGCGACGAAGTTCTACCGCGCGCTCACCGACGCACAGTCGAAGACTTGACGGACGCGCCTCTGCGGCGCCTCACGATCGCGCCGATCGGAGGCGCGCTCGGCGAGCGGATCGATGCTCTGAGGCGGCGCTGGGATCCTCGCATGGCCGACCGCATCCGGCCGCACGTGACCGTGCTCTACGAATTCGTCGATGTCGACCGTCTGCGCCAGGTCACACACGCCTGGGCTCCCCTCCGACTCCACCTGACCCGCGTGAGGCGGTGGGAACAGGAGCCGGGCATCTACCTCGACGTCACGGACGCGCATGGCGATCTCGAACGCTTTCGAGCTGCCGCGCTGGGCGCCGTGACCGAGGGGTACCACCCGCACGTCACGATCCTTCATCGGGACAGCATCGCGAGCGCAGCGCATGCGGACGACGCTTGGACCGCGCTCGGTGACACGGTCTTCGCGACCGACATCGAGGTCGCGGAGCTCGTCGTCTATGACCAGCTGCGGACGGACGCGGCGCCCGAGGAGTGGAAGGAGAGCGTGCGGCTCCGGCTCAGCGGTTAGCCCAGGGCCTTCGGCAGGAAGGGGTCGGGCAGCAGGTCTTTGAGCGTGGTCACCTTCCGCTGCCCCGACGTCGTCGCGAGGATGACGCGCATCTCCGGTGCGAACTCTGCGAGCACCTGCCGGCAGGCGCCGCACGGCGATGGCAGCTGGTCGTCGTCGATGACGATCGCGATCGCGTCGAGCTTCGTGTCGCCCGCGTTCGCGGCGGCGAACACCGCGGCCCGCTCGGCACAGATGGTGAGACCGTACGACGCGTTCTCGACGTTCGCGCCGCTGTGCACCTTGTTTCGCGCGGTCCGGATCGCGGCGCCCACCTTGTACTTCGAATACGGCGCGTACGCGCGCTGACGCGCGAGAGCCGCGACCTTGACGAGCTCCTCGTCGCCGGGGCCGACCGTCATATCGCTTCCGCGGGCTTCGGGAGCCGCTGCACGCGTACCCGGCGGATGCGCCGCCCCTCGACGCTCTCGATCGTGAAGCGCATGCCCGCTGCCTCGACCGATTCGCCGCTGCGGGGGAAGCGCCCGAGCTGGTTCGTGATGAAGCCGCCGAGCGTGTCGTAGTCCTCGGACGGCTCGAGGTCGAGGTCGAACGTCTCGCGCACGTCCTCGAACGGCACCCGCGCGTCCATCACCGCCTCGTTCTCCGATACGGGAAGGACCATCTCCTGCTCGACCTCGTACTCGTCGCGGATCTCGCCGACGATCTCCTCCACGAGGTCCTCGATCGTGACCAGGCCGGCGGTGCCGCCGTACTCGTCGACGACGATCGCGAGGTGGAGCTTGTCCCGCTGCATCTCGCGCAGCAGCTCGTCGATCTTCTTCGTCTCGGGGACGAAATGCGCGGGCCGCAGCACGGCGCGCAGGTCGAGCCCGCGCTCGCCGCGCGCCAGCCGCCGGAAGACGTCCTTCACGTACAGCGTCCCGATGACCTGGTCGGCGGAGCCCTCGTACACGGGGATCCGCGAGTGGCCGACGCGCGTGATGTGATCGAGCACCTCGCTCGCCGGCGTGTGTATGTCGAGCGCGATGATGTCGGTGCGCGGGACCATCACCTCGCGCACCTCCTTCTCGCCGAGCTCGAAGATGGACGAGATCATCTCGCGCTCCTTCGGCTCGAGGACGCCCTGCGCCTGCCCCGTCTCGACCAGCGCGCGGATCTCCTCCTCCGTGACCTGCGCGCGCGTCTGGGGTCCGCCGCCGAGCGGTCGTGTGATCGCCTGCGTCAGATAGAAGAGGAGCGAGACGAGCGGACGCGTCACCCACGTGACGATCTCGAGCGGCCACACGAGGAGCAGGACGACGGCCTGCGCGTGACGCGCCGCGATCGAGCGCGGGACGAAGAGCCCGAACAGGATCGCGACGAGGGACAGCACCACCACCGTGACGACGACCGACGTGACGTCGCTGAAGACGGCACTCACCCCGAGGAGCGAGAGGTACTCCGAGAGCCGGGGCGCGATGAAGGCGGCCGCGATGCCCGCGTACGCGAAGACGATGAGGAACTCGCTCACCTGGATCGCGGCGAGGTACTGCGTCGCGCGCCGGCCCATCGTGCCGACGCGGCGTCCGCGCCGTCCACGCATCGCGAGCTCCTCGATGACCTCCGGCCGGCGGACGGTGTGGAGCGCCGCCTCGCACGCCGACAGGATCGCGAGCATGACGACGAGGACGAGCTCGATGAGGAGCAGCGTGGCCGCCGTGTTATCCATCAGGACTTCGTCGGAGGCTCGACCTTCTTGATCGCTCGCGCCGGGACACCTACGGCGACGGTGCCGTCGGGCACATCCTTCGTCACGACGGATCCGCCGCCCGTGATCGCGCCCTTCCCGATGCGAAGCGGCGCGCGCAGGAGCGAGTCAGATCCGATGAACGCGTCGTCGCCGATCTCGGTCCGTTCCTTCGTGCGCTTCGCCGTGTAGTTCATGGTGATCGTGCCCGCGCCGATATTCACGCGTTTCCCCACCGACGCGTCGCCGATGTACGAGAAGTGGTGCATCTTCGTGCCGGAGCCGAGGCGCGCGTTCTTCACCTCGCCGTAGTTGCCCATCTCGACCCCTGCCTCGAGGTACGCGCCCGGACGGAGATGCGAGAACGGCCCGATGCGGATGTCGTTCTCGAGCGTCGCGCCCTCGAGGACGGACGCCTCGACGCGGCACCGCTCGCCGACGGTCGTGTCGCGGAGGATCGAATACGGGCCGATCCGGGTACCCGTCCCGACCTTCGTCCGGCCCTCGAGCATCGAGCCGCGCTCGATGACGACGTCGGGTGCGAGCTCGACATCGGCATCGACCATCGAGGAGCTGGGGTCGTGGAACGTGACGCCCGCGAGCATGTGCCGCTCGCGTATCCGCCGGCGCAGAACGTCCTCGACCGCGGCGAGCTCGACGCGCGTGTTCACGCCGCGCCCCTCGTCGGGGTCGTCGGTGAGATGCACGGCGACGCGCTTTCCGTCGCCGTTCGCGAGCGCGACGAGGTCCGTCAGGAACACCTCGCCGGTCGCGTTGGGACGGAGTCGGGCGACCGCCGCGCGGAGCCAGGCCAGGTCCGCCGCGTACGCCCCGAGGTTCGATTCCGGGATCCGCTTCTCCGCGTCGGATGCGAGGCGCGCTTCGACGATCCGCGCGACATCGCCGCGCTCGTCGCGGACGACGCGGCCATATGCGTTGTCGGTCCCCACCTCGCCGGAGAGGATCGCGAGCACCGCGCCCCGCGTCGCGCGTGCCGCTTCGAGCGCGCGCAGCGTCTCCGAGCGCACGAGCGGCGTGTCGCCGTACACGATGAGCGCCGTGCCCTGCGCGTCCGGGACCGCGGCGAGCGCGACCCGAACGGCGTCGCCCGTGCCCTGCGGCGGGTCCTGCATCGCGACGCACGCGCCCTCCGGCAGGAGCTCCCGCGCGGGTGCGCTCTCCTTCGAGAGCACGACGACCGGACGCGCGCCGGCCTCCACGAGGGTCGCGAGGATGTGCGCGATGAGCGGTCGGCCCGCCGCGGTGTGCAGTACCTTGGGCGTGCGCGAACGCATCCGGGTCCCGAGCCCCGCGGCGAGGACGATCCCGAGCGGCCCGACCGTCATGAGCGGGTCATGGGGCGGGTTGGGGCGCCAGGATTCGAACCTGGGATCGGGGATCCAAAGTCCCCTGCCTTACCACTTGGCCACGCCCCAGAGGACACGGCCAAAGGATAGGGCGGCGGCCTCTATTCCCCGTTCTGCGGTTGCTTCCCTCGTCTGATGAGCTCCGCGACGCGTCGCCCGCCCTTGCGGCCGAGCTGCGCGTAGCCCTCGCTGCCGAGCTGCGTCTTGCGCGCCTCGCCACCGCGGCGCCCGAGCTCGGCGTAGCCCTTCGACCCGAGCTGGGTCTTGCGAGCCTCACCGCCCTTGCGTCCGAGCTTCGCGTATCCCTCTGGGCCGAGCTGACCCTTGCGGGCCTGCCCCCCACGCTTGCCGATCTCACGGTAAAAGGAAGCACCGTGCTTCCCCGCGGTCGACGTTCCACCCTTCTGACCAGCTTGCCGGACCGTCATGTCGCCGCGCTTCTCTTCCATGCATAGAACGTAGAGGGACAGCCCTCGCTCGTTCGGTCTTG
>DATDNP010000013.1:0-2794 GCA_036518215.1 Candidatus Limnocylindria bacterium
GCCGATCGCCTTCGGCGGGCGCGCGATGCGCGCGGACCAGCCAGCGAAGTACGTCAACACGACCAACACGCTCCTCTTCAACAAGAGCCAGACGCTCTACGCGTTCGACGTCGCGCGCGCGAAGATCAGGAGCGAGGGCACCGCGGTCATCGTCGAGGGCTACTTCGACGCGATCGCCTGCCATCAGGCCGGGATCACGAACGTGGTGGCGTCGATGGGGACCGCTCTCACGCCCGAGCAGTACCTGCGGTTGCAGGACATGAAGATCGAGCGCGTCGTCGTCGCGTTCGATGGCGACGCCGCCGGCCAGCGCTCCGCCGAGCGTCGTGGCCGTGACCTCATCCCGCTCCTGCAGGTCTACCGGCGCACCGCCGGCACCGGGCAGATCGCGACGCGCGGGTTCGCGACCCTCTACGTGACAGTGCTCCCCGAGGGGATGGACCCCGACGACCTCGCGCGCTCGGATCCGGGGAGGCTCACGAAGCTCATCGCGGATGCGACGAGCCTGCTCGACTTTCTCATCGCAAAGATCAGGGAGCGGTCGCGGCTCGATCAGGCGGAGGGCAGGCTGCGGTTCATCGACGAGGTCGCGGCGCTGCTCGCGTCCGAGCCGGACCCGGTCCGCCGCGAGGTCTACCTCTCGCAGGTCGCCGCGGCGACCGGGCTCGATCCGACCGTCCTGCGGCGGCGCGTCGACGCGCCAGAGGGACGGAGCAAGCCTCCGGCGGGCCCGCGAGCGGCCGTCCAGACGTCGGCCGGGCCCGCCAAGGAGCCCGAAATGAAACAAACGGGCCTCCAGGAGCGTTACGTCATGGCACTATTGACGCGATTCCCGGAGGAGATCGCGCGCGTCGACCTCGTTCCCGACGACCTGGCAGACCCCGACCTGAGGGCTCTCTTGACTCATCTTCAGGCTGGGGGCCGTCCGACTTCCGCGATGCCGGCTCATTTGGCCGCCCTGGCGGCGGCACTCAGCGCTTCTGCGCAAGAGCTCGGCGACGAAGCGGACCCAGGTCCAGCGATCGAGATCGCTGCGCAGCGTCTCCGGGTACAGCGCCTGCGGGACCGTCTGGGCGAAGCACGAGCACAGCTCGCGCGGGCCGCTGACGGCGACGCGACGGAGCTCGCCGTGGAGGTGGAGCGGCTGGCGAGCGACCTCGCGGTCGCGATGGGGCAGGTGGAGCGTCGCACGGTGTTGCATGGCGAGACGGAGCGAAGAGAGAGCGAATGAAAGCACTGAAGACAGCGGGCAAAGAGAAGGAAGACCAGAAGGCGACGGTCGCCGAGCGCACCGGGATCCACCCGGAGCACAAGGAGCAGGCCGAGCGCCTGCTCGCGCGCGGCCGGCAACAGGGCTACGTCACGCAGGAGGACATCGTGCGTGCGATGCCCGACGCGGAGCCGGGCGAGATCGAGGAGCTCCTCCTCGCGCTCGACGACAACAACGTCGAGATCCTCGAGGCCGAGCGTGGTCCCAACATCGCGCAGGTCCGCGAGGAAGAGGAAGAGACCGAGGAGATGCAGCGTGAGGACGCTATCTCGGCGGTCCTCGCCTCGGACCTCATCAGCGTCGACGACCCGGTCCGCATGTACCTCAAGGAGATCGGCAAGGTCCCGCTCCTCACCGCGGAGGAGGAGGTCAACCTCGCGAAGTCCATCGAGCTCGGCGAGCAGGCGCTCGTGTCGCCCGCCCTCTCCGCGGTCCATCTGTACGAGCTCGGCGTCGAGGTCAAGAAGCGCATGGCGCTCGGCCGGCCGAAGGAGTACGTCGACGAGGCGACGCGGTTCACGAACAAGTCGCTGCGATACACGCTGAACGACGACGAGGGCGGCAAAGAGCTCAAGCGGCTCACGAACCGGCTGCTGAAGCTGCGCGATCCGCTGAAGGCCGAGG
This sequence comes from Candidatus Limnocylindria bacterium, assembly GCA_036518215.1. GTDB lineage: Bacteria > Chloroflexota > Limnocylindria > P2-11E > P2-11E > CF-39. Next base: position 1,895 of record DATDNP010000013.1, read on the forward strand.
GCAACAGCAAGGAGATCTCGACCGAGGCGAAGGTGCTCATCGACGAGACCGTGGCGCTCATCGACGCGGCGCGGCGCGATCCGGAACGCCTCGCGTTCCGCATCCTGCCGCAGTACGCGAAGATCCACGGTCCGGCTGAAGGCGCCGAGCGCCTCGGCGAGCTCGTCATGCTCGGGCAGGAGCTCCGCGACGTGCTCGTGAAGCACCTCGACCAGCTCGTCGTCTCCGATCCGGACGAGCAGCGCGGGCTGCGGCGTCTCGCCGACGAGCTCATCCAGAAGGGCGACGACGCGCGTCACAACCTCACCGAGGCGAACCTTCGCCTCGTCGTGTCGATCGCGAAGAAGTACATCGGCCGGGGCATGTCGTTCCTCGACCTCATCCAGGAGGGGAACATCGGCCTCATCCGCGCCGTCGAGAAGTTCGACTACCGCAAGGGGTACAAGTTCTCGACGTACGCCACGTGGTGGATCCGTCAGGCCATCACGCGCGCGATCGCGGACCAGGCGCGCACGATCCGCATCCCGGTCCACATGGTCGAGACGATCAACAAGCTCATCCGCGTGTCGCGTGGCCTCCTGCAGGAGCTCGGTCGCGAGCCGACCGCGGAGGAGATCGCGGAGCGGATGCTCATCACGCCGGACAAGGTGCGTGAGATCGTGAAGGTCTCGCAGGAGCCCGTCTCCCTCGAGACGCCCATCGGCGAGGAAGAGGACAGCCATCTCGGCGACTTCATCCCCGACAACCAGGCCCTCGCGCCGAGCGACGCCGCGAGCCACAAGCTCCTCAAGGAGCAGGTGGAGAGCGTCCTCGAGGGGCTCACGCTCCGCGAGCGCCGCGTGCTCCAGCTGCGGTTCGGACTCGAGGACGGTCGCACGCGGACTCTCGAAGAGGTCGGCC
>DATDNP010000014.1:0-16088 GCA_036518215.1 Candidatus Limnocylindria bacterium
CGCGATGAGGATGCCGTAGGCGGTCTTCATGCTGTTCCTCCGGAGGTCATCCTCTCGACCGTAGGAACGGCCGCGGCGCCGCGGTAGGGGGCGCCGGATGGCCGCGGGTGCAGCATTGCCGGACGCGTGCGCGGTGGGTTACGGCGCCGCGGCTCCGAGGCGGCGCAGCAGGTCGTCGCTCAGGTCGCCCGACGCGATCTCCTCGACCGGTCCGCGGAGCCGGATCGTGTAGCCGGCGCCGACCGTCACGTCGAGGTCGCCCCCGGGCATCGTGACCGTGACGCGATCGTCGACGAGACCGCGGCGGCGGCACGCCGCGACGGCCGCGCAGCTCGAGGTGCCGGACGCGAGGGTGTACCCGGCGCCGCGCTCCCAGATCTCGATGCGGATGTGATCGCGCGCAATGACCTGCGCGAACTGCACGTTCGTGCGGGCAGGGAACGCGCGGTGCCGTTCGATCTCCGGCCCGAGCGTGCGCACCTCGACGCTCGCGAGATCGTCCACGATGACGACGCAATGCGGGTTGCCGATCGAGAGCGACGTGACCGGAAGAACACGACCGTCGACCTCCACGGTCTCGAGCGCGTCGAAGCGCACCGTCCCCATGTCGGCCGTCACCTCGCGGACGCGGCCGTCGCGCAGGGCGAGCTCCACCGGCACGCGGCCGCCGCGGGTGTCGATGCTGAAACGGTCCGCCGTCGTGTATCCGTGTTCGCGCAGATACTTCGCGAAGATGCGGATGCCATTACCGCTCTTCTCCGCCTCGCTCCCGTCCGGATTGAGGATGCGCACGCCGAAGTCGCCGCCGCGTGGCTCGTCGACGACGAGGATGCCGTCGGACCCGACGCCCCGGTGACGGTCGCAGATGAGACGCGCCGCGTCGGGCGTGACCACGAACGGGACGCGGCGCGGATCGATCACGATGTAATCGTTGCCGAGGCCGTGTGAGCGCACGTAGTGAGGCACCTGCCGGCCCATCATCGCCGCTCGAGGTGTTCCTCGTCGCGCTCCGTCTCGGCCTGCGCTCCTTCGGCGGGCCCGTCGCGCACCTCGCGTACTTCCGCCGCGAGTACGTCGAGCGCCGGCGCTGGGTCGACGAGGAGACCTACGCCGACATCGTCGCGCTCTGTCAGTTCCTGCCGGGACCCGCATCGAGCGAGACGGGTATGGCCATCGGCCTTCTTCGCGCCGGCCCGCTCGGCGCCATCGCTGCGTGGCTCGGCTTCACGCTCCCGTCGGCCGTGCTCATGACGGCGTTCGCGCTCTTCTTCGACCGTCTTCCGGTGGAGGCCGGATGGGTGTTCCCGGTGCTCGAGCTCGTCGCGCTCTTCGTCGTCGCGCTCGCGGTGTGGCGGATGGCGCACGTGCTCGCCTGGGATCCGCTCCGGGGGACGATCGCGCTCGCTGCCGCCGCGCTCGTGATCACGTCGAACAGCTCGCTCATGCAGATCGCGGTGATCGTCGCGGGCGGCATCGTCGGAAGGCTCATCCTTCCTGCGCCGTCGGTCTCCGCGCGGACGCACGCCGCCGTTCCGATCGGTCGGTCCGTCGCGATCGCGTCCTTCGCGCTCTACCTCGCGCTGCTCGCGATCGCGATCGCGCTCATCACGCCGCAGCGGAGCGACGTCTCGCTCTTCGCGTCGTTCTATCGCTCCGGTGCGCTCGTGTTCGGCGGCGGCCATGTCGTGCTGCCGCTCCTTCAGACCGCCGTCGTGAATCCGGGGTGGGTGAGCGACGTGCGCTTCCTCGGCGGATACGGTCTCGCGCAGGCGATGCCCGGCCCGCTGTTCACCTTCGCCGGATACCTGGGTGGGGTCATCGACGGCGCGCGCGGCGCGTTCATCGCGCTCGTCGCGATCTTCCTGCCCGGACTGCTCCTCGTGTTCGCCGCGCTCCCGTCGTGGGGCGCGCTCCGCACGCGTCCGTGGGCGCAGTCGACGCTGCGCGGGGTGAACGCGGTCGTCGTCGGCCTGCTCCTCGCCGCGCTCGTCACGATCGCGCGCGCCATAGCATCGACGCTCATATGAGTCCCGTGCTCGAGCTCTTCCCCGACACGACGCGCGTCGATCTCGACGGGCGTCTCTCGATCGCCGGATGCGACGCCGTCTCGCTCGCGGAGCGCTTCGGCACTCCGCTCTACGTGTACGACACTGCGACGATCCTCGCGCGCGCCGGTGCCTATCGCGAGGCGCTCGCGGCGAGCTATCCGGCCGGCGCGACCGTCTGCTACGCGGCGAAGGCGTATGTCGCGCCCTGGCTGCTCCACCTCATCGAGCCCGAGGGTCTCGGCCTCGACGTCGTCTCGGGCGGCGAGCTGCACGTCGCCCAGGTGGCCGGCTTTCCGCGCGAGCGCGTCTACTTCCACGGGAACAACAAGGGTGAGGACGAGCTGGCGTACGCGCTCGATCAGCGCGTCGGGCGGATCGTCATCGATAACCTCGACGAGGTCGCGCGTCTCGCGCGGCTCGCCGCCGACCGAGGCGTTCGACAGGCTGTCCTCCTCCGTATCGCACCCGGCGTCGACGTCCACACGCACGCACACCTCACCACGGGCGCACCGGATACGAAGTTCGGCGTGAGCATCGAGAGCGGGTGGGCCGAGGCGACCGTCCGCGCGATCCTGCATCAGCCATCGCTCGAGCTGCGAGGCTTCCACGCGCACATCGGATCGCAGATCCGCGAGATCGAGCCGTACCGGGAGTCCATCGAGCGTGTCTTCTCGTTCGCGGCGGACATGCGCGCGAAGGTCGACTTCATCATGCGCGAGCTCAGCCCGGGCGGCGGCTATCCCGTGCGATACGTCGTCTCGGACCCGGATGTCTCCGTCGTCGAGATGATCCGTTCGGTCGCCGAGGCGGTCGTCACCGCCGCCGGCCGGCACGGCCTCGAGCTCCCCGAGCTCACGATCGAGCCGGGGCGGTCGATCATCGCGCCCGCCGGGGTCGCGCTCTACCGCGTCGGCTCGGTGAAGCGCGGTCCGCGCACGTATGTCGCGATCGATGGCGGCATGGCGGACAACATCCGTCCCACCGCCTACGGTGCGGAGTACGCGGCGATCCTCGCGAATCGCGCGAACGATCCCGTCGGGGACTTCCCCGGGAGCGCGCCGGGCAGCGATCGCTTCGCGATCGCGGGGAAGTACTGCGAGACGGGCGACATCCTCATCCAGGACGTGAAGCTGCCGCCGCCACGTGTCGGCGACCTCGTCGCGGTACCCGTGTCCGGCGCGTACCACCTCGCGATGGCGAGCAACTACAACATGGCCCCGCGGCCGGCCGTCGTCGTCGCCGCCGACGGCGCGGCGCGGCTCGTCCGCGAGCGCGAGACGTACGACGATCTCCTCGCGCACGACGTGCGCATCTAGATGCCGATCCGCGCGGTCCTCTTCGACCTCGACAACACGCTCATCCTCGAGGACGAGTCGACGCTCGCTGCCGTGCGCGCGGCCGCAGCGCTGGCGCACGCGCGGGCGCGCGTCGACGCGGATGCGGTCGCGAACGCGGCGATCGAGACCGCCGAGCGGCTCTGGAAGACGTCGTCGGCGTTCGCGCACGGCGAGGTCTTCGGGATCTGGTGGGGCGAAGCGCTCTGGGGCGCCTTCGCCGGCGACAGCCCGGCGGCGAAGACGATGCGCGCGTTCGTGCCCGGCTTCCGCGCCGCGGTGTGGCGTGGCGCGCTCGTCGCGGCGGGCGCGAGCGACGATGCGCTCGCCGACGATCTCTCACACGAGTACATCCGCGTGCGCCGCAGCGGCGAGACGATCGATCCCGAGGCGGAGCCGCTGCTCGCGGCGCTCTCCCGCACCTACCGGCTCGCGCTCGTCACGAACGGCGCGGGTGACGTGCAGCGCGAGAAGCTCTCACGCACGCCACTCGGGCGCTACTTCAGCGCGGTCGTCATCTCGCTCGAGGTCGGTGCGGGGAAGCCCGATGCCGGCATCTTCGAGTCGGCGCTGCGCGCGCTCGATGTCGGGCCGGCCGAAGCCGTGATGGTCGGCGACTCGCTCGTGCGCGACGTGCAGGGCGCGCGGAACGCGGGCGTGCGCGCGATCTGGATCGACCGCAGGCTGTGGGACGAGAGCGGGATCGTGCCGGACGCGCGGATCAGCGCGCTGCGGGACCTTCCCGCTGCGCTCGACGCGCTGGAGCGGCGGCCCGCTTCGCCTCGAGCGACGTCCTGATCTCGTCCGGCGTCGCGCCGATCTCCGTTGCGAGCACGAGCATCACGTAGAGGAGATCGGTGAGCTCGCTGATGGTGCGCGCGCGGCCCTCGCCGCGGAGCGCGTCAGCGGTCTCGCCGGCCTCCTCGAGGAGCTTCGCGGCGATGGCGTCCGGTCCCTCGCGGAAGAGCTCCGCCGAATACGAGCCCGCCGGCAGATCGCGCTTGCGCTGCGCGAGCATCGCGGCGAGCTCGGTCAGGAAGCGCCCGAGGTCCCGTTCGTTCACGGGCCCGAAGCACGTCGCGTCGCCGGTGTGGCACGTCGGTCCCGCGGGATGCGCCTTCACGAGGAGCGCGTCGGCATCGCAGTCCGCCACGAGGTCGACGAGGTGCAGCACGTTGCCGCTCGTCTCGCCCTTCTTCCAGAGCTTTCCGCGCGAGCGGCTGTGGAAATGGACCTCGCGCGTGCGGAGCGTCGCCGCGAGCGCCTCGCGGTCCATGTACGCGAGCATGAGCACCGCGCCCGTCGCCGCGTCCTGCACGATCGCGGGCACGAGGCCCCGCTCGTCGAACGCGATCTCGTCGGGCTTCTCGGGATCGGCGCGCTTCTCGCTCATCGTGCCTCTATGGTCGGACGTACCGGAAGTCCGTGCTCGGCGAGCGCCGCTTTGAGGTCCGCGACGACGATCTCGCCGGAGTGGAAGATCGACGCGGCGAGACCGGCGTCCGCGCCCGTCGTCACGAAGAGCGAGACGAAGTCGAGCACGCTGCCCGCGCCGCCGGACGCGATGACCGGGACGTTCACCGCCTGTGCGACGCGGCCGGTGAGCTCGAGCTCGAAGCCGTCGCGTGTCCCGTCACGGTCCATCGACGTGAGGAGGATCTCGCCCGCGCCGTGCTCGACGCCCTGCCGCGCCCATGCCACCGCGTCGATGCCGGTCGGCGTGCGCCCACCCTCGACGTACACCTCGTACGAGCCATCGGCGCGGCGCTTCGCGTCGATCGCGAGCACGGCCGCCTGCGACCCCGCACGCGACGCGATCTCACCGATGAGCTCGGGCCGGCGCACCGCGGCGGTGTTCACGGCGACCTTGTCCGCACCGGCGCGGAGGATCGCCGCCGCGACGTCGGCGGACGCGATGCCGCCACCGACGCAGAACGGGATGGTGAGGACATCGGCGACGCGCTTCGCGAGCTCGATCACCGTCCGGCGCCGCTCGTGCGATGCGGTGATGTCGAGGAAGACGAGCTCGTCGGCGCCCTCGCGGTCGTATTTGCGCGCGAGCGTCACCGGGTCGCCGGCGTCGCGCAGATCGACGAACTGCGTCCCCTTCACGACGCGGCCGTCGGTCACGTCGAGGCAGGGGATCACGCGCTTCGCGAGCATCAGCCGATGCCGCGCACGAACGCGTGCAGCAGCCGCGTGCCCATGAGCGAGCTCTTCTCGGGATGGAACTGGAACCCGAGGAAGCCTTCGCCGCCGACGATCGCGCCGAACCCGTGGCCGTAATCCGTCGTCGCGACGACGCCGTCGGCATCCGCGGGCGGCGCGTACGAGTGGACGAAGTAGAAGTGCGATCCGTCGGGTACGTCCGCGGTCCAGGGATGCGTACGCGTGTAGTGGATCTCGTTCCAGCCGGTGTGCGGCACGCGGACGTCGCCGCGGATCCGCCGCACGATGCCGCGGACGAAGCCGAGGCCGCTCACGCTCTCGTCCTCTTCGCTGCCCTCGAAGAAGAGCTGCATCCCGACGCAGAGGCCGAGGAGCGGCGTCCCGCGCACGCGCACCGTCCGCATCGTCGCGTCGAGGCCGTAGCGGCCGAGCTCGCGTGCGCAGTGCCCGAAATGCCCGACGCCCGGAAGCACGACGGCGCGCGACGAGAGGATCTCGGCCGCGTCGCGCGTGATCTGGACCTCGCCCGCACCCGCGCGGCGCAGCGCGCGCTCGACGTTCGCGAGGTTGCCGACGCCGTAATCCACGATGCTGATCACGCGGCGGCCTCTTCCACCTCCGCGGCGCGCTTCGGCCGCGCGAGCGCTCCGACGTACGTGCCGACCATGACGAGCGCGCCGCCGACGATGAACTGAAGGCTCACGACCTCGCCCGCGAGCACCAAGCCGATCGCGACGGTGACGACCGGGAAGAGGACCGTCGTGTACGCCGTCGCGGACGCCGTCCAGCGCTGGAGCAGATACACGATGCCGCCGAAGAGGCCGATCGACCCGATCGTGACGAGATAGAGGAACGCGATCGTCGCGTCGGGACGCGTGGGCAGCGTCATCGGCTCGCGCGTGAGCGCCGCGAGGACGAGGAGCAGCACCGCGCCCGGCACCATCGCGACGGCGTTCGTGCCGATCGGGTGGGTGCGTGGCATGCGCTTGAGGAGGATCGTGCCGGTCGCGATGCCGAGCGCGTTCAGGACGAGCGCGACGAGCGAGAGGAACGGCACGTCGAAGTGCAGCTGATCGCCGAACACGACGCCGATGCCAGCGAGCGAGATGAGCGCGCCGAGGAGGCCCGACCAACGGAAGCGCTCCATCCCGAGCGCCGTCGCCATGAAGAACGTCATGAGCGGAGCGAGCGCGACGAGCGTCGCGCCGACGGCGGCCGGTGCTTGGACGAGGCCCCAGTACGCGAACGCGTACACGAGGCCGAAGTTCACGATGCCGAACACGAACACGCTCGGGTAGAGCGAGCGCGGCGGCAGCGGGATGCGCCGCCACGCGGAGAAGGCGAGGAGGAGCGCGCCGGCCACCGCGAAGCGCAGACCCGCGCCCCAGAACGGCGCGAGCTCGCGGTTGCTGAAGCGCACGGCGACGAAGTTCGTGCCGCCGATGAGCGTCACGACGACGAACGCGATGAGGACGTCCCGTCCCGGCCTTCCCACACAAGAAGACTAGGGGTTAGCCGGCGGAGCGTCCTTGCCAGGAGCGCGGAATGAGAACGTCGGGCGCCTCGCGGCGCCCGACGTGTTGCCCCGCCTAGTTCCCGTAGCCCGTCGGTTCCGCGTGCGTGTACCACGCGTGCCCGTCGGGACCCGTGCCTTGGTCCATGATCACTTCGAATTCGCCCCAGATCGGAGCGCCACCGTCGCGCCAGTACGGGCTCGTTTGGAGAGCGGGTCCGACCCAGATGATCTTCACGATCTCGGTCCATCCCGAGCCGTCCGGGTTCATCCCGCTCCACTCGTTGTTGACCCACGCGTCGGTCGTCCACGGCGCGCCGTTGAACCGAGCGTCATCCCACGCCTTCGACCACTTCATGACGAGGTGATCGTTCGCGTACGTTGGGTCGCCCCACACAGCGCCATCCAGAACGCGGTCGACGCCGTCCGCAGGCCCGACGAAGACACGAGCCGTGTAGTTGTAGCCGTACTGGTCGAAGCCGTCCGCGCTTGCGGGAACGGACATCGCCAGAAGAAGCACAGATGCGACGAGGATCGCCCGAAGCTTCATGATTCCCACCCCTCATTTGAATTGGGCAAGCAATGCTTTGTCGCACGAATCATCTGCCCGTCCGTCAATAGCCGCGGTTGAAACAGGTCGGACAGGTTCAGGGCTAGCGAAAGATGACGTCAGCGACGCCGTCGCGATCGCCGACCTGCAGTGTGACCGGAGGCGCGCCGATGCTGCGTAGGGCGTTGTAGTTGCTTCGTAGCGCAAGGGGATCGGTCGAGCCGACGACGACGCGCACGATGCCGGCGGCGCCGTTCGCGTGCGCGGCCGCGACGCCGCCCGGCACACGCAGCGCTCGATCCGTCACGTCCTCGATGAGGAACGGAAGTGGCGGCGCGAGCCGTGCGGTCCTCCACTTCAGCGTCACGCCGTCGGGTCGCGTACGGCCACCGTCCTCCACCGGCTTCGCGACGAGCGCGCCGAGCGTCTTCGCGTCCGCGGCAAGATCGCCGGACAGCAGCGCGAAGTCGGCCCATCCGCCGCCGCGCTCGGCGACCGGCTGCCACTGGTGCTTCCCGCGCGCCGCAGCGATGTCATGGAACGCGATGAGCTCGACGTAGCTGCCGTCCGCGAATCCGACGAGCGCGTTGTGCGTGAGTCCGCCCGCGTGCTCGCCGCCCGGTGTGACGGTGAAGCCGCGCGAACGCCACTCGGAGACCGCGCGCTCGAGGTCGAGCACGACGAGCACGACGTGATCGAGCTGGCGGATCACACGCTCTCCGATCGGACGTACGCGATGGCCGCGGCGAGCAGCGCGTCGAGCGGCTGTGAGGAATCGAGCACGAGCCGGTCGCCGCTCCACGCCTCGTACAGCTTGAACGCCGCTTCGAGACGCGGCCAATCGTTCTTCGCCGTGCGGGCGGTCACGCGGGTCCGGTGCAGCTCGCGATCGGGCACGACCACCTCGATCGGCCGGTAGCGGGCACGATGCCGCGCCGCCATCATCCGCCACTCCTCTCGCAGCGGGTTCGTCCACGCGACCGAGTCGAGCACGACGCTCCGCCCGAGCGAGAGGTTGTCCTCGGCGAGCGCGGAGAGGATCTCGTACCCGCCCCAGCCGAGCGCGTCGCCGTCGAAGCGCGCGAGGATCGGCGCCTCGATGTGATCGAGCTCGAACAGCGAGAACTCGAGGGCGCGCGCGAGCTCGCGCGCGACGCTGCTCTTTCCCGATCCGGGCAGGCCGGACAACACGACGAGCGTGACCGGGAGCGCCACGGCCCTAGTCGATCTTGCCCTTCGAGCTCGGGACGCCTCGCCGCCGCGGATCGCGCTGCGTCGCGGCGTCGAGCGCGCGGCCGAAGGCCTTGAACGTGGCCTCGAGGAGATGGTGCGTGTTCCCGCCGGCGAGCTGCCGGATGTGGAGCGTGCACTTCGCGCCCTGCGTAAGGGCGACGAAGAAATCGGGCACGAGCGTCGAGTCGAACGATCCGACGATGCGCGTCTTCGGCCGGAGGTCGCTCGCGAAGAACGGCCGTCCCCCGAGGTCGAGCGCGACGGAGACGAGGCACTCATCCATCGGGATCTCGAGCGATGCGTAGCGAACGAGCCCCTTCCGATCGCCGAGCGCGTCGTCGATCGCCGCACCGAGCACGAGCCCGAGGTCCTCCACCGTGTGGTGCTGATCCACATGGATGTCGCCCTTCGCCTTCACCGTGAGATCGAAGAGACCATGGACCGCGACGAGCTCGAGCATGTGGTCGAGGAACGGCATGCCGGTCGACACGTCGTGCTTTCCGGCGCCGTCGAGATCGAAACGCACCTCGATCTGCGTCTCCTTCGTCTTCCGCTCGCGCTTTGCCCGGCGCGCCGGTTCGCGGCGTGGTGCGGGCCGTCGTGCTGGCATCAGGTCCTCGCCTCCATCGATTCGGCGTGGTAGCGCATGCGCTCGTGCCGTGCGATGGTCGCACCCGCGGCCGCGATCCGCTTCGTGTCCGTGCGGATCTCGACGCGGCTCGTCCAGCGCACGAAGTCCTCGACGCGAAGCGCCGACGACCACTTCGCTGTGCCGCCCGTGGGCAGGCAGTGATTCGTCCCCGCGACGTAGTCGCCGAACGCGACCGCCGATCGCGAACCGATGAACACCGCGCCAGCCGTGTCGATCGTCTCGGAGAGCGCCGCCGCCGCCTTCCCCGCGAGGAGCACGTGCTCCGGAGCGGCGTCGTTCGCGCTACGTGCCGCGGCGCGGATGTTCGGCGCGTGATACAGGAGGACGCGGCGAGCGAGATGGTCGCGCTCCGCGCTCGCGCCGGTGCGCAGCGCCTCGCGCACGTCGCGGAGCAGCGTCCCATCGTCTGACACGCACGCCGCGAACGCGCCGCTCCCGTGCTCGGCCTGCGCGAAGAGGTCGAGCGCGATCTGTTCAGGATCCGCGTCGCGCGATGCGACGACGACGAGCTCGCTCGGACCCTGGAGCGCGTCGATGCCGACGTCCGCCGACACGAGCCACTTCGCCGCCGCGGCGTACGCGTTCCCCGGACCGACGATCTTGTTCACGCCCGCGATGAACGACGTGCCGTACGCGAGCGCGGCGACGGCGGCCGCGCCGCCCGCGCGATAGAGCGCGTCCGCATCGACGAGCACGAGCGCGTACGCGAGCGCGGGCTCGAGCGCGCCGTCGCGCGGCATCGGCGACGCGGCGATGAGCTCGGGGACGCCCGCGACCTGCGCGGGCACGCCGGTCATGAGCGCGGTCGACGGGTAACCCGTGACGCCGCGCGGCACGAGCGCGCCGACGCGGTGGAGCGGCGTCGGCGTGATCCGCGCCACCGCGGCCCCATCGCGCTCGTGCGTCGCGCGTGGCCGTTGCCCCTCGTGGAACGTGTAGATGCGCTTGTACGCGAGGTCGAGCGCGCTTCGGACGTCGCGTGGCGCGCTCCGCGCCGCGCGGCGCAGCATCGACCGGTCCGCGACGAGGTCGTCGAGCTTCGCCGTGCGCCGATCGAACTCGCGCACGACACGAAGCACCGCGCGGTCGCCATCGCGGCGCACCGCCGCGATCACCCGCGCCGCCGCCGTACGCTCGCGCGCTCCGAACGCGCCGCCGCGTCTCGCGCGCGCGATGTCGCCGGCCATCGACGCGAGCGGCTTCGCCTGCGTCATCGCGACGCCGCCCACGCCGAGAGCTTCTCGACGAGCGGCGCGATCTCCCGCCGCCGCACGTGGTACGCCGCGGTGTTCGCGATGAGCCGGGCCGTCGACGGCGCGATCTCCTCGACGACGGCGAGATCGTTCGCTCGCAGCGTCGCGCCCGTGGCGACGAGATCGACGATCCAGTCGGCGAGGCCGACCTGCGGCGCGACCTCGACCGAGCCCGCGACACGCACGATCTCGACGGCGATGCCGCGCCGCCGGAAGTGCTGCTCCGCGACGCGCGGATATTTCGTCGCGACCTCGAGACTGCCGAGATGGCGGTACTCGTCGAGCGAGCGCGCCACCATCTGACGCGGCGCCGCGACGACGAAGCGGCACGCGCCGAACTTGAGATCGACGAGCTCGAGGACGCGTGCCGCCGACTCCATGAGTACGTCCTTCCCGACGATGCCCATGTCCGCGGCCCCGCGTTCCACGTACGTCGCGATGTCCGACGGCCGAGCGCGCACGAACTCGATGTCGCCGCTTCGCACGACGAGACGGCGGTCGTCCGCGGTGATGCCGGACACGTCGTGCCCGATCGCGCCGAGCGCCGCGAGCGAATCCTTGAGGAGCGCGCCCTGCGCGAGCGCGAAGCGGAGCGGCCGGCTCACGCGAGCTCTCGCGCCAGCTCGTCGACGCTGCGTGTCTTCCCGTCGAGGGCGACGTGCGTCTCGTCGACGACGGTCGCGTCCACGACGCGCTGACCCGCGGGCTCGGCGACTCCGCCGATCGCGACCGCGACGCCCGCGCCGCGCAATCGGGCCGCGAGCCGTGCCGTGACGGCGGGATCGCCCGGTGCGAGCGCGACGATCGGGCGATCCGATGCCGGCCGCCACCCGGATCCGAAGAGCGCGAGATGCAGCCGCGGGACGTTGATCGCGAATCCGACCGCGGGTCGCGGCGCGCCAAAGGCCGCGAGGAGCAGGTCGTACCTGCCCCCCGCGGCGATGGGGAAGCCCACGTCGGGATGGACGACCTCGAAGACGATCCCCGTGTAGTAAGGGAGCGCGGGCATGAGCGAGAGGTTCGGGACGCCCCAGAGCGGATCGCTTCCCTTGAACATCTCGCGCGCGAGGTGGATGACCTCGCGCAGCTCGAGCGCCCCGTCGCCCGCGACCTGCTCGATGCCGCGGCCGCGCGCCGCGAGCGTCGACCGCGCGTGCGCGATGGCCGGATCGCTCATACCGCCCTCGCGCGCGCGGCGGAACGCGCCGACGTGATCCCCGTCGCGCAGCTCGCGCAGCACGAGATCGCGCACGTCCTCGGCGAGCGTGCTGAAGAGCGAACGCACGACGCCGACGTGACCGACCTCGATCGTCGCGCCCGCGAGTCCGGCGCGTGCGAGCGACTCCGCGAGGAGCGCGAGCGCCTCCGCGTCGGCGAGGACGCCGGAGGGGCCGACGAGCTCGACACCCGCCTGCGCGAACTCGCGCTCGGCGCCCAGCATCGCCGGCTCCTCGCGGAAGACGGGCGCGAAGTACGAGAGACGCAGCGCGCCCGACGCATCGGCGTATCGCTCCGCGACGAGGCGTGCGATCGCCGTCGTGATGTCCGGGCGGAGCGCGACCAGGCTGCCGTCGCGGTCGAGGAACTGGATGAGCCGGTCACCCGCGAGCACGGACTCGCCCGCGGAGTGCTCCACCATCGGTGGCTCGAGCGGCATGTACCCGTACGCGCTGAACGTCTCGGTGAGCGCGCGCTCGATCGCGCGAAGCTCGCGCGCCTCCGTCGGCAGGATGTCGCGGAAGCCGCGCGGTGGTGCCGGCCTCAGACCGCTGTCCCGACCACGACGTTCCACTTGCGGACCGTCCACTTCTTCACGATGCCGTGATGGACGTAGGGGTCGGCCTTCGCGAAGCGCTCCGCGGCCGACGTGTCCTCGCCTTTGAAGACGATGAGGTCGGTGTCGGCGGGGTCCGCGAGCGCGCCACCGGCGAAGATCTCGCCGCGCGCCACCGCATCGCGTGCGAGCTTCAGGTGTTCCTCGCGGAACGGCGTGCGCCGCTCGAGGTAATCGTCGACGAGGTCGTAGAAGAGGATGAAGTACATCGCGCCCGAAAGCGTACTTCGCCAGACACACGGACGCCCGCCGTGTGGCGGGCGTCCGTGCTCAGGAGGAGAGAGGCGCTCTTAGTGCTTCGGTGAGGCGCTCGGCCTGCCGGCGTTGTCCGGCTTGTTGCCGGGGTTGTCGCTCGGCTTGCCGTGGTCAGGTGCCGGAGAGGCGTTCTTGATCGCGGTGGTCGCGTCCGTGACGTCCTTGTCCATCGCCTTGATCGTGTCGTCGACGATCTGCTGGATGGCCGCGTCGAGCGTGGTGCGATCGGCGACCGCCACACGAGCGTCGACGTTGGCGGCTGCGCCAGTCGCGGTAGCCGGCGACGTGCTCGTCTTCGGCGAGGGCGACGCGGTGGACGAGGTGCTCGAAACGCACGTCGTGTTCGCGTTCGCGGCAGCGGACCCGCTCGGCGTGGGCGAGGCCGTCGTGTGCGCCGCGGCGCTCGCGGAGGCCGATCCGTCCGAGCTCGCCGCCGCGCCGTCGCGGTTCTGGCCGTCGCGGCCGAGCGTGAGCCCCGCGACCTTGTTGAGACCCGTGTTCAGATCACTGCGGAGCTGGTCATCCCACTGGCGGATGAGGTCGTTGTTCGCGCCCTTGCCGCGCATGTCCTCGAGGGCCTTGTGGTCCTTCTGGTACGCATCGCGCATGAGCTTGTCGGCCGCGTTGCGCTGCGCGACGACGACCGGCTGGCCGTGCGTGCAGTCCTTGGAGTCCTCGCTCGTGTTCGAGCTGTTCGTGAGCTGCTGAAAAGTGCTTTCGACATCAGGGTTCGTCGCTGCGACCGTCGCGGTGGTCGCGCCCGCGAGGAGCACGACGGCGACCGCGGCACCCTTTGACTGTGCGAGCAGTGCGAGCAGTTTTGCGAGCATTCTTCGTGACCTCCGGCTGCCTAACGGGCTTGGCTGCCCCCGCGTTGACCGGGTCCTCGACTGCTCCAGAGGTACTAGTACTCGGCTAGCCTTCGGTCGTGAGCTCCCTCCTCCGCCGCTTCTTCTGGGTCGGCCTGACCGCGTTCGGCGCGGCGCGCTGGACGAACCTCGAGGCCGCGTTCGTTCGCACGGGTCTCGTGCCGGAGGAGAAGTTCATCCGCGATCTCGCGATCGCGCAGACGCTTCCCGGTCCGCCGTTCGTGAACCTCTCGATGCTCACTGCGATGCGTCTCGGCGGCGTGCGCCTCGCGCTCCTCGCCCTCGCGCTCATCCTGCTGCCGGGCACCGTCGCGGTCGTGCTGTGCCTCGCGTTCCTCTCGATGAGCGAGCCGTGGGTGTCGCGCCTCCTCCACGGCATCCTCATCGGGGCCGTCGGTGTGATGGCCGCCACCTTCATCCGACAATCGCGTCGCGTGCGCGGTCTCTTCGCCGCGCTCCTCGCGACCGCGACGCTCGTGCTGCTCGTCGCGGGCGTGTCCATCTTCGAGACGGTGCTCGTCGTCGGCGTCGTCGGCGTGATCCGCTATCGCGTTCAGCCGCAGACGCTGCCGTGAGCCTCATCGACCTCGCGCTCATCTTCCTGCGGGCGGGCGCCGCGAGCTTCGGTGGCGGCACCGCCGCGCTCGGCGGGCTGCGGCACGATCTCGTCGATCACTACCCAGCGATGACGGCACGCCAGTTCCAGGACGCGTACGCGCTCGGCCAGGCCACGCCCGGGCCGGGCATCCTCTATCTCATCCCGATGGGCTTCTACGCGGCGGGCGCGCCGGGCGCGGTCGTCGCGCTCGTCGCTTTCCTCACACCGCCGCTCGTGCTGCAGATCGTCGTCGCGTCGCAGTGGGAGGGCCTCTCGCACTCGCCGTGGATCCGCGCCATCGATCGGACGCTCGTGCCCATCAGCATCGGGCTCATCGCCGCATCCTTCCACGCGCTCGGGGCGCCGCTCCTCGCCGAGCCCGCGGCGATCGTCGCGCTCGTCGTCGCCATGCTCCTCTCGCTCACGCTCCGACCGACGCCCGCGCTCATCGTCATCGCCGCGGGCATCCTCGGCCTCATCGGCGTCATCTAGCCGCGCGACGCGCTACGCCGCGGTCGCCTCGAGGCGGTCGACGAATTCCTTCGCGAGGGCGAGCGAGGACGTGGCCGCGGGCGAGGGCGCGTTCCGCACGTTGAGCACGCGCTCGCTCTCGTCGAACGCGAAGTCGTCGAGCAGGCGTCCGGAGGCATCGAGCGCCTGGGCGCGCACGCCCGACGGGCCCGGCAGGAGGTCGCGGAGCGTGAGCGCCGGCACGTAGCGGCGCAGCGCGCGGAGGAACAGCGGCTTCGCCCAGTCGCGCGCCATCTCCGCCAGACCCGTGCGCCAGTACCGCATCGCGAGCGCGCGGAATCCGGCGTAGCCGACCGCGTCGATGAGGTCGCGGGCATCGATGTCCGCGCGTCCGTATCCCTCGCGCGCGAAGGCGAGCACCGCGTTCGGCCCGAGCCACACCGCGCCGTCGATCCTGCGCGTGAAGTGGACGCCGAGGAACGGAAAGCGCGGGTCGGGCACCGGATACACGAGCCCGCGCACGAGCGAACGCCGCTCGCGCCGGAGGACGTAGTAGTCGCCGCGGAACGGCACGATCTTCGGCGTCGACGCGGCACCCGTCATGCGCGCGATGCGATCGGACTGCAGACCCGCGCACGCGATGACGCGCTCCGCGACGATCGTGCCGCGTGGCGTCGCGAGCTGCGCCTCGTGCCCCGTCACGAGAAGGTCGGTGACCGGCGCGTCGTACACGATCGTCACACCCGCCGCGACGAGCCCCGCCGCGATCGTGTCCGCGACGCGCGTGTAATCGACGATCCCCGCCTGCGGCACCCAGATCGCCCGAAGCCCGCGGACCGCGGGCTCGTGCTTCGCGATGTCGTCCGCCGTCAGGTACTCGAGCCCTGTAAGACCGTTCCGCGTGCCGCGGTCCATGAGCTCGTCGAGCCCGCCGAGCTCGCCCTCCGTAGCGGCGACGATGAGCTTGCCGCAGATCTCGAACGGGACAGCATGCTCGCGGCAGTACTCGACCATGAGCTCGCGCCCGGTGACGCAGAGCCGCGCCTTCGCCGAGCCGGGCGCGTAGTACAGGCCCGAGTGGATGACGCCGCTGTTGTGTCCCGTCTGATGCCGAGCGGCGCCGTGTTCCTTCTCGATGACCACGACCTTCCGGCCGGGGTAGCGCTGAACGAGCTCGCGCGCGGTCGCGAGACCGAGGATGCCGGCGCCGATGACGGCGACGTCGTAACGCGTCGGCCACAGCACGAGAGGCATCGTACGGCCGTATCGCGCATGCTGTTGGTCGTGAGCGAGCGCTCGCTCCCGCTTG
>DATDNP010000015.1:0-2213 GCA_036518215.1 Candidatus Limnocylindria bacterium
GCTCGTCGGCGTCGTGAACGCCGACACGATCCTCAATCTCCCTGACTTCACGTCCGCAGAGCGCACGTTCCAGCTCCTCACACAGGTGCTCGGCCGCTCCGGCCGCGGCGCCGCAGGCGGCCGCGGCGTCCTCCAGACGTATCTCCCCGATCACTACGCGATCCGCGCGGCCGCCGCGCACGACTACGCGTCGTTCGCGGAGGCCGAGCTCGCGGGGCGCGAGCGGTTCGGCTATCCGCCGTTCGGGCGGCTCGTGCTCCTGCAGACGCAGGCGCAGCGCGAGGACACCGTGACGAGACGCGCTGAGACGTACGCGAAGGAGCTGCGGACCGCGGCCGCGGGCGATGCCGACGTCTACGGTCCGGCCCCGGCGTTCGCCGCGAGACGCGCGGGCGCGTACCGCATGCAGATCGTCCTGCGCGGTCGCGCGCCCGAAGCGCTGTTGGACCGCGCACCAGCGGGCGCCGAGTGGACGGTCGACGTGGACCCGATGACACTGCTGGGGTGACCGACGAGACCGAGGAGGCCGAGAAAGGGCCTCCGCCGCCACCGCGCCTGCGCGTGACGAAGGGATCGCCGTGGCGGATCGACGAGGGACGTCGCGCGAAATGGTCGACGCCCGAGTTCCTCGCGAAGCATGCGGTGGACATCCGCCAGATCGGCGATCCGGTGCTCCACGCACCGGCGAAGAAGCCGCGCATGCCGCGGTCCGACCTCGAGGCGCTCGTCGCGCGCATGTACGCCTCGATGATCGTTGCTCGCGGCATCGGGATCGCCGCGCCGCAGATCGGCGTGCCGCTCCGCGTCGTGATCATGGACGTCGACGGCGCCGGGATCGTCGCGGTCGACCCGAAGATCGAATGGGTGAGCGACGAGATGGAAGAGGTCTCCGAGGGCTGTCTGTCGGTGCGGGGTCTCTACGGGATGCTGGACCGTGGCGTCGCGGCGCGTCTCGTCGCGACGGACATCGCGGGGAAGAAGTTCACCGTCGAAGGCGAGGAGTACGGGGCGCAGTGCATGCTCCACGAGACCGATCACCTCGACGGTCATCTATACGTGGATCATCTGAAGTCCCGGAAGGATCTCCATCCCGTCGAGCCGGACGAGGAGGATCACGAGCGGGAGACCGCATGACGCGCCGCGTCGTGTTCCTCGGCACGCCCGACTTCGCGGTCCCGTCCCTCGACGCGCTCCTCCGTCTGCGCGAGCGTCGTGAGATCGAGATCGTCGCGGTCGTGACGCAGCCCGACCGCCCAGGCCATCGCGGGCGCATCACGGCGCCGCCGGTGAAGGAGCGGGCGCTCGCCGCGGGTCTCACGGTCGTGCAGCCGGAGCGCCTGCGCAGAACGGACGTCGCGTCCCTCGTCGAGCGGCGGCCCGACGCCTTGGTGTGGGCGGCCTACGGGAACCTCATCCCCGCGGCGCTCATCGACGCCGTCGGCGGACGTGCCGTGAACGTCCACGCGAGCCTGTTGCCGAGATGGCGCGGGGCCGCGCCGATCGCGAACGCGATCCTCGCCGGCGACGCCGAGACGGGTGTCACCTTGATGGAGGGCATTCCCGAGCTCGACGCCGGTCCGATCCTCGCGCAGGAGCGCACCACGATCGGCTCCGACGAGACGGCCGCCGACCTCACGTCGCGTCTCGCGGCGCTCGGCGCGGGTCTCCTCGAGCGAGAGCTCTCGCGCTATCTCGCGGGCGCGCTCCCGCGAACACCGCAGGACGCGACGCGCGTCACCTGGGCACCGAAGCTCGATCCGGCGGATGGCCAGTTGGACTTCGCGCGACCTGCCGAGGAGCTGGCACGCCGCGTTCGCGCGTTCACGCCCGATCCCGGCGCCTTCACGACGTTCCGCGCGCAGCGGCTCGCGGTCACCGGCGTCTCCGTGACCGGCGGGTCGCCGAAGGAACACGGCGTGCTCCAGCTACGCGGCGGTGTCCCGCATGTCGCCGCCGGCGCCGGCTGGCTGCGGCTCGACGAGGTCCGGCCGGCCGGCAAGCGCACGATGTCCGGCGCGGAGTGGGCGCGGGGCGCTCGCGGTCTCGATGGAGCGCGCCTTCCGTCGTAGGACGCGTGCCGCGAACGATCGACGCAGCACGCTCCAGAGATCGAGCCCGTGCTCCCGCATGAACTGCTCGTGCGCGATCTCGCGGCCGATGTCCTCGCGCCGCTGACGGCTGAGCTCCTCGGTCAGAAACCAGTTGCCCTGATC
>DATDNP010000016.1:0-9679 GCA_036518215.1 Candidatus Limnocylindria bacterium
GTGACGAGCGTCGCGTTCAGGATCGCGATGCCCGCGCCCGAGGTCGCCGGCTTCGCGTCTCCGACGCTCGCCGCGTCGACGGCATTGCTGGCCTGTACGGCGAGCGCGCCGCCGACGGTGAGCGTGCTCGTGCCGGAGATCCGGCTCGTCGCGGTGCTCGTCACGGTCGATGCAGCCACCGCCGCGTCGGCACTTGAGTCGGTGTGCGACGAGAATCCCGTCGCCACCATGGCCGCCGTGACAACGGAGGTCGCGTGGAACGTAGCGTCACCGGTGGTGTGGATCGTCGCGTTCACCAGGGCGACTGCGGCCGATGAGCTCGCATCGAGGCCAATGGCGAAGCTCGACGGGCTCGGCGGCGCAAGGTGCGACGTCGCGGTCGCCGAGAGGCTGGACGCGCTCACCGTCGCGTCCGTGATGTCGACCGTCGCCGACCCGCTCGATGTGACGAAACCAAGTGTCGCTGAGCCGGTCTGATCGCTCGCGGCCGCAAACGACACGGCGCCGCCGCTCGCGTCGATCGCCGCGCCGCTCGAGACGACGATGTGCTCCGCGTCGATGCGGAACGTGATCGCGCCGAGCAGGAGCGTGCCGGCAAGGGTGACCGTGTCGTTCCCGGCGCCACCGATGATCGTGAGCGACACGGTCGGCACGGGGAACGAGATCGACTCGATCGTCGCGGCCGTCGCGAGGAGATTGCCTGGCGTGCCGCTGTCGGGCTGGAGCGTGATCTCGTCGTCGCTCGAGCTGCCGCTGATCGTGATATCCGTCGGCGCGGGGGACGGTGGCGGCGAGGGCGGCGCGATGGTGATCGGCTCGAGGCCGGTGTAGCGGATCGTCTGGCCGTCGACCGTGACCGTGCCGGAGCTGCTACTGCTGGCGGAGGTCGCCACGCGCGAGGTGGGCCCGCCGATGACGAGGGTGTCGAAGCCGCCGGCGCCACCATCGATCGTGCCGGCGACGCTGCCGCCGGCCGCGATGACGAACGTGTCCTTGTTGTTCGCAGCGCCGGTCAGGTTCGTGAAGCCGGCGAAGCCGAGCGTGCCGATCGTCCCCGCACCCGCGCCGCTCACGTTCCAGGTCGTGTCGGCGGCCGGTCCGACGAGGGTCGCGCCATCGCCGGTCGCCTTCACGACGGCGACGTTCGTGAACGACACCTGCACGGGGCCGCCCACGGAGCCCGACGGGCCGCTCACCTTCCACGTCGTGCCCGCGGCGCGCACCTCGAGCGAGCCCGATCCGCCGCCGTCGTACGTGATCGGGATACCGAGGCTGCCCGCGCTCGCGTCGACGACGAGCGACCCGCCGGTGACGTTGATCCCGCTCACAGTCGACGCGGGACGCGTGCTCTTCATGCCACCGGTCGTGACGGCGATGTCGCTCCCCGACGCCGCGATCGTGGTCGACCCCAAGCCGGTCACGGCCCAGGCCTGCCGGAAGGTGACCGTGGTCGCCGAGCTGGTGATGGTGATCGGAGCGCCGCCCGCGTCGGTCGATGCGGTCGACGCGCTCACGCTCACGATCCCGTACGTCGGGTCGGTGAGCCTGACCGTGCAGGTGCCGTCGCTCGCGGTGACGCACGAGGCGCCGCTGCTGAAGGTGCCGTCTCCGCTCGCCGCGAACGACACCGTCGCGCCCGCAACGGATGCGCCGCCGCTCGTGACCGTCGCGGTGATCGTCACCGAACTGCCCGCGTCCGCCTGTTGCGTCGCCGCGGCGATCACGATCGCCGGCGTCGGGCTCGGTGCCGGCGACGCCGACGGCGACGGTGAGGCTGATGGCGACGGCGTCGGCGACGCGGTGTCAGACGCAGAAGGCGTCGGTGTCGGCGAGGCCGTGTTCGACGGAGACGGTGTCACGGTCGGAGCTGGCGTCGGTGACGTCGTGTCGGACGGAGCTGGCGTCGCCGTCGGTGTGGGCGTCGGCGAGCTCGTGTCCGATGGAGTCGGCGTCGGAGTCGGTGAGGTGGTGCCGGATGGAGCTGGCGTCGGCGTCGCCGTCGGTGCGGGCGTGGGCGACGTCGTGTCCGACGGCGATGGCGTCGGCGTCGGTGAGGTCGTGTCGGATGGAGCCGGCGTCGGAGTCGGTGAGGTCGTGTCGGAAGGAGAAGGTGCGGGCGTGGGCGACGTCGTGTCCGACGGTGATGGTGTCGGCGGTGGAGGCGTCGGCGTCGGATCCGTGTTCGTCGAGCTCATGCCGTCGGGGAGCAGCGCGAGCGCCTTCGGCATCGGACCGCCGGACAGCGATACCGGAGATGCGCTCGGCGCCGGAGACGGCGATGGCGATGGCGCGGGCGACGCGGATGGTGCGGGCGCGGCGGAAGGCGAGCTCGACGGCGCGACGCTCGGGCTCGGCGCCGGCGTGATCGGGATCCAGAACGTTCCGTCGCTGGTCCAGTAGCCCGAGCGGCCGGAGCGATCGGTGCCGGGGATGAGCGCCGACTTCGGCGGCGAGGTGCGCGTCGGAGTCGCGGTCGGCTTCACGAACGCCGTCGACGACGGCGATGGAGACGGCGACAGCACGACGCTGGGGATCACGATCGGCTGCATCTGCGGCGGGGTCCAGTCGAGCGGCTGCACGATCGTGGTGCCGGTCGTGCTGTCGTAGCTGATGATGCGGACCTGCGAGTCGGCGGCCCATGCGGCGAGCGTGTCGGGATCCGTCGCCGCGAGCGTGAGCTCGTAGTAGCCGTGCTCGGCATCGACGAGCGTCGCCGAGAGACGCGGAAGATCGACGGTCACATAGCGATCGCCGGTATCGGGATCGATGGTGAACGCACCCGGATGGAGTCCGCGCTTGCCGAAGTAGCTCGTTATGTCGTCGTCGGTGTACACGCTCGGGAAGCGAAGCCACGCGCGATCGCCCTTGTCACCGAGACCACCGGTCTCGATGAACACGTCGACCTTCGGCACGCCGAGCACGTAGCGACCGCTGGTCGGATCGCCGCTGAGCATCGTGAGCCCGAACTGCGCGATCGCGCTGACGACGGCGAGGGGAGTCGTGCCGGCGGGGAAGTCGGCCACGAGCGTTCCGGGTGTCGACCCCGCGATCACCTTCACGCCTTGCTGCGTCGCCTGCGGCGCTGTGCTCGTGAAGGGCTTCGGTGTGTGCGACGCATTCGGGGATACCTGGTCGGATCGCTGGGTCTGCGCGGTCTGCGCGGACGCGGCGACAAGGGGATTCTGCGCGATGGGCGCGCCGATCATCACGACATACGCGACGAGGAACGTCGTGATCAAGCCGCGGCCGTACTCCACTAGATAACGCCGGAACCGTCCACGGCTCCCCTTCCCCCCGGAATGCGCTCGCGTGATTACGCGCCACGAGCACTCGGCTGTCAAGCAAGGGGGTGTGGTGTTGGGCACCCCAATGGGTATCCAGCGCCCCTACACCACCGCGGTCTCACCGAGAAGACGTACTTCACGGCTACCCCAACCAGGGGAGCACGTCCCATCATGTCGGCGTGGCGCGATCACGACGACGTGTCGCAAGAACGACCGCAGCGGCGCCCCGCAGGACCGCGGCGGCGCCGCGGCGGGCCGCGGCACAGCACCGGGCGCCGACGAGCGCGTTGCGCGAGGTCGCGCTCCTGCTCGCGTGCCTCGTCCTCGCGATCCTCGTCCTCGAGCTCGATGCCACGCTGCGCAACGTCTTCGACCTCGCCAAGGCCGCGCTCAGCCACGGCGCGGCGTGGGTGCTCGCCGCCGTCGTCGTCCTCATCGCCGCCAAAGAGGGTCTCGCGATCCCGCGCTCACCTTTATTCGTGGCGACGTACGCCCTCGTCGCCGTCGAGGTGCTCACGACCGCGACCGCGACGAGCCAGTACGTGGCGCTCTACGGCGAGGTGGGTCGGTATCTGGGGCTCACGACGCACCTCGTCCTCGCGCTCGTCGCCGTCGCGCTTGCGGTCGGGCTTGAGTACCCGCGACGCGCGAGCTGGCTCGGGTGGGCGCTCGCCATCGCGAGCGTGGCGGCCGGCGCCTATGCAGTTGTGCAGGCGATGGGTGCCGACCCCATCCATTGGGTCGACCTCGACGCGAAGTCCCGCCCGTTCTCGACGTTCGGCAACCCCGACTTCTACGGCCAGTACCTCTCGGCCGCCTTCATCGCCGCTGCGGCGGTCGCGGTCTTCTCGCGCATCGGCTGGCTCCGCGCGGCTGCCGCTGCGCTCGCGGCGGCCAGCGCCGGGCTCCTCATCCTGAGTGCGACGCGCGGCGCGGTCATCGGGGCGGTCGCCGGCGTGGTCGTGCTCGGCGTGCTGTGGCTGCGGCGCGCCGGAGCGACCCGCGGAACGCTCGCGCGGATCGGCCTGGCCGGGCTCGCGTTCGTCGCCGCGCTCGGCGTCGTCGTCCTGACCACACCGCTCGGCGACCGCATCCTTGCCCTCACTGACGTCGCAAGCGTCCAGGACCGTGTGGGGATCTACACCGCAGCGACCCGGATCTTCCTCGACCACCCGATCCTCGGCGTCGGATTCGAGAACTTCGCCGTCGCCTACCCGCGCTACGCGGACGCGGCGGGGGTGCACGGCAACCAGACCCAGACCTCCTCGCACAACTGGCTGCTCCACCTCGCCGCGACGAGCGGGATCGCTGGGCTCGCCGCGACGGCCGCCCTGTTCGTGGCGTTCGGGCTCCACACCTGGCGCCGCGCCCGCGACGAAGACGCGACGCCCCTGCTCGCGGCGGCCGGCGCGATGGCGGCGTTCTACACCGGCGGCCTCGTGCTGCCGGGCGCGCAGGCCATCCAGTGGGTGCCGTGGGCGTGCATCGGTGTGGCCCTCGCGAGCGACGTGCGGACGGCGCCCGCGCTGGTCCGGCTCCCGCCGATCCGCCTACCGGCGCTCGCGCAGATCGCGGTCGTGGTCGTCGCCGCGCTCCTCGCGACGCCGCAAGCCCAGGTCCTCGACGCGAACCACCTCGCGAAGACCGCGGAGAGCGCGCTGCGTGCGGAGACCGCACAGCAGTCGGTCGACGCAGCGCGCGCCGCAGTGGCCGCGGACGCGGGACGCGCGGTCTACTGGAACGATCTTGGACGCGCGCTCGAGCTGGTGAACGACCAGGACGGCGCGCGCCGCGCGTACCGCGAGGCGACCGCCCGCTCTCCGTACACGCCCGCGTTCTGGTGGAATCTCGGGCGCATGGAGACGGCGTTCGCGCGTGACGGCGACACCCGCGCGAAGACCGCCGCGTACGATGCGTTCGCGAAGGCGGTGGCGGCGTCGCCGAACAACCCCGACACCTACGACCAGCTCGCACGGTCTCAGGTCGCGCTCGGGGACTACGACCTCGCCGTCGCGAGCGAGGAGCGGGCGATCGCGCTCTACCCCGCCGACACCCGGTACTACACCGTCGGAGCCGACGCCGCGCGGCTCGCGGGCAACATCGCGCGGTCGCTCGATGTGCTGAGAGCGGGCGTCGCGGCCACGAACTCGAATGAGCTCCGCCTCGTGCTCGCGCAGCGGCTCATCGACGGAAAGAGCGACCTCGAAGCCCGCGCGGTCCTGAACGCCGTCCTTCAGCGGGATCCGACGAACGCGACGGCGCTGCAGCTCATGAAGCAGATCGGCGGGTCGTGACTCTCAACCGCTGTCCGCGACCACGACATACAGGACGTCACGCGTCGCCGCACCGCTGTCGCTGAACCACTGCAGACCTTCCTGGACGAGGTCGAGACGCAGCGTGCGCACGGCCGTCCCTTCGGGCGGGATGACCGGCAGATCGATGGTGACCGTCTCGCCAGGTGCGACGTCGTTAGGTAGGTCGGCACGCACGCCGTTCCACTCGGTGAGCACGCCGTTCGCGAGCCAGTGATATGAGAGTCGGACCGGGTTCGCTCCGCCCGCGCTCCAGGTGCGGGTGCCGGTGTTGCGCAGCGTGACGACGAGCGGCACCGCGTGTCCGCCGGGCGTCCAGACGTAGAGCGTGAGTGGGTAGTACGTCGCGGCGTAGCCGCTCGCGACGATGACGACGACGTCGCCGGGCGACACGCCGTGCCCCGAGAAGTAGCCATCCCCCTCCTGCATGAGGTCGACGCGCAGGAGATACGACCCACGGACGGGGGGCGCGACCACGTTCATGTCGACCGTCACGGTCATGCCGGACGGCACGTCGCGCGGCAGCGCGGTGCGGACTCCGTCGCTGACGACGGTCATGCCCGTCGCATCGACCCAGTGATACGAGAGCTCGACCGCAGCCGCGCCGGACGCCGGCCACGTCGTGCGTGAGGTGTTCGTGAGCGCGACCTTCGCGACGAACGACGCGCCCGCGGTGACCGAACGCGGCACGAAGCTCGTGTCATAGCTCGCGCTCGTGACCGACTCGGTGACCGCGACGGCGTGCGCGAGGTCGAGCCTTCCGGCACCGTATGCGGGGTCGCGTCCCGGCGCGCCGAGATCGACGGCCGACGATCTGAGCCGCTCCGCGACCTGCGTCGCGGAGAGCGTGGGATCGACGCCGAGGAGCATCGCGGCCGCGCCACTCACGAAGGGCGTCGCTTGCGACGTTCCCGAGAACACGGCGTAGTTCATCGGCGCGCCGCGACGCGACTGATAGGTCGGGTAATGCGGTGTCGTACTGAGGATGCGAACGCCCGGCGCGGTGAGCGCGACCTGAGCGCCCTGCGTCGAGAAGGATGCGATCGAGTCATCCGACGACGTCGCGCCGACGCCGAGCACGCCGGGAGACGCACCGGGGTACTCGGGAAGGTCAGCGGTGTAGAAGCAGCGCGACGCCTCACCGCCCGCGCTGCCGCAGTTGCCGACCGCCGCGACGATGAGGACGTCGCGATCGACCGCGTACTGGACGGCTGCCTCGAGGATCGTGCTGTCGCTCGACGCGCCGAGCGAGATGTTGATGATCCGCGCGCCGTGGTCGACCGCGTACACGATCGACTCGGCGATGTCCGAGACCGAGCCGCTCCCCGTACAGTCGAGCGCCTTGATCGGAAGGATCCGCGCGTTCGGTGCGACACCCGCGATACCGATCGCGTTGTTCGCATCCGCGGCGATGATCCCTGCGACGTGCGTGCCGTGCGAGTTGTCGTCGGTACCGACCTCGTCCGCGTTGCAGCCCACGCTCTGCGCGCTGAGGATCGTCACGCCGCGCTGCACGACACCCGCGAGATCGGGATGGCCCGCGTCGACGCCGGTGTCGATCACGGCGACCACGACCGGCGCGAGCGTCTCGACGAGATCTCGTGCGCGCTCGAGTCCGATCTTCCGGTCGCCCCACTGACCCAGGCCGACGTAGGGGTCGGTGCTCCAGTACGGGTCGTTCGGGGTCCAGTCGACGTGGACCCGCGCGTCGCGCTCGACCGAGCCGACCCTCGGTTGCGCTGCGAGCAGGCTCAGGACGCTGGACGGATCGGCGGAGCCTTCGACCGTGATCGCGACGCGCGTCACGCGGAGCGGCGCGATCTCGCCCTCGATCCGTCCGCCGACGGCCCGCGCGATCGCCGCGCGTTCTATCGCGCTCGTGCCCGGTGTGAAGTGGACGAGGAGGTGGATCGTCTTCGGCTGCGAGACCGCTGCCTGCGCGGCGGGCGCCTGGAACGCGAGGAGCATGAGGACGAGCAAGCCGGTGCCCAGGCGGCGAGCGACCCTTCCTTCCACAACACGATTATTCGGGAAGGGAGCGGGAAGTTATGGGGCCGTTCGGACCACGAGGACGTTCTCGAGCTTCCGGAGGTCGACGGCCGGCGCGATGATCGCGCGTTGATACGCCGCCGCTTCGGCGTTCTGGACCTGCAGGACTTTCCCGACGACGAGACCCTTCGGGTAGAGCGAGCGGACCTGGTCCCCGAGACCGAGCCCCGCGGTGACGACGACGTCGCCGACCTTCACCGCCTCGGTCTGGAGGAGCCAGTCCATGATGAGCGAGTCCCCGTACTGCCCGCGCACGATGCCGGTCGCGCGCGATCCCTCGACGAGCGCCGAGAAATTCGACGACGGATCGGTGATGAGGAGCACCTTGCTGTAGTTCGGACCGGCCTCCGAGACGCGGCCGACGACGCCCTGATCGGAGACGACGACGTCGTCGACCTTCACGCCGTCGGCCGTGCCGGCACCGAGCACGATGCCGAGGAGGATGTTGCTCGGGTCACGCGCGATCACGGGAGCCTGCACCGTCTGGTACGGGAGCGTCTTCGCGACGTCGTTCAGCTTCGCGGCCTGCTGCGCAGCGACCGTCGCCTCGCGCAGCTGCACGTTCTCGAGCGTGAGCCGATCGACCTCACCGCGGAGATCCGCGTTGTCCTGACGGAGCCGCTCGATCTCGGTGATCGCCTGGAAGAAGCGGCTGCCCGTGACACCCGCGTCCGCGAGCACGCGCTGCACGGGGACGAGGAGCTGTGTCCCTACGGTCGCGAGCGACCGGATCGGATCGCTGTTACGCGCGACGAGGAGGAGCGTCGAGATCGCGAAGAGGATCGCGAACGACCGGACGAGGCCGTTCTGCGCGCGCCGCGTGCGACCGAAGCTCGCCACGATGCGCTTCTCCTATCGCGGCACGGCCGCGTACGTCTCCACCACCAAGCTGCGGTCGTAGTGCTCGAGGTCCTCGAGGATCTTCCCGCATCCGCGGACGACGCAGGTGAGCGGATCCTCCGCGACGTGGACGGCCATCTGCGTCGCCTCCGACACGCGCGTGTCGAGGCCGCGCAGGAGCGCGCCACCGCCGGCGAGGTAGATGCCCTGATCCATGACGTCGGCGACGAGCTCCGGCGGCGTCTCTTCGATCGTGATCTTGATCGCGTCCACGATCTGCTCGACCGACGGTTCGATCGCCTCGCGGATCTGCGCGCTCGTCACCTCGATCGATCGCGGGAGACCGGTGAGGAGGTCGCGTCCGCGGAAGAACGTCGAGACCTCTTCGTCGAGCGGATACGCGGAGCCGATCGCGATCTTGATGTCCTCGGCAGTGCGCTCGCCCATGAGCAGATTGAATTCACGTCGTGCGTACGCGACGATGTCGGCGTCCATCTCGTCGCCACCGATGCGGATCGATCGCGACACGACGATGCCGCCGAGCGATGTGACCGCGACCTCGGTCGTGCCTCCGCCGATGTCGACGATCATCGAGCCCGATGGCTCGTTCACCGGAAGACCGGCGCCGATCGCCGCGGCCATCGGCTCTTCCACCAGACGCGCCCATCGGGCGCCGGCGGACACGGCCGCGTCCTGCACGGCGCGCTTCTCGACCTCGGTGACGCCGGACGGGATGCCGACGACGACACGAGGACGCGGGAACAGCAGCGCGCGGTCGTGCACCTTGTCGATGTAGTGCTTGAGCATCAGCTCCGTCATGTCGAAGTCGCTGATGACGCCGTCCTTCAGGGGACGCACGGCGGCGATCGACGACGGAGTGCGTCCGACCATGCGCTTCGCCTCAGCGCCGATCGCGAGAGGCGCGCCGGTGCGCAGGTCCTTCGCGACGACCGAGGGCTCGGCGATCACGATCCCGCGGCCGCGCACCCACACGAGCGTGTTGGCGGTGCCGAGGTCGATGCCGATATCACGGGAGAAGAGGCCGAAGAGGCCATCGAGCAAGCCGGTGTTTCTTCCCTTCCTCGCTGCGGTCGCGCGTCGTCCGAAGGATAACGGCGCATCGGGCCGGTACGCGCGCTCGATCGATGCTCCACTCACCTTGTCTGGCAACGGGGCGAGCGTCCTGGCGTTACC
>DATDNP010000017.1:0-4880 GCA_036518215.1 Candidatus Limnocylindria bacterium
TGGGAGCCGCTGCGCCGCGCGTGCCCATGCGCGTATTGCCACGGCGAGGGCTCCTATGCCGGGAACGTGAACGACGCGACGGTCTTCACGGAACAGCAGGCGACCCTCAAGACGATCTATCCCGTGGGCCGGTACGGGATCACGCCGGAATGGGCCGACGGGCACGACACCGGCATCTATACGTTCAAGATGCTGCGTCGCGCCGCCGGTCTCGACTAACCTACCGGCATGGCGATGAAGTTCTTCACCAAGCGAGACGACGTCCCCGAGGAGAAGCGCGAGCGCGTCCCGCCTGGCCAGTACCTCACACAGAAGTGGCCTGTCCTCCATTACGGCACCGTGCCGCGCTTCGATCCGAAGACGTGGGAGTTCCGCGTGTTCGGCGCCGTCGAGAACGAGATCACGATGAAATGGGACGAGTTCTCGAAGCTCGACCAGAAGCCCGTGCAGGCTGACATGCACTGCGTCACCACGTGGTCACGCCTCGATCAGAAGTGGGAAGGGATCCCGTTCGCGAAGATCGTCGAGCTCGCGAAGCCGAAGCCAGAGGCGAAGTTCGTCATCGCGCACAGCGAGTACGGCTTCACCGCGAACGTCCCGATCGAGTACTGCCTGCGCGACGACTGCCTCATCGCGCTCCGCGCGAACGGCGAGCCGCTCACGCCGGAGCACGGCTATCCGGCGCGTCTCGTGATCCCCCGGCTCTACGCGTGGAAG
Organism: Candidatus Limnocylindria bacterium; assembly: GCA_036518215.1. Lineage (GTDB taxonomy): Bacteria > Chloroflexota > Limnocylindria > P2-11E > P2-11E > CF-39. The sequence continues at coordinate 718 of DATDNP010000017.1, forward strand.
AGCGCGAAGTGGCTGCGCGGGATCGAGTTCAGCCCGAACGACAAGCCCGGCTTTTGGGAACGCAATGGGTACCACAACGTGGGAGACCCGTGGAAGGAAGAGCGCTACTGGGGCGACTGAGCCGTCGGCTCTGTCGCGTCGCGAGTTTCTGCGCGTTCCTCGCTGCAGCCTTCGCGCTGCTCCAAGTGGCCATCGAGATCATCGCGCTGAACGCGATCGGCCTCCCCCCGACGCGCGTCCAGGAATGGCTCGAGCTTCTCCAACGACACCCGCTCTTCGCCGCCACGGAGCTGACCGCGCTGCAGCTGCCGCTCTTCGTTCTCGTGATCCCGGTCATCGCCGCCATCTGCCTCGCGACCTGGGAACGAGACGCCGTCGTGGCGGGACTCGCCTTCGTATTTGCGATCGTCGGCATCACGATCTTCCTCGCGACGGATCCGGTGCTCCCGCTCCTCGCGCTCAGCCGCGACTACGCGGCCGCCGCGAGCGACGCGGACCGCGCGAGTGTGATAGCCGCGGCGCGTGCGGTGATGGCGCTCGCGACGACGAGCGTCGACGTCGGCACGGCGATCCTCGCGTTCGCCTGGATCGGCACGGCGTCGCTCATGCGCGATTCGGCGCCATTCGCCAAGCCGACCGCTGTGCTTGCCGCGCTCGCGGGGGCGACAGAGCTCGTCGCGGTCGGCGTCGATCTGTTCCTCGGCACCGCGAACATCCTGTTGCTCGAGCTGGCGGGTGCGCTCATGGTGCTGTGGCTCGTGTCTGCGGGTCGCGACCTACGCCGGTTGGGAGCAACGCTCTAGGGCGTGCCGTTCTCCGGCGCTTCGTCGTCGGTGTGCTGCTTCACGAACTTCACGATCGTCGTGTCGTCCACCGACTGCTGCTTCAGGATCCAGTCCCACGCCGTGAGGATCACCTTCGAGTCCTTCATGTCCGGCCACGGCTCGAGGATGATCTTCGGATTCCCGTTCGCCATGAGGTTGCGGACGAGACCCTGCAGCTGCTCGCTCTCCGCCTGCGTGAGGTTCGCGTACATGATCACGATGCCGCCGTGCTCGAGGTTGTGCGTCGTGACCTCGAACGGCAGCCACGACGTCTTCACGCCCCACGGCGCGGGGCCCGCGGGCGACGCGTAGTGCTCGCCCGACGTCGGCGGGAGCCCCTCGGTGTAGTTGCCCTTCTGGCCCGTCGGGATGTGCGCGTTCCCGATGTTTTCCTGATGGGTGCCGATCTTCGGTCCCGACGTGTCGACGTTCTGGACGTTCGTCTGGGATCCGGCGGCCGGGGTGAACACGCCGGCGGCGCGCCCGACGAGGATGAGCGCGACGATGCCGATCGCCACCGCAAGGGCGATCCACATCTGGTTGATCCCTCGAGATCCGCCGCCACCGCCGCCGCTGGAGCTCGTGCGCCGCTGCTGCTGGCGCCGTTGCTGCTGGCGACGCTCGCGACGCGTCGTCACCGTCATCCCGTTCCAGCATACCCACCTAAACTGGTCGTCGTGACGGTCCGCGTCCGTTTTGCGCCCTCTCCGACGGGCTCGCTGCACATCGGGAGCGTGCGCACGACGCTCTACAACTACTTCTTCGCGCGTCAGAACGGTGGCAAGCTCATCCTGAGAGTCGAGGACACCGACCAGGACCGGCTCGTCGAGGGCGCGATCGACTCCATCTACGACGGCCTCCAGTGGATGGGCATCCGCTGGGACGAGGGACCCAGGGAGGGCGGCCCGCACGCGCCATACGTCCAGAGCGAGCGTCTCCCGCTCTATCAAAAGGCGGCGCAGGAGCTCGTCGACGCGGGCGACGCCTACTACTGCTTCTGCTCGAAGGAGCGCCTCGCCGCCCTGCGCGCGCAGCAGGCCGCGGCGAAGCAGGTCACGCGCTACGACCGCTTCTGCCGCACCATCGACCCGAAGCAGGCCGCCGATCGCGCACTGCGCGAGCCGCATGTCGTTCGCCTCAAGGTGCCCGACGAGGGCACCGTCGGCGTGAACGATCTCGTGTACGGCCGCGTCGAGTGGCCGCTGCACACGATCGAGGACCAGGTCATCCTCAAGTCCGACGGCTTCCCCACGTATCACCTTGCGGTCGTCGTCGACGACCACGCGATGGCGATCACGCACATCTTCCGCGGCGAGGACTGGCTGCCGTCGACCCCGAAGCACCTCCTCATCTTCCAGGCGTTCGGCTGGGAGGTGCCGCCGATCGCGCACTTCCCGAACGTGCTCGGCCCGGACAACAAGAAGCTCGCGAAGCGGCACGGCGCGACGAAGGTCGAACAGTTCCGGACGGACGGCTACCTGCCGGAGGCGATGGTGAACTACCTCTCGCTCATCGGATGGGCGCCGGGGACCGAGGAAGAGGTCTTCACGATGGACGACCTCATCGCGAAGTGGCGCATCGAGCAGGTGCAGAAGGCCGGCGGCAAATGGGACCGCGATCGCCTCCTCTGGTTCAACGGCGTTTGGATCCGCAGGCTGTCCCTCGACGAGCTCATGCGAAGGCTCGAGCCGTTCGTGCCGGAGTCGTGGGACCGCGCCGTGCTGCGGCGCGCCCTCCCGCACGTGCAGGAGCGGATGAAGACGCTGCTGGAGGCGCGCGAGCAGCTCGAGTTCCTCTTCACCGACGACATCCAGTACCCGACCGAGCAGCTCGTGCGCAAGAAGGACGCGGCCGGCACGCGCGACATCCTCGAGCGATCGCTCAAGGCCCTGCGCGAGGCGACGTCCTTCGCGCCGCACGACATCGACACGCTCGTACGCGACGTCGCCGAGAAGACCGGATGGAAGGTCGGCGACGTGGCGATGCCGCTCCGTGTCGCGGTCACCGGCCGCACCGTCGGTCCGCCCCTCAACGATTCGATGGAGATCCTCGGACGCGACCGCACCGTCGCGCGCATCGCGCACGCGGCCGCGCTCCTGAACGGAGGCGCGTGATGGCCACGCTCGCACGGCGGGTCGGTCTTGGTCTCGCGGCACGCGGCGACGTCGCGGACACGGTGGAGTGGGTCCGGCGCGCGCGAAGCGCGGGCGTCGAGTCGGTCTGGTTCCACGACTCGTATTTCGAGCGCGACGCGGTCACCTACGCGACCGCGATCGCGTCGCAGGTCGACGGCATCAAGGTCGGGCTCGGCGCGCTCAATCCGTTCACGCGCCACCCCGTGCTCATCGCCATGACGATCAGCGCGCTCGACGAGATCGCGCCCGAGCGCATCATCCTCGGACTCGGGTCGGCGCTGCCGCTCCGCCTCGGGCAGATGGGCATCCCCTACGTGCCCGACGACGCCGCGGCGCGCGTGTCCGAGACGATCGACACGCTCCACACGCTCTGGTCCGGCGAGCGCATGCCATCGGGCAAGCCCGGATTGCCGCCGCTCGTCCCGCAATTCCCGCCGGTCCACCGCGTGCCTATCTATATCGCGGGGTACCGGTCACCGATGATGGTCGTCGCGGGGAAGAAGGGCGACGGTTACCTCGCGCGGCCCGCAGAGTCGATCCCGGGGCTCAAGAAGCTGCTGCGCGTCATGGATCGCACCGCGCGCGAGGCCGGGCGCGACCCGAACGACATCGACACCGCCGGCTACCTGTTGTCGCTCATCGGCGACACGCGCCGCGACGCGCTCAACCGCGCGAAGCGCGAGCCGTTCGTCATCTACATGATGTCGATCCTGTCCGACGTGACCCTCCGGCGCGCCGGCTTCGAGACGGAGCTGCGCGACCGGATCGCCGCGGCGTGGCGCAAGGAGGACTTCACCACGGCGGGCAACCTCATCCCGGACGAATTGCTCGACGCGTTCATCCTCTGCGGCACGCGACGCGAGGTCGCCGACCGCGCGTGGGAGTACCACGAGGCCGGGATGGACCTGCCGCTCCTGCAGCCGGTCGTGCAGGACGAGGAGCAGACGCTCGCCGTGCTCGACGCGGCCGTCGCATACGGGACGGCGGAGGCGGGCACCGTGGCGACGCGTGCGGCGCTCACCGAGCAGCGCAAGGGCACGATCGCCGGTCTGCGCGACCGCCTCGCCGCTTACTACGAGATCATCCGGCCGTTCTCGTTCACCGCATCATCCGCGCCGGTCGCGGTCGCGGGCGGGCTCGCGGCCTTCGAGGGGAAGTTCGACTGGACGCTCTTCCTCGTCTCGATCATCGCGAGCGTGCTCCT
>DATDNP010000018.1:0-2455 GCA_036518215.1 Candidatus Limnocylindria bacterium
CGGATCGACCCGCGCGTGATCATCGCGCTCCTGTCGCTCGGGCCGGACGAGGAGCGCTGCGCGCTCACCGCCGTCGCGGCCCTTCGCGCGGCGCTCGTCGACGCGCACATGACCGCGCTCGCGACGGCCGAGGTCGAGAAGCGATGAGCCGCGTGTTCGTCGCCATGAGCGGCGGTGTCGACTCCTCGGTCGCGGCCGCGCTCCTCGCCGAGCGCGGCGAGGACGTGGTCGGCGTGTGGATGCGCCTCGTCCCCGCAGGATCGTCGAGCGATGCGCCGCGGTGCTGCGGCACGGACGAGGCGGGGGAGGATGCGCGCCGCGCCGCGGGCGTGCTCGGTATCCCGTTCTACGCGCTCGACTACGCCGACGTGTTCGGGAAGAACGTCGTCGACCGCTTCGTCGACTCGTATGCGGCCGGCGAGACGCCGAACCCGTGCGTCGCCTGTAACCACTACGTGAAGTTCGAGGCGCTCCTGCGCGACGTGTCCGCCAAGTTCGGCGCCGACCGGCTCGCGACGGGGCATTACGCCCGCGTCGAGCACGGCGAGCGCCACCGCCTCCTGCGCGCTCGCGACGCAGGGAAGGATCAGTCCTACGCGCTCTACATGCTCGGCCAGCGCGAGCTCTCGCGGCTCGACCTCCCCGTCGGAGAGCTCGCGGACAAGGCGGAGACGCGCGCGATCGCCGCGCGCTTGGGTCTCCCGACGGCGACGAAGCCCGACAGCCAGGACATCTGCTTCATCGGCGGCGACTACCGCGGGTTCGTGCGCGAGCGCGCGCCCGAGGCCTTCGTTCCGGGCCCCGTCGAGCGCGTCGACGGCACGGTCGTCGGCGAGCACGGCGGCATCGGCACGCTCACCGTCGGGCAGCGCTCCGGTACGGGCGTCGCCGTCGGCGAGCGGATGTACGTCCTTCGCCTCGACCTCGACCGGCGCGCCGCGGTCGTCGGGACGCGGGACGAGGTGACATCGACGTCCTACGAGCTCCGCGACGTGCGCTTCACGAATGGCGCGCCGAGCGACCGGTTCCGCGCCGACGTCGTCCTCAGGTATCGCGGCACGCCGCTCGCATGTTCGGTGGACGTGCAGGACGACCACGCGACGCTTCGCCTCGACGAGCCCGCGCTCGTCGCGCCTGGCCAGGCGGCCGTCTTCTATGAGGGCGACGAGGTCCTCGGTGGAGGCGTCGTCGCGCGCGTGATCCAGGACTAGGCCGTGTACGCGCTCTACCGCATCGCCGCGATCTCCGTGGCGGGCGCCGCCCTCTATTACGCCGGACTCCTCAACAGCATCGTGCAGCTCCGGCCGGAGCGGCCGGGCGCGGTGCAGGTCGTCGTCGCGATCGGCGCCGCGCTCCTCGTGATCCCGCTCGCGCTCCGCGGCTCGGGCCGTGAGGACCCGGACGCGCCGCCGCGGCTCGTCACCTTCCACCGTCTCGTCTGGCTCTTCGTCTGCGTCATGGCGACGGTGTCGATCGCCTGGCTCTTCACGATGCCGCGGCAGCATTCGGAGGACTGGACGCCGTATCACAACGACGCGATCGCCCTGAACGACTGCGCCGCGCGGCTCGTGCTCGCCGGAAAGGATCCGTACGCGTCGCTCGACATCTTCCAGTGCTACGACGCGTTCGCGATCGGCCCGGACCGGACGACGCCGCTCCAGCGCGGGCTCTTCGCGAACGTCGCGGTGTACCCGACGGACGATCAGCTGGACCAGGCGTGGGCGCTCCGCGAGCAGCAGGGCGGGAACGTGGAGTTCGTCACGCGGCCGTCGTACCCGGCGCTGTCGTTCCTGGCGCTCCTCCCGATCGTCGCGCTCCGTCTCGACACCAACTACCTGTACGTCGCGTGCCTTCTCGCGGCGATGGCGATCATCTTCCTGCGCGCTCCCGCGGGACTGCGTCCATTCGTGCTGACGGGTCTTCTCGGCGCGTCCTGCCTCATGGCGTTCACGGTCGGCGGGAGCGCTGACCTGCTGTACGCGCTGCCGCTCGTCGTCGCGTGGATCTGGCGCGAGCGCGTCGGCGGCGCGATAGCGCTCGGGGTCTCAGCGTCGGTGAAGCAGATCGCGTGGTTCGTCGCGCCCTTCTGGCTCGTCGCCGTGTACGCGCGATCGGGTGCGCGCGCGGCCGCGAGGCAGGCCGCGGTCGCCGGCGCCGTGTTCGTCGCGACGAACCTGCCGTTCGCGCTCTGGCATCCCGCGGACTGGCTCGCGGGCGTGCTCACGCCCGTCGTCGAGCCGATGTTCCCGCGTGGGGCGGGCGTCGTCTTCCTCGGGACGAACGGCGGCTTCATGCTCCTGCCCTCCACCGCATACCTCGCGATGGAGGCGATCGCAATGCTCGCCTGTCTTGTCATCGCGTGGCGGACGCGTCGCTCGAGCCCCGAGATGGGGATCGCGCTCGCGCTCATCCCGCTCTACTTCGCATGGCGCAGCCTCTTCTCGTACTTCTTCCT
>DATDNP010000019.1:0-12756 GCA_036518215.1 Candidatus Limnocylindria bacterium
ACGCGCCGCCGGCCCACTGACCGTCGGCGCCCTGCAGCGCGAGCAGTCGCGCGCCCCAGCCTTCGTCCGCGACACGGGCGCGGTCGCGCGCGACGACGTCCTCCGGCGCGCGCACGATGTCGCGCAACACCTGCCAGCGGAGCGCCGGATCGGAATCGAGGAGCCATGCGGGTACGTCCATGCCAGCTACCGACCGCCCCGCCGCTATGGGTCGTCTCGCTGCAGCGCCTCGGCGCGGATGAGCGAGGCGCAGATCTCGACGGCGGACGGGCGGTCGTACGTCAGCGCGACGTTCTCCATGTGCTTGCCATCACGCTCGTACCGGCCGAGCAAATAGCAGCCCCCGCTCTGCCACCACTACACCTGGATCACGCGCTCGCGCGGCGTGCGGAAGGTGACCCATTCCCTCCGCGTGCTTCCCCGCGCGTCACGCGCCCCGATGCGCTCGAGCTGCGTGACGAGTGTGCGTGTTCGTTCGGCGTCAGCCTCAGCGCTCGTATCGAACGGCTCGCTGGCGCTGACTGCCCGTGCCACGGTGTCGAGCAGCTCATCGAGATCGAAGGGCTTCGGGATCACTCCCGCGAGCCGCGCAGCCTTCGTCCGTTCGGACACGTCGGCACGCGCTTCAGCGAGGTCCTCCCCATGAGCGCTGAACATCATCACCGCGATCTGCCGCTCACGCTTGGCGATCGCGGCGGCGTGCTCCCAGGACGAGCCGAATCCACTGGGATCCTCGCCGTCGAGAAGGATCGCATCGGGTTCGACCCTTCCGACGACCGCGGCGATCGCATCGGGCAGCATCTCCGTCAAGATCGTGATCTCATAACCGGCATCGGTGAGGACGGCGCGGACCAGCTCATCGATGTCGCTGTCGCTATCGATCACCAGCACCTTGCCGGACGGCATCCCCTACTCCCCAGATACGGAACGGCTGCTTAGGACTCGGCTAGTTAACCTGCTCGTCCCGGGGCACGCAAGGGTTCCGCGATGGCAAAAGTGGGCTGCAGACGTCGCCCGATACGTCCGCGGATCGGGCTCACTCATTCGTGAGCCGACGGGCAGACTCGAACTGCCGACCGGCGGTTTACGAAACCGCTGCTCTACCGGCTGAGCTACGTCGGCTAGGAGGCGGAGCCGAACGAGCTTGCTCGTTCGGGCCGCCGACGACGCCGACGAGGCGCGAAGCGCCTACGGCGGCAACGACTAGCTGCATCCAAGTCTAGCAACGCGAGACCGCTCCGTCAGTCCTGCGCCGGAGGGTCGAGCGGCAGCGCGAGATCGTTGTCCCACTCGCGCATCGAGGCGTCGTACACACGCACGTCCGAGAACCCCGCGAGTCGCAGCGCGAACGCGGTGTGGGCCGCCCGCCAGCCGACCTCGCACACCGTGATCACGCGATCGCTCGGCGCGACGCCACGCTCGGCCGCGACCGCGCGTATCTCATCGGGGGAACGGAAGCGATGCGGTGGCTCCGTCCCGAGGACCAGCTCCCACAGGAGGTGCCTCGCGCCCGGGATGCGCCCGACGCGCCGATGCGACATCCGGTTCGAGCCTCGCCACTCCTGATCGCTGCGCACGTCGAGGATGCGGGCATCGCCGCCGATCGCCCGCCGCACGTCGTCCGCGCGAGCGATGAGCTGGGGCTGGACGCGCGCGTGGAAGCTTCCCGCGACGATCGCCGGGGCGTCCGTCGTCAGCGGTCCGCCGGCATCGCGATACGCATCGAATCCGCCGTCGACGATGCGAACGTCCGGGTGTCCGTGATACGTGAGGAACCACCACGCACGCCCCGCAAGCATGCCGTTATCGACGATGACCACGCTCGAGTCGTCCGAGATCCCGAGCGCGCGAATGGCCGCCTCGGCCTGCTCCGGCGGCATGACGTGGAGCGGGCGGTCGGGATCCTTGTACGCCGTGTTCGCGTTCACGGCACCCGGAACATGGCCCGTCGCGTAGTCCTCGGGTGAACGCGGATCGACGATGCGAACCTCCGCGTCGCGGTGATGCGCCACGAGCCAGGCCGGGTCGACGAGCAGCTCTCCCATGCGGCCCCACCCTATCGGGCAGGGCCGTCGGTGGAGCGATAACTCCGCTGCACAGTCGCAACCGGTCTCTCACCTCCTTTTCATGAAATGGAGGGGCTTCCGGTGTGTACTTCGCGAGTGAGCGGACCCACGGCGGCCCCGTCTGGACGCACGCTCGGCCGCAGCGCGGCCCTCATCGTCGAGGACGACCGCGATCGTTCCGACGGGCCTGGCCAGGTGTGGCTCGTCGTCTTCTTCTTCGTCGGCCTCTGGGCCGTCCTCCTCTTCTGGTGGCTCGCGAGCGGCGCCGTGCCGGTGAAGACGACCGCCGACCGCTTGAACACCATCGGCCGGATCGCCGCTCTCATCGGGACGTACCTCCTCCTCTGGCAGCTCCTCCTCATGTCGCGCTTCCCGTGGCTCGAGCGCGCGTTCGGCATGGAGCGGCTCATCTGGCTGCATCGCTGGAACGCGTACGCGGCGCTCACCCTCATCACGATCCATGTCGTCGCGCAGACGGTCGGCTACGCGCTCGACAGCGGACTCGGCATCCTCGGACAGCTCGGCGACTTCATCGCGCACTACGACGGGTTGCTCCCCGCGATCGTCGGATTCCTGTTCCTCGTCATGGTCACGGTGACGTCGATCGGCATCGCGCGCGGCGCGATGGCGTACCAGACCTGGTACTTCGTCCATCTGTACGCGTACCTCGGCGTTGCGCTCGCGTTCGCGCACGAGATCGCGACCGGCGCGGACTTCATCAACAACACGCTCTTCACCGCGTACTGGTGGACGCTCTACATCGTCCTCGCCATCGCGATCGTGGCCTATCGCTTCGCGCGCCCGATCGCCGCGTACCTGCGGCACGGCTTCCGCGTCGCGCGCGTCGAGCGCGAAGCGAGCGGCGCCGTGTCGATCTACATCGGCGGCCGCGACCTTTCGAGCTTCGAGTTCGAGCCGGGCCAGTTCGCGATCTGGCGCTTCTTCGACGCGCGCCGCTGGTGGGAGGCGCATCCCTTCACCTTGTCCGCGGCGCCGAACGGCGAGTTCCTGCGCCTCACCGTGAAGAAGATCGGTGACTTCAGTGAGCACGCCGCGTCCATCCGCGTCGGAACGCCCGTGCTGGTCGAGGGACCGTTCGGGCGCTTCACGCGGCGCTCGTGCGCACGGTCGCGCGCACTGCTCGTCGCCGGCGGCATCGGCATCACGCCGATCCGAGCGCTGGCGCAGGATCTCGCGACGGACGGCGTCGACGTGTGCCTCCTCTACCGGTGCGGGCGCGACGGCGAGGTCGCGTTCCGCGGCGAGCTCGACGAGCTGGCGCGGGACCACGGCGTGCGGGTCGAATACCTGCTCTCCGACCGCACGCTCCGCGGCCGGAAGGGCGCTGAATGGCTCGAGCCGAACAACCTGCACACGCTCGTCCCCGATGTCCTCGAGCGCGAGATCTTCGTCTGCGGTCCGCTCGGCATGACCGCGAAGGTGAAGCGCTCACTGCGTATGCTCGGTGCGGACCCATTCCAGGTGCATACGGAGGCATTCCGGTTCTGAGATGAGACGCGCCCTGTCCGCGCTCGCGGTCACGGTCATCGGCGTCGTGTGGATCGTCACCTTCAGGGTGACGCCGGTGCCGGTCGACGCGTCGTCACAGCTCAGCCCGTCGCAGCCGACCGCGCGGACGACCGCGCCGCGCCAACCGGTGCCGACGCAGCCCGCGGGCACGACGACGAGCGGCCAGGGCGGCGACGGGTCGTACACGGGCAGCAAGATCCGCACGGTGTATGGCGACGTTCAGGTGAAGGTCACCGTGAGCGGCAACAAGATCACCGACGTGCAGCCGCTGGTGCTGCCGTCCGACCGCGCGCGCTCCGCCTACATCAGCCAGGTCGCGGGACCGATGCTCCGGACCGAGGCGATCACGGCGCAGAGCTCGAGCATCGACATCATCTCGGGCGCGACGTACACGAGCATCGCGTACAAGCGCAGCCTCGACAGCGCACTGAAGCAGGCGCATCTCGGCTAGCGGCGTGCGCCGCACCCAGGACGTGATGGGCATGCCCATCACCGTCGACGTTCGCGACCCGCATGCCGATCCGGCCGCGCTCGATGCGGTCTTCGCCGAGCTACGGCACCTCGACGAGCTCTTCAGCCCGTTCAAGAGCGAGAGCGCGGTCACCCGTATCAATGACGGCCGGCTCGCGCTCGCGGACGCGCCGGTGCTCGTGCACGAGGTGCTCGCGCTCTGCGCGGACTACGAGCGCCGAACACGCGGCTTCTTCTCGCCGTGGCACGCCGGGCACCTCGATCCGTCGGGGCTCGTGAAGGGGTGGGCGCTCGCGCGGGCTTCGGCGATCCTCGACGCGCGCGGCCACCGCGACTACTTCGTCGACGGCGCCGGAGACGTATGGGCGAGCGGGCACCGCGCGCCGGGCGCGCCATGGCGGGTCGGGATCCGCCACCCGGTGGAGCGCGACAAGGTCGTCCGCGTCGTCCTCGCGTCGGACCTCGCGGTCGCGACGTCCGGGACGTACGAGAAGGGCGACCACATCTACGACCCGCACACCGGACGCCCCGCGACCGCGCTCCTCAGCCTCACGGTGACGGGCCCGGGCATCGTCGACGCGGACGTCTTCGCGACTGCGGCCTTCGCGATGGGCGACGGCGCGCTCGAGTTCATCGAGGCGCAGCCCGGCCACGAGGCGTACGCGATCGACCGCGAGCTCCGTGGCCGGTGGACGACCGGCTTCGAAGCGCTCTGCGAGCGTTAGCGCGCCGCGACGACACCCACGCGCGGGCAGATGTCGGCGAGCGGACAGCGCGAGCAGAACGGACGGCGAGCGATGCACGTGTCGCGGCCGTGACGGATGAGCAGCATGTGGAGCTCGTAGACGTGCTCCGACGGCACGGCCGCCTGCAGCAGCTCCTGCGTCTTCACGGGATCCGCCGCGCCCGGGACGAGGGCGAGCCGGCGCGCCACGCGATGCACGTGCGTGTCGACGGGGAAGAACGGACGGCCGAGCGAGAAGAGCAGGACGCACGCGGCGGTCTTCGGGCCGATGCCTTTCAGCCCGACGAGCAGGTCCCAGAGGGCGGAGGACCGCATGCGTGCGAACGCGCGTCCGTCGAGCGGGACGCCACGCGCGCGTAGCTCGCGAAGGATCTCGCGCAGCCGTACGGACTTCGTCGGGCCGAGACCGCCACGCCGGATCGCCCGCGCGATCGCGGGGAGCGGCGCATCCGCGACCTCGTCCCACGTCGGGAACCGCGCTCGGAGATCGGCATACGCACGGTCGCGGTTCGTGTCATTGGTGTTCTGCGACAGCACGGTGAGGACGAGCTCGTCGAGCGGGGCGAGGCGGCGGGGAGGCGGGGGCTCGCCGTACGCACGGCGCAGGCGACGGATGATCGCGAGGAGACGTCGACGCACGCCGGGAGTATCGGGAATCCCTGGCGGGCTGGGCCCGTTGGGTAGAGTGGGCAGGTGGCGAACGACGCTTTCGAGACCGAGGCGCTGTCCTTCCTCGACGCGCTGTACCGCACTGCCCTGCGCATGACACGGTCAGAGGCGGATGCGGAGGATCTCGTGCAGGAGACGTACATCAGGGCGTTCCGCTTCCGTGACCAGTTCACGCCAGGCACGAACCTCAAGGCCTGGCTCTTCCGCATCCTCACGAACACGTTCATCAACAGCTACCGGCGCCGCCAGTCGCAGCCCGAGTTCACCGAGCTGGACGACGTCGATGAGTTCAGCCTCTACCGCCGGATGACCGGCGGGCCCGCGGCGAGCGCGTCTCCCGACCCCGAGAGCGAGTTCCTGAACGGCTTGGTCGACAGCGAGGTGAAGGATGCCCTCGCCGACCTTCCTGAGAAGTTCCGGAGTGTCGTCCTCCTGGACGTCGAGGGCTTCTCCTATAAGGAGATCGCCGAGATGCTCGGGATCCCGATCGGGACGGTCATGTCCCGCCTCCACCGGGGGCGGAAGTTCCTCCAGAAACGGCTCTACGACCTCGCGCAGGAGCGCGGCATCGCGGCGCTGAGGACCGCGCCGCAGAAGGGGTGACGGGAATGGACTGCAACGACTGCGTGGAGAAGCTCTACGCATTCCTGGACACCGAGCTCTCGACGACGGAGCTCGAGCAGGTCCGTCTCCACCTCGACGGCTGCGACGATTGCGACGAGAACTTCGTCTTCGAAGCCCGCTTCCTCACCACCCTGCGGGAGTGCTGCACCTCCGATGTCGCCCCCGCCGAGCTCCGCGAGCGCGTCATCCGGAAGCTCCGAGGTGAGAGCGCCTCGCCGTCCTAGGACCATCACCTCACGGTCCGTCGCGCCCCACGTGTTGACATTCACGACGTGAGTGTGTCTATATACCGAACAACGCGTGGCCAGAAGGAGGTGATCCCGATGCCGGCGAAGAAGAAGGCTGCGAAGAAGTCAGCGAAGAAGAAGAAGTAGTTCCTGCGACGCTATCGCGTCGCGTTTTGATTTTCGGTCTTGGCACCTTTCGCGAACCCACCGATCCGCGTAGGCCTCGCGGATCGGTTTTCTTTTCGGACGCATCGCGCCTCACTCGGACGCGTACTCTCCTCACTCATCGAAGGCCGCTCCGCTCCACCGATCCGATGGCCTGCGGTGATCGCCGGTAGCGCGACCGCGGTCATCATCACCGTCGCGGGGAGCATCCTCCTCGCTCCCATCCCGGGTAGCGCTCTCACCATTCTCGGTATCGGCCTCGGCGGCTTCGTGGCCGGAAAATGGGCCAAAATCGCGGGATCGTACCAGGGCGCGCTCGCGGCCGTCGGGTGGATCGTCGTGGCCGCGATCGGCCTCATTCCGACGCCGGGCTACGGCAGCAACGTCCTCGCGGACACCGTCGTCATCATCGTGTTCGACGTCATCGCGCTCGCGGTCGGCTCGTTCGGCGGTTGGCTTGCGGATCGCGCGTCTTCTTCGGATAGGGACAGAGGTCGTTGACCGGACACGCATAGCACCTCGGCGTCGGCTGACACGTGCGTCGTCCGTGAAGGACGAGACACCACGTCGCCTTCACCCACTGCGCTCGCGGGAACAGCGTCCGAAGGTCCTCCTCGATCACCTCGGGGTCTCCCGACCGGGAGAAGCCCAGCCGCCCGGCGACCCGGGCGACGTGGCGGTCGACGGCGACCGCCGGGACCCCAAAGGCGTTGCCGAGGACGATCGATGCCGTCTTGCGACCGACGCCACGGAGCCGGGTGAGTCGGTCCATGTCGCCCGGGACCTCTCCGCCGAACTCACCGAGGATCTGCTCGCAGCACGCTCGGATCGCCTTCGCCTTCTGCCGGAAGAAGCCCGTCTCGTGGACGTCCTTCTCCAGCTCCGTCACCGCGACGGCGAGGTAGTCCTGCGGACGGCGGTACTTCGCGAAGAGCCGTCGCGTGACCTGGTTCACCCGCTCGTCCTGGGCCTGCGCGGCGAGGATCGTCGCCACGAGGAGCTCGAACGGCGTGCGGAACTCGAGCGTCGGCCCCCAGTCCGGATACGCCTTGGCGAGCCTGGAGAGCACCTTCCGCGCGCGCGAGCGCCGCGCCGCCGGATCCTCACGTGGCACGGGCGAAGGGTAGCCCCCTACGGGGGACCCGCCCGCGTTGACGGTCGGTTGACCGCCTCCTACGCTCCGAACACCGCGGGCGGAAGCCGGGTACGGGGAGCAAAATCTCCGGTCACAGACCTCAGACTTCGGAGGGAGGACACATCTTGTCTAAGCGGTGGATCCGTAGCGCCTCGCTCTTGTTCGTTGGCGCGTTCATCGCTGCGGCCTGTAGCACAGGCGGCGGCGGTGGCGGCGGCAGCAAGGGCACGATCATCCTCGCAAGCGACTTCCCGACCTCGGGCGCCGACCGCGCGAGCGGCCGTGGCCCGGAGGCGGGCGTCGACTTCGCCGTCTCGCAGAACACGACGATCAAGGGCTTCACGATCCAGCACAAGTCCTACGACGACGCCGTGAACGGCGTGCACGACCCGCAGAAGGGCGCGCAGAACGTCACCGACATGTGCAACAACAACAAGGTCCTCGCGATGGCCGGCCCGTTCAACTCGAACGTGGCGCGCGCCGAGATCCCGGTCGCGAATAAGTGCAACCTCGCGATGATGAGCCCCTCGAACACCAACGAGTGCCTCACGCAGACGTTCGACTACTGCGACCCGAAGCCGTCCGCCCTGCGTGACTCGAGCCAGCCGAACAACTACTTCCGCATCGCCGCCCCGGACACCGTCCAGGGTCCCGCGATGGCGGACTTCGCGTACGACACGCTGAAGCTGACGAAGGTGGCGGTGTGGTCGGATAACGAGACGTTCGGTAAGGGCGTCGCCGACAACTTCGCCAAGGAGTTCCAGAAGAAGGGCGGCACGGTCGTCGTCCGCCAGGACTTCGACTGGAAGAACACCTCCGACTTCAAGACGTTCCTCCAGCGCGCGAAGGACGCCGGCGCCGCCGGCATCTACGCCGGCGCGACGAGCGCCACCAAGGGCTGCATCCCGCGCGCGCAGGAAGCCGGCATCCTCACCGCGGCCGGCATCCCGTACATGGGCCCCGACGGCATCGGCGACAGCCAGTGCATCAAGGACGCCGGTGGCGAGGCCTCGAACATGTACTTCACCAACGCGGCCGCTGACGCTTCTCAGGACTCGGCCAACAAGGACCTGATCGACCAGTTCAAGAAGGCGTACACGGGTCCGGACGACTACGCCGCTTACACCTTCCCGGGCTACGACTGCGCCAAGATCCTCCTCGACGCGATCAGCCGTGCGATCGACACTGCCGGCGGCAACATGCCGACCCGCAAGCAGGTGATCGACGCCGTCCAGAACACCAAGAACCTGAAGCTCTCGACAGGCACCTACTCGTTCGACAAGAACGGCGACCCGACGAACGCCACGATGGCCTTCTACCAGCTGAAGGGCACCACCTGGACGTTCGTGAAGCAGTTCTCGACGGGCCAGTAGTCCCAAGAGGTCTGACCACGTAGGCGAGAGGGGGCGCGAAAGCGCCCCCTCTCCTTTTCCGGGGTTTCCCCTATAAAGGTGGCGTGGGGGCCGCAGGGGACACCATCAAGGCCGGAAGACGCTCTCTCCGCACCGGGATCACCGGTCGCATCCTCGACATCGGCCTCTACATCGTCATCGCCGCATTCCTCCTGCTCCTCGGCTGGCACGTCGTGCAGGCCGAGAACGCCGGGAGCTACTTCGCGCAGATCACCTACTTCGCGCTCGCGAACGGCGCGATCTACGCCCTCATCGCCATCGGGTACACGATGGTCTACGGCATCATCGAGCTCATCAACTTCGCGCATGGTGACGTGTTCACGTTCGGCTGCTTCCTCTCCGCGAGCCTCCTCCCGGTGTTCCAGCTGAAGGAGGGCCAGGTCTGGGGACCGGGCACGATCCTCCAGCTCCTCGCGGTGATGATCATCACGATGCTCGCGTGCGCCGTGCTCAACGTCGCGATCGAGCGCATCGCGTACCGCCCGCTCCGTCACGCGCCGCGCCTCGCGCCGCTCATCACCGCGATCGGCGTGTCGTTCTTCCTCGAGGGCGCGCTCTTCCTCTGGAAGGGTCCTTCCCAGATCCACTACCCGGCGGTGCTGCCGGCCACGAGCTGGTCCATCTTCGGCGCCAACGTGACCCTCACGGAGGTCACGGTGTGGGTGACGACGATCGTGCTCGTCGTCGCGCTCGCGCTCTTCACCGACCGCTCGCGGCTCGGCAAGGCGATGCGCGCGACCGCGCAGGACCGTGACGCCGCGGCGCTCATGGGCATCGACATCAACCGCACCATCGCCGCGACGTTCTTCATCGGCGCGCTGCTCGCGGGCGCGGGCGGCGTCATGTACGGGCTCTCCTACAACACGACCGTGTTCGACCTCGGCTTCTCGCAGGGCCTCGCGGCGTTCACCGCGGCGGTCTTCGGCGGCATCGGGAACATCTACGGCGCCGCCGTCGGCGGGCTGCTCCTCGGTCTCATCCGGACGTACTGGGACGGGTACTTCGACTCCGCGTGGTCCGACGTGATGATCTTCGCGATCCTCATCCTCGTCCTCGTGTTCCGGCCGACGGGCATCTTCGGGATGCGGGTCCCGGAGAAATAGCGATGCGCGCGTGGTTGCGGCGCGTCTGGGAGACCGATCCGCGTAAGGACCCGAACGCCATGCTGTACATCGCGCTCGGCCTGTTCGCGGTCCTCTTCCCGGTCTTCGCGAACGTCACGACCGGCGGGAACCCGAACTTCCTCATGAGCGTCGCCGGCGATGCCGGCGTGTACGTGCTCCTCGCGCTCGGACTCAACGTCGTCGTCGGGTTCGCGGGTCTCCTCGACCTCGGCTATGCGGCGTTCTTCGCGATCGGCGCGTACACGTACGCATTCATCGCGAGCGAGCACCTCGTCGTGACGCCGCTCCACTCGGCGATCCACATGCCCTTCTGGATCGTGCTCATCATCGCGCTCTTCGTCGCGGCCTCGTTCGGTGTCGTCCTCGGCGCGCCGACGCTCCGTCTGCGCGGCGACTACCTCGCCATCGTGACCCTCGGGTTCGGCGAGATCGTCCCGCGTGTGTTCAAGAACGCGGCGACCTGGACGAGCGGCGTGAACGGGATCTCCGCCCTCGACGCTCCGACCCTACCCGTCTGGCTCACCGGGCCGTGGGCGAATACGCCGGTCGGCCTCGTCACGAACGTGAAGATCTTCGACCCGTCCGCGTACTACGTGATCATGGTCGTCCTCCTCGTCATCTGCGTCGTCCTCATCCGCAACCTGCAGAACTCGCGGATGGGGCGCGCCTGGGCCGCGATCCGCGAGGACGAGGTCGCCGCCGCCGCGATGGGCGTGAACACCGTCCAGGCGAAGCTCCTCGCGTTCGCGATCGGTGCCGCGTTCAGTGGCTTCGCCGGAACGTACTACGGCGCGAAGCTGTCGCTCGTGTCGCCCGAGAACTTCGGCTTCTCCGTCTCGATCACCGTCCTCGTGATGGTCGTGCTCGGCGGTATGGGCAACATCCCGGGAGTCATGGCGGGCGCGCTCCTCGTCTACTACGTGATCTTCATGCTCCTTCCGACGCTGCCGGACACGGTGACGAGTCTCGTGAACTCGATCGGCCTCTCAAGCCTCACGCAGCAGAGCGGCGACTGGCCGGGCATCGGCGAGTTCGTGAACCGGCTCAAATTCCTCATCTTCGGCCTCATCCTCATCGTCGTGATGCTCGTGCGGCCGCAGGGCCTCATCCCGAGCCGCGAGCGCCAGCAGGAGCTCACGAAGGGCACTCACGACGACACGACGATCGAAGACGTGAACGCGGAGGCCGGCGCATGAGCGAGGAGGTCGTCCTCCGCCTCGACCACGTCGTGAAGCGCTTCGGCGGCCTCGTCGCGGTCAACGATGTCTCCTTCGACGTGAAGAAGGGCGAGGTCTTCGCGCTCATCGGTCCGAACGGCGCGGGTAAGACGACCGTGTTCAACGGCGTGACCGGTCTGCTGCCGCCGACGAGCGGGTCGGTCATCTTCGAGGGGAACGAGATCGCCGGGACGCGGCCGCATCAGGTCGCGAAGCTCGGCATCGCCCGCACGTTCCAGAACATCCGGCTCTTCGAGTACATGTCGGCGCGCGAGAACATCCTCGTCGGCGAGCACTGCCGGATGAACGCGAAGCTGTGGGACTCGATCTTCAAGACGCCGCGCGAGCGGCGTGAGGAGGCCGAGGTCAACGACCGTGCGATGGAGCTCCTCAAGTTCGTCGGCATCGAGCGCTGGGCCGAGAGCTACGCGCGCAACCTCCCATACGGTGGGCAGCGCCGTCTCGAGATCGCGCGAGCGCTCGCCACGAAGCCGCGGCTCCTCCTCCTCGACGAGCCCGCCGCCGGATTCACGCCGCAGGAGAAGGTCGAGCTCATGCGCCTCGTCGGGAAGATCCTCGAGTCGGGCGTCACGGTGTTCCTCATCGAGCACGACATGAAGGTCGTCATGGGCATCAGCAAGCGCATCGTGGTCCTCGACCACGGCGAGATGATCGCGCAGGGCACGCCCGACGAGGTCCGCGCGAACCCGCGCGTCATCGAGGCGTATCTCGGGAAGCAGCACTGATGGCGGCGATCCTCGAGCTCCAGGGCATCGATGCCTTCTACGGGCGCGTCCAGGCGCTCCACGCGGTCTCGCTCACGGTGGGCGAGAACGAGATCGTCGCGCTCATCGGGAGCAACGGCGCGGGAAAGACGACGACGCTCCGCACGATCTCCGGTCTCATGCACCCCGGCGCGGGGACGATCGTGTTCGGCGGGAAGGACATCACGCGGACGCCGGGGCACGAGGTCGTGAAGCTCGGCATCTGCCAGTCGCCCGAGGGCCGGCGGCTCTTCCCGCGCATGCAGGTCGTCGACAACCTGCGGATGGGCGCGTACACGCGCAACGACGGCGCCGGGATCCAGAAGGACATGGACCGCGTCTACGAGCTCTTCCCCCGGCTCAAGGAGCGGAGCACGCAGCTCGCGGGCACGCTCTCCGGCGGCGAGCAGCAGATGCTCGCCATCGGGCGCGCGATGATGAGCCGGCCGAAGCTGCTCATGCTCGACGAGCCGTCGCTCGGTCTCGCGCCGATCCTCGTCGACACGATCTTCAAGACGATCCTCGAGATCAACGCGTCGGGCACGCCGATCCTCCTCGTCGAGCAGAACGCGGTGCGCGCGCTCGAAGTGGCGCATCGCGGGTACGT
>DATDNP010000020.1:0-2608 GCA_036518215.1 Candidatus Limnocylindria bacterium
TACCTCCTCATCGGCTTCTGGTTCGACAAGCCCGCGCCGCAGGCCGCCGCCAACAAGGCCTTCTGGATGAACCGCATCGGCGACTGGGGCTACACGATCGGCATGATCACGACGTTCCTCGTCTTCGGGTCGATGACGTTCACGGACGTCTTCGATCACGTCGACATCGCGACGCAGGCGAACCTCACGCTCATCTGCGTCGCGTTCTTCGTCGGAGCGGCGGGCAAGTCCGCGCAGCTGCCCCTCTACTCGTGGCTGCCCGACGCGATGGAAGGCCCGACGCCGGTGTCCGCCCTCATCCACGCCGCGACCATGGTCACTGCCGGCGTCTACCTCGTCGCCCGCAGCACGCCGCTCTTCGTCGCGGCAGGACCCGCGCTGCAGATCGTCGGCATCGTCGGCGCGGTCACGGCGATCTTCGCGGCGACCATCGCGCTCGTGCAGTTCGACATCAAGCGCGTCATGGCGTACTCGACGGTGAGCCAGCTCGGGTACATGTTCCTGGCGCTCGGCGTCGGCGCGCCCGTCGCCGCGATCTTCCATCTCGCGACGCACGCGTTCTTCAAGGCGCTCCTCTTCCTCGGCTCGGGCTCGGTCATCCACGGCATGCAGGGCGAGCAGGACATGCGGAAGATGGGCGGCCTTCGCTCGAAGATGCCCGTCACGTACTGGACGATGCTCATCGCCGGTGGCGCGCTCGCCGCGCTCCCGCCGCTCGCGGGCTTCTGGTCGAAGGACGAGATCGTCGGCGCGGCGTTCCGCGACGGGCAGCTCGTCCTCTACGCCGTCGGGATCATCACGGCCGTCCTCACGGCCTTCTACGTCACGCGCGCGATGTGGATGACCTTCCACGGCGAGCCGCGCGACCACCACCTGTTCGAGCACGCGCACGAATCGCCTGCGGTGATGACGCTGCCCCTCGTCGCGCTCGCCGTCGGCAGCGCGGTGCTCGGCATCCTCATCGGCTTCCCGCCCGACGCCGGCTTCATCCACACGTTCCTCAACCCGGTGCTCGTGCTCGAGGGCGCCGGGGAGCACGCGCCGGAGATCGGCACGCTCCTCGCGCTCGCCGGCGTGTCCGTCGGCGCCGGGATCATCGGCATCCTCATCGGGCTCAGCGTGTACGTGCGCCACCGTCCGGATGCGTCGGCGATCGCGCGCGCGTTCGGGCCGTATTACCGCGTGCTCGTGAACAAGTACTACGTCGATGAGCTTTACGACCACCGCATCGTCGATCTCCTGCGTGGCTTCTTCGGCGTGCTGTGGGCGTTCGACGTGCACGTCGTCGACGGCATCGCGAACGGCGTCGGACGGCTGTCCGCGCTCGGCGGCTCCGGCGCGCGCCGTCTGCAGACCGGCGTCGTCGGCAACTACGCGCTCACGATCGTCGTCGGGCTGCTCGTCGTGATCGTCGCGTACGGCGGCTACGCGGCGGGGATCTTCAAGCGATGAACATCACAGGACAGACCTGCGCGAGCCGTGGGCAAGGCGCCGGGGTGGCAGGGGCAGAGCCCCTGCGACAAGAGGTCCCGGTCATGGCCGCGGAGCGGACATGACGATCGACCACGTGCTGACGCTGCTGCTGGTCGTGCCCGCGGTCGGGCTCATCCCGCTGTTCGTGTTCCGGTCGGACGTGCGCGCCGCGAAGCAGGTGGCCATCGTCACGACGCTCGTCGAGTTCCTCCTCTCGCTCGTGATGCTCTCGCAGTTCAAGGTGGGCCTCGCCGACTTCCAGCTGGTCGAGCGGCTCGACTGGCTTCCGTCGCTCGGGATCCGCTACCTCGTCGGCGTCGACGGCATCAGCGTGCTGCTCGTCCCGATGACGACGCTCCTCACGCTCATCTCGGTCCTCTACTCGAGCGGCGGCGCGATCAAGGAGCGCGTCACCGCGTTCATGGCGTCGTTCCTCCTGCTCGAGATCGGCATGGTCGGCGTGTTCGTCTCGCTCGACCTCTTCCTCTTCTACGTCATGTTCGAGCTGATGCTCGTGCCGATGTACCTCATCATCGGGATCTGGGGCGGCCCGCGGCGCGTGTACTCGACGCTGAAGTTCGTCATCTTCACGCTCGCGGGATCGCTGCTCATGCTCGTGGGGATCGTCGCCGTCTGGCTGCAGTCGGGGCCGGAGGGCCAGCGCACGCTCTCGCTCCCCGAGCTCCTCGCGATCCGCCACACGTTCTCGACCGAGTTCCAGCTCTGGGTGTTCCTCGCGTTCGCGCTCGCGTTCGCCATCAAGCTGCCGATGTTCCCGTTCCACACCTGGCTACCCGACGCGCACGTCGAGGCGCCCACGGCCGGCTCGATCATCCTCGCCGGCGTGCTGCTGAAGGCCGGCGGCTACGGGTTCCTTCGCTTCGCGCTGCCGCTCTTCCCCGAGGGCACGCAGATCTGGCTTCCCGTGATCATCGTGCTCTCGGTCGTCGCGATCCTCTACGGCGCGGCGGTGTCGACCGTCCAGAAGGACCTGAAGAAGCTCATCGCGTACTCGTCGGTCGCGCACATGGGGTTCGTGACGCTCGGCATCTTCGTGCTGAACTCGCAGGGCGCCGTCGGCGCCGTGCTCCAGATGCTCAACCACGGCTTCGTCACGGGCGCCCTCTTCCTGTTC
>DATDNP010000021.1:0-11605 GCA_036518215.1 Candidatus Limnocylindria bacterium
TTCACGTGGCGCAGGACGGTCGCGTCGTAGCCGTACTGCACGGAGTCGGCGGCGCCCCTGTCGCCCTTCGCGAGATCGAGCGCGGCCTGCTTCGCCGCGTCGAGCGACAGCCACTGCGGCGCGACCTTCGCGAGCGCGCCGAGGACGCGGTAGTCGGTGTGGTCATCCTTGTAGACCCAGAGGCCGGCGAACGACGCGCCCGCGGGGACCACGGCCAGCGTGTAGGCCTTCTGTGCCTTGTCGGTCTGCGCGACGATCTCGTCGGCGGTCTTTTCGGAGGTCACGAGGACGTAGCCGTTCTCCTTGACCGGCTTCCAGATCGGCTGACGGCCGTACCAGGCCCACGACTCGACGCCCTTCACGAGCGTGTCGTCGACGGCGATGGTGACGTCGACGATCGACGGCTCGTACTTCGCCATCGAGGCCTC
This sequence comes from Candidatus Limnocylindria bacterium, assembly GCA_036518215.1. Taxonomy (GTDB): domain Bacteria; phylum Chloroflexota; class Limnocylindria; order P2-11E; family P2-11E; genus CF-39. The sequence continues at coordinate 429 of DATDNP010000021.1, forward strand.
GAGCTCCTCGTCGTTGATCGCGACGATCCCGAACTGCTTCGCCGGCACGCCGTTGCGCTCGGGGGAGTCGCCGTAACGACCGAATGCGGTGCCGGTATACCCCTTCTTCCGTGAGGCGAGGACGATGGAGCGGCAGATTCGTTGCGCGAGCGTCTTTTGGAAAATGCCACGGTAGACGACTTCTACCGTGAAGGACTTGTCGTCAGCCATTCCGACCTCCTAGCAGGTTCAAGATGCCTTCGCCGACCGCCTTGATGTGGGTCGCGGATGCCTCGCGTGCCGCCTGCATGTCGTGCTTCGAGAGCGCGTCGTAGATGCGCTGATGCGCTTCGAGGGATGCGTGGGCCCGCGCGTTCGTCTGGAGCCACTGCTCGCGCGAAGCGCGCAGCACGTCCCAGATCACCGCGAGCATCGTCGTGAGCAGCTCGTTCCCGGCCGCGTTGCCGATGACCTCGTGGAAGCGCGTGTCCTCGTCGACGTAGGTCTCGCCCGCGGTGACCTTCTTCTGCTGCGCCGCGAGGATCTCGCGCAGCTCGGCGAGCTCCGCATCCGAGATGCGCTCCGCGGCGAGCGCCGCGATCGCCGGTTCCACGACGCCGCGGAACTCGATGACGTCGGGCAGCGTATGGCCGCGCGCGATGAGGGTCTGTAGGGGCTTCGCGAGGTCGTCGGGCGCGACGTGCCTGACGAACGTGCCACCGCCCGCACGTGTCTCGATGACTCCGAGCAGCTCGAGCGTGCGCAGCGCTTCGCGGACCGATGCGCGCGACACCTGGAACTGGTCGGCGAGCGCGCGCTCCGGTGGCAGCTGATCACCGGGGCGTAGTTCGCCGCGCTCGATGAGGGATTCGATCTGGGTGACGATCCCCTGGTAGAGCTTGCTGCGGCGGATCGGCTCGATGCCCGTGCTCAGCGCTGCCTCCCGGAGCCGGTCAGGTGGTCTGACCAGACGTTGTGGAGAGGCTAGGACTGGTCAGACCACGATGTCAACCGAGTGGGGACGTCGGAAAGGCGTGACTGGTCCGCCTCAGCGCGGGAGAGCGTCGGCGTGCCCGGCCATGAGGAGGCCGAGCTGCTGCTCGGTCGCCGTCCGAGCGTCGAGCGTCGCCATGACGCGTCCCTCGAACATGACCGCGATGCGATCCGAGAGCGCGCGGACCTCGTCGAGCTCGCTCGAGATGAGCAGCACGGCGCAGCCGCGCTCGCGCTGGGCGATGAGCCGCCGGTGGACGTACTCGGTCGCGGCGATGTCGAGCCCGCGCGTCGGCTGGTTCGCCACGATGAGCTTCGGCTCGGCCGACAGCTCGCGTCCGAGGACGACCTTCTGCTGGTTGCCGCCTGACAGCGTGCCGACGATCGCGCGCGCGTTCGGCGGGCGGACGTCGAACTCGCGGGCGAGACGGTCGCCCTCCCGCGCGATGAAGGTGAGATCGAGGATGCCGAAGCGTGCGTAGGGCGCCGCCTCCTGCTTCCCGAGCATGAAGTTGTCGGCGACCGTGAACGGGAGGACGAGGCCTTCGATCCGCCGGTCCTCGGGCACGTACGCGACGCCGCGCTCACGCGTGCGCTCGGGATCGTCGTGCGCGACGTCGATCCCGCCGACCTTGATGACGCCGCCGGCGACCTTGCGCAGTCCGAGGATGCACTGGGCGAGCTCCGATTGGCCGTTGCCGCCGACGCCCGCGATGCCGAGGATCTCGCCGCTCCGGACGTCGAGATCGATGCCCTTGATCGCGTCCGCGCCGCGATCGGACTTTGCGCGGAGTCCGCGGATCTCGAGCACGATGTCCTCGCGGACCTTCGTGCCGCGTCCGAGCGCCTCCTCGAGCTCGCGGCCCACCATGGCCTGCGCGATCTCGCTCGCGGTCGTGTCCTTCGTGACGAGCTGGCCGGCGTTCTTCCCGTCGCGCAACACCGTGATGCGGTCGCTCACCGCGAGCACCTCGCGGAGCTTGTGGGTGATGAGGATGAGCGTCTTTCCCTCGGCGCGAAGCGCGCGCACGATCTCGAACAGCTCATCGACCTCCTGCGGCGTGAGGACGGCGGTCGGCTCGTCGAAGATGAGGAGATCCGATCCGCGGTAGAGCACCTTGAGGATCTCGACGCGCTGCTGGATCCCGAGCGGAAGGTCCTCGATGCGCGCGGACGGCTCGGCGATGATGCGGAACTTCTCCTCGAGCTCGCGCACGCGCCGCTCCATCGCGCGGCGGTCGAGCACCGGTCCGCTGCGCTCGTCGCCGAGGACGACGTTCTCCGCGACGGTGAGCGGCGGCACGAGCATGAAGTGCTGGTGGATCATGCCGATGCCGAGCGCGATGGCGTCGCGCGGCGACGTGATCCGCGCGTCCTTGCCGCGGAGGCGGATCGAGCCCGTGTCCGTGCGGTAGAGGCCGTAGAGGATGTTCATCAGCGTCGTCTTGCCGGCGCCGTTCTCGCCGACGAGCGCGTGGATCTCGCCCTGGCCGACGACGAGGTCGACGTGATCGAGCGCCTGCACGTCGCCGAAGCGCTTGCTGATGCCGAGCATCTCGAGGATCGGGGCATCCGTCACGTTAGTGTCCTTCGCTCTCGTACGGCTGACCGTCGGCGGCCGGCATGCGCGACCGGCCGACGAATCCCGCGACCGCGAGGATCGTCAGCACGTATGGGATCGTCGAGAGGAGCTGCACGGGGACGCGGAGGTCGCCGATCGTCACGCCCTGGAGCGACACGGAGAGCGCGTCGCCGTAGCCGAAGATGAGCGACGCGACGAGCGCGCCGATCGGCGTCCACCTGCCGAAGATCATCGCCGCGAGTCCGATGAAGCCGCGGCCGCCGGTCATGTTGTCGCTGAACGATCCGACGGCGCCGAGCGAGAGGTAGACGCCGCCGAGCGCGGCGAGCGCTCCGGACGCGAGGACCGCCAGGTACCGCGTCGTGTACACGTTGACGCCGACGGTGTCGGCCGCGCGCGGGTGCTCGCCGACGGCGCGCAGGCGCAGGCCGGGGATGGTGCGGAAGAGGTAGAGCTGCAGGACGACGGTGGCGATGATGGCTGCCCAGACGAGCGTGTTCTGACGTCCGATCACGTCCGAGACGAACGGGACCTGCGAGAGGCCGGGCACGACGAAGTCGGGGACGAGCGGGATGGTCGACGGGGTCCCCGTCGTCGCGTACGCCTCGTAGTCGAGGTACGACGTGAGGCCGAGCGCGAGGATGTTGAGGGCCATGCCGGTGACGATCTGATCGGCGCGGAAGGTCACCGCCGCGACCGCGTGGAGCGCCGCGAGCACGATCCCGGCGAGCACGCCGGCCGCGATCGCGACGCCGAGGCTGCCGGTCTTGTCGGCGACGAAGACGCCGAAGAACGCGCCGACGAGCATGCAGCCCTCGAGGGCGATGTTGGTGACGCCGGATCGCTCGGTGATGACGCCGCCGAGCGCGGCGAAGAGGATCGGCGTGGCGAGGCGCAGCGTCGCGGCCAGGACTCCCGCGCCGAGGAGCATCTCGATCGTCACTACAGCGCCTCCGCCGGCGTGCCGCGCCGCTTCGCGATCGCGCGGATGAGCGTCTCGGCGGCGATGACGAAGAGCACGATCGCCTCGACGATCTCGACGAGGTGCGACGAGATGTTCGCGTTCGACTGCATGATCGCGCCGCCGCGCGCGAACGCGCCGAAGAGCAGACCCGCGAGCGCGATGCCGATGGGGGAGTTCTTCCCGAGGAGCGCGACCGCGATCGCGTCGAAACCGAAGCCGGCCGAGAAGCCGTCGTACACACGATGGAACACGCCGCTCACCTGGATCATCCCGGCGAGACCGGCAAAGCCGCCGGCGATGGCCATGACGACGACCATGCGGCGCTTCGGCTCGATGCCGGCCTGCGCTGCCGCGCGCGGGCCGAGGCCGACGGCGCGGAGCTCGTAGCCGAGCGCCGTCCGCCACAGCAGGAACCAGAAGACGACGACCGCGAGGATGGCGAGGACGAGCCCCGCGTGGAGCCGCGAGAGCGGCACGAGCGTGTCAGGCACGATGATCGGGAGCACCGCACCAGCTCCGATCGGCGCGGACGCCGGTGTGCCGAACGCGTTCGGCGCGGTCATCGGTCCGTTCTGCAGCAGCCAGTGCATGACGAAGACGATCGTGTAGTTCTGCATGATGGTCGTGATCACTTCGTTCACGCCGCGGGTCGCCTTGAGCCATCCGGCGATCGCGCCGTACGCTGCGCCGCCGAGGATGCCCGCGAGGAGCGTCATCGGAAGGAGCAGGACGCCGGGCAGGTCTGCGAACCGCGCGCCGACCGCCCCGGCGGCGACCGCGCCGACCAGGAGCTGTCCCTGCGCGCCGATGTTGAAGAGGCCGGTGCGGAACGCGACCGCGACGGAGAGACCGGCGAGCGTGAGCGGGATCGCGTTGATCAGGGTCTCGGTGATGTCGTACGGGCTGCCGAAGGCGCCCTTCACCAGGGCGCTGTACGCGGCGATCGGATCGTTGCCGGAGATGAGGACGAAGACCGCGCCGAGGACGAGGGCGACGCCCACGGAGACGAGCGGGACGAGCGGCCCCTGCGCCCATTGCGCGGTCGGTTGACGCACCGACGGGGCCGCTACGGGCCCCGTCGGTGATGTCTGCGATGCGACGGTCAAGACGTCCTACTTGACCTGGAGCTGGTCCTTCGGCGTGATCTTGCCGCTCTTGATGTCCGCGAGCGCCTGATCGGCCGCGGCCTTCGCATCAGCGGGGACGGCCGCGTCGAGCTTGCCGTACCCGACGCCGTCGTTCGCCGCGCTGAAGAAGTTGTCGCCCGCCTTGTAGGTGCCCTTCTGGACGGCGCCGATCGTGTCGTACACGGCCTTGTTCACGCGCTTCAGGGCCGAGGTGATGATCGTGCCGGGAGCGACGTCCGCCTGGTCGGCGTCGACGCCGATCGCGTACACGCCCTTCTCCTTCGCCGCGGCGATGTAGCCGAGCCCGGAGGCGCCGGCGACCTGGAACAGGATGTCGCAGCCCTTGCTGATGTGGTTGAGCCCGACCTCCTTGCCCTTGGCCTGGTCGACGAAGTCATTGCTGTACCCATTGAGGATCGTGGCGCTCGGGTCGATCGTCTTGATCGCGTCCTGGTAGCCGGCGATGTAGCGGTCGACCGGCGGGATCGGGATGCCACCCATCGCGCAGAGCGTGTTGTGCGTGGCCTTGCCGACCTTGTTCTTCGCCATGGTCGCCGCGATGACGCCGACGAGGTAGCCCGCCTCCTGCTCCTTGAAGAACAGGTTCGCGACGTTCGGCAGGTTCTGCGTGTTCCCGGCGTCGTCGGCCGGCGCGCCGTCGATGATGGCGAACTTCACGTTCGGGAACTGCTTGGCGACCTTCCAGGTCGCGTTCGTCATGAGGAACCCGACCGCGATCACGAGGTCATAGCTCTGCTGCGCGTAGTTCGTCAGGTTCGGGACGTAGTCTTCCTGCTTCTTCGACTCGGTCACCGACGTCGTGACCTTGAAGTCCTTCTCAGCGTCGAGACGGCCCTGGTTCGCGAGCGAGTTGAAGCTCTTGTCGTTGAGACCGCCGACGTCCGTGACGAGGCCGATCTTGACCGGCTTCGGCGTCGCGGTGGGACTCGCCGCTGCCGCGCTCGACGCGGCGGGTGATGGGCTTGGTGAGCCTGCGCCACCGCCGCATGCGGCGAAGACGAACGTGCCCACGAGCGCGAATGCGAGGAGACGCTTCATGTGCTGCTGGTCCTCCCTCATCTTCGGGGCGGAGGAAGCACGTCCACCCTCGGCTGAGGATTCTAGTAAGAGAGGCCGACCAAGCGCGTGCGTCGAACGTCACATACGAGCGTGCGGTCAGACCGGACGGCGTCAGGACCCGGCGACGCTCCAGATGACGTAACCGAGGAAGACGACGTACAGGCTGCCGCCGAGCATGAGCGCGGAGACCGGCAGCGCGTTCTCACGTGCCCGCATGCGCAGCTGGATCCAGATGAGCGCGCCCGACAGGAGCGCGAAGACGGCCGCGACCGTCCCGAAGTTCCCGAGCTGCCACGGCGTGAGCAGCACGCCGATGGTGACCGGGATCGTCGACTGGAACACCATCGCTCCGGCGACGTTGCCGAGGGCGATGACGTCCTTGCCGTCCTTCGTCCAGATGAGGCTGTTCGCAGCCTCGGGGAGCTCCGTCGCGAGCGGCGCGAGGACGAGCGCGACGAGCAGCGTGTTGAAGTTCATCGCATGCGAGAAGTCCTCGACGAAGTTCGCGAAGAAGCGCGCGCCGACCACGATCGCCCCGAAGGAGATGAGCGTCTGCGCGAGCACGAGCCAGAACGGTGGTCGCGTCTCGGCGACCGCGACGCCGGCACGGTGCAGCCACGACGCGAAGGTGAGCTCCTCGAACGCCTCCTCCTCTTCCTTCTCCTCTTCGATGTCGAGCCTGCTCTTCGAGGGTGTGCGCAGGACGAGGAACAGGTAGAGGAAGTACGACGGCAGGAAGATCCAGCCGATGTAGCCCTTGAGGAAGTGGAGGTCGCTCGGGAGCAGCGCGAGCGCGAGGGCGATCGTGTAGAGGACGAGGAAGAAGCTCATGTCGCGCGTCGCGTGCGCCGCGTCCACGCGGAGCGTGTCCCGTCCGCGCTTCCGGCGCAGGAGGAACGCGGTGAGACCGATGAGCAGCATGACGAGCGTCCCGAGCATGAACGGCGCGCCGAGGATCGCGCCGACGCCGATCTCGTCCGAGTCGACCGAGTTCGTGAACACGATCGCGACGATCGGGATGAGCGTCTCGGGCGTCGCGGTGCCGATCGCCGCGAGGATGCTGCCGGTCGCGCCCTCCGACATGTTGAGCTTGATGCCGAGCCACTCCACGCCGTTCGTGAAGACCTCGGCGCCGAAGAGGATGAGCGCGAACGCGCCGACGATGAGCCCGATGTCGAGCGGAGTCATGCCTCCTAGTCCGCCGACGGCACGGGTTGGGCGGCCTTGCCGCGCGCGCGGGCGATGAGGACGCGCACGAGCGGCAGCATGAGGAGCACGAAGGACGCGATCATGAGCACGGTCGCGAGCGGGCTCGAGAAGAAGATGCCGATGCTGCCCTGGCCGGCGATGAGGCTCTTCCGCAGCTCGCGCTCGGTTGAGTCGCCCAGCACGAGCGCGACGACGAGCGGCGCGAGCGGGTAGTGCATCTTGCGGAGCCAGTACCCGATGAGACCGAACGTGATCGTGATGAGCACGTCGAGCATCGAGTTGTTCAGCGAGTACGAGCCGATGATCGAGATGACGACGATGAACGGCGTGATGATCGCGTAGGGCACCCGCATGATCGAGGCGAGCAGCGGCACCGCCATGAGGCACAGGAGGAACGTGATGAAGTGCCCGAGGTAGATGCTCGCGATGAGGCCCCACACGAAGTCCTGGTGCTCGACGAAGAGCAGCGGTCCGGGCTGCAGGCCCCACACGAAGAGGCCGGCCATGATGACGGCCGAGGTGGGGGAGCCGGGGACGCCGAGCGTGATCATCGGCACGAGGGACGCGACACCGGCGGAGTCCGCCGTCGCCTGCGGCCCCATGATGCCGCTGATCTCGCCCTTGCCGAAGTCCTCCTTGTTCTTCGAGTACTGCCGCGCGAGCCCGTAGCCGAGGAACGACGCCGCGGTCGCGCCGTGGCCGGGCAGCACGCCGAAGAGGAAGCCGATGACGGCGTTCGAGACGACCAGGCGGATCCGCGACCGGAGCGCGCGCATCGCTTCGAAGAGATCCTGGAAGCCGAGCTTCGCGCTGATCTGCTCCATGTGCCCGATGCCCTGCTCCTCGGCGCTCGCGAGGATCTCGCCGATCCCGAAGAGGCCGATCGTGACGGGCACGAACCCGATCCCGGCGAGGAGATCGATGCTCCCGAAGTTGAGGCGCTGCTGCCCGGTGAGCGTGTCGAACCCCACCGCCGCGAGGAGCAGGCCGAAGGCGAGCATCGCGACGGCCTTCGCCGGCGACTCCGCGCCCAGCCCGATGAGCGTCGTGAACGACAGCACGAACACCGCGAACAGCTCCGGCGGACCGAACTTCAGCGCCTGATCGGCGATCGCCTGCGCGAAGAACGTGAAGAGGAGCGTCGCGATGAACGCGCCGACGAAGGACGACAGGAACGACGACGTGAGCGCGAGGCCCGGCTTGCCGCGGCGCTTCGCGAGCGGGAAGCCGTCGAAGAGGAGCACGACCGACCACGGCTCACCCGGGATGTTGAAGAGGATCGAGGTGATGACGCCACCGAACAGCGCGCCCCAGTAGATACCCGCGAGGAGGATGACGGCCGTCGTGGTGTTCGCTCCCTGGATGTCGCCGCGCGCGACGACGACGCTGATCGGCAGAAGGATCGCGACGCCGCTCGTCCCGCCGAGCCCGGGCAGCACGCCGATGACGAGACCCAGCGTGACGCCGATGAGGAGGAACGCGACGTTGATCGGCTGGAGCGCGGTCGCGAAGCCACCTGCGAGGTGGCCAAAGACTTCCATCTAGAACGGGAATCCCATGAGATAGAAGATGCTCTTCGGGAGGATGAGCCTGAAGGCGGCCTCGAAGAGCACGTAGACGGCGACCGGCGTGATGACGCCGACCGCGAGGATCGCCCACCACCGGTAATGCCCGAGGTACCACGCGAAGAACGCCATGTAGAGCCCGGTCGCGATGTAGAAGCCGAGCCACTGGAACGAGAACGCGTAGATGAACATCGGGATCACGAGCTTGAGCACGCTCAGCACGCTCGTGCGGCTCTCGAATGGGCTCTCGCCCGACGATGGGATCGTGAACGCTCGAACCCCCACCCATACGGCGCCGAGGGCCATGAGCGCGGCAGACCAGAACGGGTACCAGCTCGCGCCGACGTCGCCGGGCGACGTCCCCACGGCGATGTTGAAGGCACCGCGGGAGTCGAACATGGCGACGGCGGCGATCACCACGATCGCCGCCGCCGTCCCTACCTGATACGGCCTCACGAGATGGCTACTGGACCCACTTGAACTTCGTCGCGATGTCCTGGTGCAGCTGCTGGTACTGGCTGATGAGCTGACGCAGCTCGACCCCCGTCCGGAAGTCCGGCTGGAGGGCGTTGTCGGTCATGAACTTCTGCCAGTCCGCCGAGTCGTAGACCTTCTTGAAGACGTCGACCCAGAAGGCCTGCTGCGCGGGCGTCAGGCCCGGAGCGCCGACGATCATGCGGACGATGTAGTAGTCGTCGATCGGGATGCCCTGGGACTTGCACGTCGCGAGGCCCTGGTACGTGCCGCTCTTCGGGCTGTCGGGCAGGAACGCACAGAGCGGACGGATCTTCTTCGGGTTCGCGGTGTAGAGACCAAGCCCCTCGCTCGGATTGTTCACCGTCGCGACGACGCCGCCCTGATGACCGGCGAGCGCGGCGGCGACCGTGCTGCCGGAGGTCTGCGGCACGAACGTGAACGCCTTCGTCTGCATCGTGTCGGCGATGCGGTCGAAGAGCGCCTCGTCCTCCTGCTTCGAGCCCGTGCCCGCGACGACGAGCGAATTCGCCTTCGCCGCGTCGACGAAGTCCTTCGCGGTCTTCCATGGGCTGTCGTCGTTCACCCACAGGAAGAACGGGTCGAGCGCCATGTTCGCGATCGGCGTGAAGTCGGTGGCCTTGTACGGAAGCTTCTGCGTGATGATCGTGGTGAAGAAGGAGTTGAGGGTGACCATGATCTCGTGCATGTCACCCGTCTTCTGATAGACGTAGGTGAATGCGACGGCGCCCGAGCCGCCCTCCTTGTTCACCGGCTGGACCGGCTGCGGCGAGAAGTGGTTCTTCTCGATGATCCCCTGCCAGAACCGCGCGTAGATGTCCGAGCCGCCACCGGGCGCGGTGCTGATGATGAACTCGACGGGGCGTGTCGGCTGCGTGACCGCGCTCGTCGAAGCGCTCGCACCGCTGCTCCCGCTCGGAGCGCTCGATGCCGCCGGCGTTCCCCCACAGGCTGCCGCGACCATGACCGCGGTGCCGAGCACCGCGACGAATCGCCCGATCCCCGACTGCTTCATTGCCTGCTGACCTCCACGAACAGTGAGTTAGTGGCGCTCGCAAGGCCCCGGGCCGGTCTGACCACGGCATCCTAGACCGACGTGGTCGGTTCGCAACCCAAGCGGGGAGCGGGAAGTGTCACAATGCGAGAGGTCGGCATGGGGCGTGCGGTCGACCAGTCAAGGGTCGCTTGATGCGACCCCCGAAGGAGACAGGGATGGTGCAGGAGCTGGCCCGCCCCGCGAAGCTGCCAAAGGGCGCCGCCCCCGATTCGGCGTTCGCTTACCTGAACGGCAGATTCGTCCCGATCCGTGACGCGAAGATCAGCGTGATGACGCACGCCTTCAACTACGGCACGGGCTGCTTCGAAGGTGTCCGCGCGTACTGGAACGAGGACGAGGGCCAGCTGTACGGGCTCCATTTCCGAGAGCACTACTCGCGTCTCCTGCGCTCCTGCCGCATCCTCCGCATCGCCCTTCCGCACTCGGTCGAAGACCTCATCGACATCACCGTCGAGCTCCTTCGCAAGTGCAACTACCGCGAGGACGCGTACATCCGTCCCATCGCGTACAAGTCGAGCGAACTGATCGGTGTCCGGCTCCACAACCTCGAAGACGCGTTCACGGTGTTCGCCGTCCCGTTCGGCAACTACGTTCCGATCGACCGCGGCATCTCCGCGCAGGTGTCGTCGTGGCGGCGCGTGGACGACAACGCGGTCCCGGCGCGCAGCAAGATCACCGGCTCGTACATCAACCCCGCGCTCTCGAAGACCGAGGCCGAGGAGTCCGGCTTCGAAGAGGCGATCGTCCTCACCGACGACGGTCACGTCGCCGAGGGAAGCGCGGCGAACCTCTTCCTCGTGCGCGACGGCAAGCTCGTCACGCCGCCCGCGACCGACAACATCCTCGAGGGCATCGTCCGCTCGACCATCATGAAGATCGCCGCGGACGAGAAGATCCCGGTCGAGATCCGGCGCGTCGACCGCACCGAGCTGTACCTCGCCGACGAGGCGTTCCTCTGCGGCACCGGGGTGCAGGTCTCCGCGATCACATCGATCGACCACCGCGCCGTCGGCGACGGCCAGGTGGGGCCGATCGCGCGGCGGCTTTCGCGGATCTACTTCGAGGCGGTGCGCGGGAAGACGCCGAAATACAAGGACTGGCTCACGCCGATCTACCGGGTCTAGCT
>DATDNP010000022.1:0-27864 GCA_036518215.1 Candidatus Limnocylindria bacterium
AGCGAACGCCCTCATCGCCGCCTGCACCGGCCGGACGTCGCCGGGACGAGCCGTCAGGATCCGCACGATCGCGACGTCGAGGCCCTCGGCCATCCTCAGGAACCACTCGCGGGCTCCCTCCCCGCGGCCCGCGTACCCGAACGTCGTGAGCATCCGCTCCGGCATCGCGCGCGCGAGGTCCGCGTCCGTCGCTCCCTCGGCCTTCCGCTTCGCGAGAAAGGCGACCTCGTCGGCGAAGCCCATGCGCTCGAAGTGCGTCCGGTACCCGCTCGCGCCCGACGGGCGCACGAGGAGCGCGTACGCGAGGATCTGCTCGGCGACGGCACGGCGCGCGGCCGCGACGTCGTCGTCCACGCACACGCGGATGTAGTCGACCATCTTCACGGCGGTGCCCGCCTGCGCACGGCTCCACGCGACCTGCGCCGGCGTGCACCAGTTGAGCGCCGCGCCCTGCGCGTGACGGCCCGCGAGCCGCAGCATGTGCGGCCCGAGCGCGCCGACGATGACGGGAACGTTCGGCGCGACCGTGCGCACGTCCCCGAGATAGGCGCGCACCGCGGCGAGAGGCTTCTCGGTGATGCTCCCCGCGCCGATCCCGAGCGTGAAGGTGCCGCCGGTGAGCTCGTGCGCGGTCCGTGCTTCGAGCGCGAGCACGGCGGCCGGATTGCGCGCGATCGGGACGACCGAGATCCCCGTGGCGAGTCCCGACGCGGCGTGCCATGCGACGCAGAGCGCGACCGGGTCGTAATCGAGGCTCGCGTTCGTCCAGATGCTCTCGTACCCGAGCTCGCGCGCGAACGGCGCGAGGTCACGCAGCTGCGCGACAGAGAGGCCGAGACGCTGATCGATCCCCACGCCGATCTGCACGATCTGGCGAGTATGAGCGAGCGCGGGCGCGGCCGGTGTGGCCGCGCCCGCCGCGGTGCTACTTGATGCGCGCGAGGAGCTTGTCGAGCTCGACGAAGCTCTGGTTCATCCCCTGCTCCATGCCGGACTGGAGCATCCCGTCGCGCTCCTCCTTCGTGAAGAAGAGCGAGGTCTCGACGAGCCGCGTCCGGCCGTCGCCGAGATCCTCGAGGATCGCGGTGTTGCGGCAGGGATAGCCCGGCATGCCATCCCACTCGAAGGTCTGGACGATGCGCTCGGGCCGGACCACCTCGGCGAAGCGACCCTCGAAGCCATCGCTCTGCCCGCCGTGGTGCTCGACGTACCGCCAGCGCCCACCCTTGGTGACGTCGAGGCGCTCCACGTCGAGCTGGTTCCCGCGGCCCCACCACTGCGCGACGAGCTTCGGCTCGGTGTTGGCGCGCCATACGAGCTCGCGCGGCGCGTCGAAGATCCGCTCGATGCGGATCTCGCGGTCGCTCGGCGTCGTCACGACGGATGTCCCTGCCTGCTGTTTCACTGCTGTCGTCACCTCTGGTCCCCTTTCATCTTCTCGCGTTCGAGGACTGCATCGAGCCTGCTCATTCGCTCTTCGACCATCCGCTGGTAGCGGGCGATCCAGGCGGTCTCGTCGTCCATGCGCCGCGGACCGAGGCTGCAGAGCCGCACACGACCGACCTTCCTCGTCGTGACGAGCTTCGCGTCCTCCAGCACGGTGACGTGCTTCTTCATCCCGGTGAGCGTCATGTCGAAGGCCGACGCGAGGTCGCCAATCGAGGCGTCCGCGCGCCCAAGACGCTCCAGGATGCCGCGCCGCGTCGGGTCTGAGATCGCCCCGAACGCCGTATCCAGCCGAGTCGAATAGTGAACCATATGGTTCAGTTTCTACGCCGCCGGCCCGGCCGTGTCAAGAGGGCGATCCACGCCGGGTCGTTCGAAGGGCTGCGCAGGGACGAAGCGCCGGGGAGGGCGCTGCGTCAGACGGAGGCGGTGCCGCTTGTCCCGCTCACGCCGACGAGCGCCTCGATCATCCCGAGGTGGCGGTTCAGGTGCTGCAGATGGCCGACGAGAAGGGACGCGACGCTGCCCTCCTTGCCGTACAGGTCCGTTCCCATGCGCTCGAGATCCTCGTCTCGCGTGAGCGCGAAGGCGCGCTGCGCCGCAGCGAACGCTCGCGTCGCGTATTCGAGGAGCAGCGCCTTCCCGGGCAGGACGAGTCGCGCGGCCGTCTCGTCCCCCATCTCCATACCCGTGTCGAACGTCCCGAGCGGCACCGTGACGCCCCAGCCATCGGCGATGCGCTCGCGCACCCAGATCTCCTGCTGTGCCGGCCCGAGCGCGGGCACGACGGCGCTCGCGAGCGCCTGCATGCGGTCGGCCCAGCGCGCCATGTGCCACAGATGGAATCCCGGAGGCGGCGCGGTGGGACCGAAGCGGCGGAGGAGCACGTCCTCGTCGACGCGAGCGACGAGCTTGAGTGCGGTGTCGTGCAGGCGGTTCGCGCGTTCGGCGAGCGCGTCGGTGACGGCGCTCACTACGGGTTGAGGTTCTCGCCGCCCCCCGTGGCGCCGCCGGGCACGTCCATCACCCAGCGCACCGACTTCGAGCAGGGGCACGCACCCCCGACGCGCGCGAGCCGCGGCATCGAATTGATCGCGGCCTTGAGCTCGATCTCGCCCTTGGCGACCTTGCGCTGCATCTCGATCCAGTGCTTGGTGTCGATCGAGGCGTGATAGGCCTCGGGCAAGTGCGCGAGGCAGTGCGCGATGTATTCCTCGACGTCGGTGAACTGCTCACCGTTCACACCGACCATCTGGAAGGCCGGCTCGCCGCGGCGGCGGAAGAAGCGTCGGTCGGGAAGCCGAAGCAGGTCGTCCTTGCGGATCCCGTCGACCGTGTCGCCCTTCCTGATGCGCTCGAACGCCGCATCCGCCTCGTCACGCGATCGATGCGCAAGCTTCGCGCGCACGTAGCGGATGTTGATGTCGTCGAGCATCTTCTCGCACTCGGCGATGTACTTGTCCTGGGCCTCCTTGTTGGGCATGTCCTTGAGGCCGAGCTTCACGTTCGTCTGACCACCACGCTCGTCCCCGAACATTTCGAGGCCCCGACAGAACCACTTGTTCACCATCTTCTGGATGGTCGGGACGTCGAGCGTCGCATTGCGATCGCGCGCCGCGGCCTCCATCCACCGCCGCATCGGAATGACGCCAGCCGCGAGATGGAACGCCTCCTCGCGCAGCATCGGCGGCATCGACGCGGCCATCGGCGCGTACGCGTTCACCTTCTGCATCGTGAGTTGGTACTTCCCCACGCGATCGATGAACGCCGCGAACACGATGCTGTCGCCGAAGCTGTCGTACTCGAGGTTGAACGCCGCGAGCACGTGCGAGCCGGTCTTCATGGAGAGGATCTCTTCGACCATGTCCTGCGGCTTCGTGTCGGTGACGCTCGACCAGTCGGCCGACGTGAGGAGATGGATCATCTGGTAGCCGTGGCGGAGCTCCTCCGCCATGACGCGCAGCACCCAGGTCTGGTCCTGCGGATCGTTCGCGCGGTCGAAGGTGCCGTGGTGCTGCTGGATCGAGCCGAACTCCGTGGAGGCCTGCGCGCGGATGATCGCGAGCAGCTGTTCGGCGGCCTCCTTGTCGAGCTCCTTCGGCGCGATCGCCTTCGGCTGTCCGACGTGGTCGCCCACCTGGATCTCGGTCGGCATGCCCTTCTCGATCCGGGCGCACAGGCAGAACTCCTGGTCCTTGGGGAAGTACTGCTGCCAGCGCTTCGACAGCTCCGGGTACTCCGGGAAGTTGTGCCGCTGCCAGTGCTCGACGGCCTCGTGATAGGCCCTGGGGAGCATCCGGATCTCGTCAGACATGTGTCTAGGGTAGCCGCCCGCGTACGGCATTGGTAATACCGTTCGCCATGGCGAACGCCGCTTAGAGCCTCTTTTCGAACGCGGTGACGGCCGCTGGCGCGAAGCCCATGGCGCGGATGAACGCGTCGATGTCCGTATCGGTCTTCGCGACCATCGTCCGTGCCACGTGCGCGCCGCGCGCCTTGAACCCGGTGAAGAGCGCCTCAATGAGCGAGCGCCCGACGCCCTTCTCGCGCGCTTGCGGATCGACGCCGAAGAACTCCACCCAGCCGGTCGGCTCCTCGAGACCGAACTCGCCCCCGCGCACCTCGCCGAGCATGAAACCGACGACCTTCCCGCCGACCTCCGCCACCTGCGAGGAGTCGGGGTCGCGCCGGATGTAGTAGATGACGCGGTCGTCCCAGACCTCGGGGCGGTACTTCCCCGTGATGCGCTCGTCGATCTTGCAGATCGCCTCGATGTCGAGCTCTGTGACGGAGCGGATCCGGAGGTCGGCCATGCGGTGAGTATGCCCCGTGACGACGGACGACGCTGACGTCTAGCCGATGCGCTTCTCATAGACGAGCATCGTGTCGTCCCACCGGCGGCGATATCCCGCGCCACGGGCCGCGGGCCACACGGCCGAGCGCGTCGAGACACCGGCGCGGGGTAACTCGCGCCGCTTCGCCTCGCCGCGGATGCCCCACAGGAGGGTGCGGACGCCGGCAGAGCCCCCGGCGATGGCGCGCACGACGAGGCGGTCGCCCTGTCGATGCCAGCCGATCGCACCGTGGTGCGTCTCGACGATCACGAAGGCGAGCCCGGCGCCCTCTCCGGCGATGAAGCAGTCACCGCGGCGAATTGCCTTCACCAGATGTGCGCGCTGCACGCTCGTGAAGATCTTGGCTCCGTGATACAGGGCGCGGTCGCGCCGGGCGCACTGCAGCATCGCGTCGATGTCGTTGCGCGCGGCGAGTCGCGGCGCGGGCGCGATCAGAGCGCGAGCGTCGAAGTAGGTGACGCGCGCGAGGACGTGGAAGCCGTGCCGCTGCATCATCCGCTTCACGGCGGTGTTGCCGCTGTCGGTATCGAGCCGCGCGACGCGCGCGCCGAGCCGACGTGCCCGCGCAAGGCGATGCCGCAGCAGCGCCGTGGCGACGCCCTCGCGGCGATGAGCGGGATCGACGCGCAGCCCGTGAAGCCACGCCTCGTCGCCGTCGACGGACAGCTTCGCGATGCCGACGACGCGCCCGTCCAGCATCGCGAGCCACAGGCCCCCTCGCCGGTCGCGGACCCAGTCGTCGAACGCGGCGGGGATGTAATCGTCCACCCAGATGCGGGCCAGGACGGCGCGGACCTCGCGCTTGTCCGAGGGACGTGCCGCGCGGATCGCGATGGCGGACGCGGTTCGTCGCATCGGCGCGAAGGCTAGACCAGCGCTATTTCGCCTTGCGCGTCTCGAGGAAGGCGACGAGGTCGTCGAGGTCCTGCGGCGAGATCGACCCGGAATACGCCGGCATGGCGCCGCCACCACCGGTGAGGATGCGCTCCACGAGCCGGTCGCGCGGGACGCGCGAGGCGACGCTCGAGAGATCGGGTCCGCGACGGCCGCCCGCGCCGTCGATCATGTGGCACGCGAAGCAGCTCTTCTCCACGTAGAGCTGCGCGCCGTGCTGCTCCTGCGCGTTCAGACCGGTCGTGACCGCATCCGGCAGCTTCGCCTCCGCCGTGAGCACCGGCACCCACGTCGGCGTGTACGCGGCGACGGTGAGGGCCGCGTACGCGACGAACGGGATGGCGACGACGGCGATGGCGGCCGGCCGGCGCGACCAGTGACGCTCGCCCTTCGGGAAGAGGATCGGAAGGGCGAAGAGGTACAGGACCGCGAACGTCGGCAGGCCGATGATGACGAGGCTCTCGGCGCGCGAGGGGATGAGCGCGAGCAGCGAGAAGTAGCCGAGGAAATACCAATCCGGCTTCGGGTCGGCGACGATGACGGTCGGATCGGCCTGCTTCCCAAGCTGCGGCGCGCCGACGACGACGGCAAGGACGACGACGACGACGACCGCGACGAACGCCATGATCGCGTCGCGATACGCCGCGTCCGGGAAGAACGGGATGCCGTTGCGGAGGATCTCGTGGTAGCGCTGCCGGTATGTCTTCGGCTGCACGAGCTCGCCGGGCACGGGCGGCTCGGAGATGCCGCGCTTCACGACGAGATAGAGATGCAGCCCGAGGAGGCCGAAGATCGCCGCGGGGATGAGGAACACGTGCGTCGCGTAGAAGCGCGTGAGGGTCGCGCCGCCGACGTTCTGACCGGCGACGACGAGCTTCGCGAGCAAGTCGCCGATGATCGGCGCGCGCCCGGCCTGCTCCGCGGCGACGACGATCGCCCAGAACGCGTCCTGGTCCCAGCGGAGCAGCTGTCCGGTGAACGCCATCGCGAAGGTCGCGAGGAGCAGCAGCGATCCCGAGAGCCAGTTGATCTCGCGCGGGTACTTGTACGACCCGAAGAGGAACACCTGGCTCATGTGGATGAGGACGAGCACGACCATCGCGCCCGCGCCCCAGTAGTGGATCCCGCGCACGACACTGCCGAGCGCCGCCTGATCCGAGATGAACTCGAGGGTGTCGCGCGCCGAGTTCGGCGCCGGCACGTACGTCATCGCGAGGCCGACGCCGGTCGCGACCTGCACGATGAACACGGCGAGCGTCGCGCTCCCGAACACGTACCACCAGCCGATCCGCCGCTCGAGGGCCGCCGGGACGGGATGGCGAAGGACCGCGAGGACGGAATCGTCGAGCTCGAGGCGTTCGCCGAACCAACGGAGGATGGTGCGCATCAGGACGTCTTCGTCTGGACGGTCGGGAGTGGCTCGGCCTTCACGAGGAGCCGTCCGTCCTTCACCTGCCACGCGCGTTCGAACAGCGGACGCCCGGGCGGCCCGCCGGCGACGGTACCGTCCGCGTAGAAGACGCCGCCGTGGCACGGGCAGAGGAAGATCCCGGCCTCGGCACGCCAGTTCACGGGACACCCGAGATGCGTGCAGTGGACCGAGAAGATCTGGAACTCCTGGTCGCCGCTCTCCTCGCGGCGGCGCACCCAGAGCGCCGTGTCCGCGAGCTGACCGGCCCACGGGAGCGGGCTTGGGTCGCGGAACTTCGCGAGCGTCGTCTCGCCGACCTTGAACGAGTCGACCGCACCGACGTCGACGAAGTCGACGGGGAGCTTCTCGACGAGCGGCGCGAGGAGATAGCCGAGGATCGGCACGCCGACGAGCGCGGCGATGCCACCCGAGAGCGCGAGCGTGACGCGGGTGAGGAAGCCGCGCCGGTCCATCATCGATGCGCCTCCTCGCCGCCATGGGACTCTTCGCTCGTGAGGATGCTCACCCATCCGACGAACGCGGCCGCCATGAGGATCCCGCCGAACACGAGGAGGAGCGGGCTCGTGATGAGGCCCGCCGCGACGAGCGTCACGCCCGTCGCGAGCGCCGCTGGCCAGACGGTCGGCGTCGGCATGTGGACGTTCATCCGATGAGCGTCCCGATGTAGACGACGCTGAAGACGACGACCCACACGCCGTCGACGAAGTGCCAGTACCACGCGACGGTCTCCCAGCCCACCGCCGTGACGCGACCACGGCGCGCGAGCGAAGCGATGGTGAGCCCGGTGATCGCGGCGAGCCCGACGAGGACGTGGAGCCCGTGCAGACCGGTGAGCGTGAAGAACGTCGTCCCGAACATGCCCGCGGCCGGCGAGATGCCCGTGCTCAGAAGCCGGACGTACTCGAGGCCCTGACCGGTGAGGAAGACGAGGCCGAGGATGCCGGTGACGACGAGCCATACCCAGCCGTCGCGGTCACGCCGGCGCTCCGCGATGGTCATCGTGCCGCTCGAGGCGAAGAGGAAGAGGCTGAAGATGAGCGTCTTCGTGAACTCGAGCTCCTGCTTCGCGGTCGCGAGCCCGGCGGGCCGGAGCGCGATGAACGCGACGACGATGGTCATGAAGAAGATCGACTCGGACGCGATGAAGAGCGCCATGCCGAGCAGCGGCGCGTGCGAGAGGCGGCCCGCGGGCCGTGCCTGAGCGGCCGTCATGAGGGATCCTTCATGTCGGGATGCTTGCGGTCCCAGAGCGGGCGTCGGCTCGTCGCGACGGGCACGGTGAGGTAGTTCTCGGGGACCGGCGGCGACGACGTCGTCCATTCGAGCGTGAACGCGTCCCACGGATCGTCGCCCGCGAGCTGTCCGCTGCGGAGGCTCACGAGAAGATTCCAGACGAAGATGAGCGTGCCGATCGTCATCACGCCCGCTCCGATCGACGAGAGCATGTTGAGCGTCCCCCAGCCCGTCGACGCCGGGTACGTCCACATCCGTCGCGCCATGCCCTCGATGCCGAGCCAGTGCTGCGGCAGGAACGTCATGTGGAAGCCGACGAAGGTGAGCCAGAAGTGCCACTTCCCGAGCCGTTCCGACAGGAGGCGCCCCGTCATCTTCGGGAACCAGTAGTAGAGGCCGGCGAACACTCCGAACACGACCCCACCAAAGAGCACGTAGTGCATGTGCGCGACGACGTAGTAGGAGTCGGTCACGAACCAGTCGATCGGCACGATCGCGAGGCTGACGCCGGTGAGGCCGCCCATGACGAAGGTCGCGATGAAGCCCGTGGCCCACAGCATCGAGGTCGTGAAGCGAAGGCGGCCACCGATCATGGTGGCGGTCCAGTTGAGCACCTTCACGCCCGTCGGCACGGCGATGAGCATGCTCGCGCCCGAGAAGAAGAGGTTCTCGGCGTCGGACATGCCGACCGCGAACATGTGGTGCGCCCACACGCTCATCGAGAGGAAGCCGATCGCGACGCTCGACGCGGCGACGAAGCGATAGCCGAAGATCGGCTTGCCCGAGAACACCGGGATGACCTCGGAGATCATCCCGAAGGCGGGCAGGATGACGATGTACACCTCGGGGTGGCCGAAGAACCAGAACGCGTGCTGCCAGATGAGCGGATCGCCGCCCGCGTTCGCGTCGAAGAAGTGCGCGCCGAGGTGCCGATCGACGAAGAGCATGACGAGCGCGGCCGAGAGCGCCGGGTACGCCGCGAGGATGAGGAAGCTCGTCACGAGGGTCATCCACACGAAGAGCGGGAGCCGCGAGATCGACATCCCGGGGCAACGCATGAGGAGGATCGTCACCGCGATGTTCACCGCGCCGACGATCGTGCCCGCGCCGTTCACGGCGAGACCGAGGATGTAGTAGTCGAGACCCTGCCCGGTGCTGTACGTGTGCCCCGAGAGCGGCGGATACGCGAACCACCCCGCGTCGGGCCCGCCGCCGGCGATGAAGCTGAAGTACACGAGGAGCCCGCCGAGGAACGAGAGCCAGAACGACAGCGCGTTGAGCCGCGGGAACGCGACGTCGCGCGCGCCGATCATGAGCGGGACCATGTAGTTCATGAATCCCACGAGCACCGGGATCGCGACGAGGAAGATCATCGTGACGCCGTGGATCGTGAAGATCTGGTCGTAGATCGCGGGATCGACGAGGTGGTTCTCGGGCACGGCGAGCTGCACCCGGATCGTGAGCGCGGTGAGCCCGCCGAAGACGAAGAACAGCAGCGCCATCCCCATGTAGAGGACGCCGATCTCCTTGTGGTCCACGGTCCGCAGCCATCCCGCCCACTTCGCGCCGGCGGGCCGGCGCACCCAGAGGGTCGGCGCCGTCGTTGTCGTCGGAACGGTGGTGGCACTCACTTCAACCCCTCCAGATACGTCACGAGCGCGTCGAGGTCCGCATCGGACAGCGGGACGCGCGGCATGAGCGAGCCGGGCTTGTACTTCTGCGGATCGGCAAGCCACGCGCGCATGTTCTGCGGGGTATTCGTGAGGACGCCGGCGCCGAGCGTGGTGCGGCCGCCCACGTGCGTGAGGTCCGGTCCCGCCTCGCCCTTCGCATCCGTGCCGCGGATGGCGTGGCACGAGACGCAGAGGTTCGACATGAAGACCTTCTCCCCCTGCGCGCCCGCGGAGGCATCGCCGCGCGGACGCGCCTGCGCCTGGAGCCAGCGATCGAAGTCGCCCTGCGCGTCGGCGACGACCGTGATGCGCATCCACGCGTGCTCCACGCCGCAGAACTCGGCGCACTGGCCGCTGTACGTGCCGGTGTGCGCCGCATAGAGACGGAGGTGGTTCGTCTTCCCCGGGATCATGTCGGTCTTCCCCGAGATCTCGGGCACCCAGAAGGAGTGGACGACGTCGGCCGTCTCCAGGTCGACGTCGACGGGCGTGTTCACCGGGATGTGCAGCTCGTTCGCGACGATGACGTCCCCACCCGACGTCGGATAGCGGTACTCCCACCACCACTGCGCGCCGACCGCGAGCACCTTCATCTGCGCCGGCGTCGAGCCGCCGGCGACCGACGTGCCGATCTCGCGCATCGTCCCCGTCATGAGCACGAACACGACGACGAGGATGAGGAGCGGGATGCCGGTCCACACGATCTCCAGCGTTCGGTTCCCCGTGATCTGCGGAGCGAGGCCGGGCACGCGGCTCGCGCGGAACCGCCAGGCTGAGTAGAGCAGGGCCGCCTCGACGCCGAGGAAGATGACGAATGCGATCGCCGTGACGATCAGCGCGAGCGCGCCGATGGCTTCGGCAGGCGGCCTCACGAACGACAGCCTATTCGCGCGGCGCGAGGCAGCAAGTCGCGGATTGTGTCAACCCGCCGCGAGGATGCGCTCCGCGTCGTCCGCCCGGTCACCTGCCAGCACGACGATCTCGATCCCGCCGCGGACGAACGTCCCGTCGTCCTTCGTGTAGCCGCCGTGGGTCGTCATCGTGACCTGATCGTCCGCGAACCCGGCGCGATGGAGCTGCTCGACGACGTGCTCGGCGTCGCCGCGTTCGTAGAACTCTTTCCTGACGCGTTCGCCCTGGGTCGCTTCGATGCGTTCTCGTTCGATCATGACTGGCGCGGCTGCAGACGCCGCGCCAGTCGGTCGCACACGAGAAGCGCCCGCTAGGCCGCCGCCGCCCGCGTGGCGCGCGTCTTTCGAAGCGCGAAGAAGAACAGCGCGAGCGCGATGACCGGGATCCATCCGAGGACGAGGAGCCAGATCGCGGCGTCGCCGAGGACGCGGAAGAGCGCCGTGAGCGCGGCGAGCGCCTGCGCGAACGTACGCGCGGGGTCCCATCTGCCGGCCGGCTCGCTCGCGATCGTCACCGTGGGCGTGATGGACATCGTGATCGTGGAGTAGTCGATCCGGCTCTTCATCGAATTGACCTGCCCCTGCAGCTGCTCGATCTGCATGCGCGTGGACGAGAGCGCCGACTGGACCTTGAGGATCTCGTCGACCGTGTTGGCCCTCGCGAGGATCGCGAGGTACTGCTGCTCCTGCGCCTTCTGCGCGTCGAGTCGCGCCTGCACGTCGACGAACTGGTCGGTGACGTCCTGCGCGTTCACGTTCGACGTGAGCACTTCACCGTCGAGCTTCTTCAGCTGCGAGAGCGCCGAGTCGAAGCGGTCGGACGGCACGCGGATCGTGAGGAGGGCGTTCTTCTGATCGCCGCTGCCGGTCTGCGACAGCGCGAGGAGATCGCCTCCGAGTCCGGCGGCGATGGCGCGCGCCTGATCCGCGGTCGCCCAGGGATCGGCCGAGCGGAACGTGACGCTCGCCGTGAGGATGAGGTCGCGGCCGGCGTTCGCGAAGGACGGGATGCCGTTCTGCGGCGTCGTCGCGCCGTTACCCGCGGCCTGATCCTTTTGCCCGACGTCGCGTGCGGCGGGCGCCGCGACCGGCGCGCCGCCGGCCGAGCTGGACGTCGTCGAGGACTGGAACGCCGACGAGCACGCCGTGCCGATGATCGCCGCGAGGACAAGCAGGATGAGCGCGGTGCGATGGCGCATGTGCGTCACCTCCAGGTGTTCCCCACCTGTAGACGCCGGGCCGCGACGCCGGTTCCCTAGGCCCAGCGCCCTCCGAAGATCCGGCGGGCGTTCGCGGTAATGGCCTCCCCGAGCGCCGCCGGCGCGACGCCTTGGGCCGCCGCGAGCGTTGCCATCGTCTCGAGCACGTACGACGGCTCGTTGCGCGTGCCGCGGCGAGCCTGCGGCGCGAGGTACGGCGCGTCCGTCTCCGCGAGGAGCGACGTGCGCGGCACCCGCGCGGCCGCCCCACGCAGCGCCTCGTTCTTCGGATACGTCACCGGACCGGCGAAGGAGATGACGAAGCCGCGTCCGAGCCACGCCTCGACCTCGTCCGGGCCCTCGCTGTAGCAGTGGATCATCCCGGTCACCCCGGGCACCTCGTCCACGATCGCACGCGCCGCGTTGCCGGCGTCGCGGACGTGCACGACCGCTGGGAGCGCGAGCTCGCGCGCCAGCACGAGCTGCGCGCGCATCGCACGCTCCTGCGCGTCGCGGGGCGCGCTCCTGCCGGAGAGGTCGATGCCGATCTCGCCGATCGCGACGACACGCTCGTCGCGCGCGAGCTCGCGGAGTCCACGTGCCACCTCGTCGCTCCACGTCTCGGCACGATGCGGATGGACGCCGACGGCGACGCGCACGATCGGCCACCGCCGTGCGATGTCGAGCGTCTCGCGGCTCGATGAGAGGTCTTGGCCGCACGAGAGGATCCGCTCGATGCCGGCCTCGCGCGCACGGTCGATCACCCCGTCGAGATCGGGCGCGAGCTTCGGGTCGTCGAGATGCGCGTGGGCGTCGATCACGCGCGCGAGCTACGTGGCGGCGGCGCGCTCGACGCGCGGGAAGAGCGGTGTGCCCGCGCGCACCGGACCGCCGGACGCGAGCACGCCCCAGTGAGCGACGTCCGACCACCGCGCCTTGTCCGGCGCGGGGGCGCCGATCTGCTCGAGGATGCGCGCGCTCACGTTCGGTGTGTACGGGTACAGCAGGTAGGCCGCGATGCGCAGCGCCTCGAGCCCCGCGTAGAGGGACCCTTCGAGCTCGCCGCGTTTCCCTTCGTCCTTCGCGAGCTTCCACGGCTGCGTCCGCTGGAAGTGGCGATTGCCCTCTTCGACGAGCGCGAACACGGAGGCGAGCGCGTCCGAGAACGCGAGCTGCGACGCGAGCGCGTCGTGCTCGCGAAGGGTGCGCTCGGCCTGCTCGCGCAGCGCGCGCTCGGACTCGCCCTCGCGCGCGGGCGGCACGCGTCCGCCCGTCGAGCGCTCGACGAGCGTCGTGACGCGCGAGAGCAGGTTGCCGAGGTTGTTCGCGAGATCCGCGTTGAAGCGTTTCGCGAACGACTCGGCGGAGATCGGCGAGTCCTTGTCGAAGGGCGCCTCGCGGAGCAGGAGGTACCGCGCCGCGTCGATGCCCCACTCCTCGACGAAGGCGAAGGGGTCCATCACGTTCCCGCTCGACTTGGAGAGCCGGCCGCCGGCGTTCTCGAGGAAGCCGTGCACGTGCACCTTCTTCGGGAGCGGCACGCCGGCAGCGAGCAGCATCGCCGGCCAGTAGATGCAGTGGAACCTGCTGATGTCCTTGCCGATGACGTGCACGTCCGCCGGCCACCACTTCGCGAACTTCGCCTCGTCCGTGCCGAAGCCGACGCCGGTGACGTAGTTGATGAGCGCGTCGAACCACACGTACACGGTGTGACCCGGCTCACCGGGCCAGGCGATCCCCCACTCGAGATTGCGGCCGCGCGACACGCTGATGTCCTTGAGGCCGCGCTCGAGCCAGCCGAGCACCTCGTTGCGCCGAGTCTCGGGGACGGTGAACTCGGGATCGCGCGCGTAGAGATCCTTCAGCGCCTGCTCGTACTTCGAGAGACGGAAGAAGTAGTTCTCTTCCTTCACGCGCTGGATCTGGCGTGTCGGGTGGTACTTGCACTGGCCGTCGACGAGCTCCGACTCGTCGTAGAACGCCTCGCAGCCGACGCAGTAATAGCCCTCGTATGTCCCGGAGTACACGTCGCCGTTCGCGATCCACCGGCGGACGAACTCCTGGACGCCGATCTTGTGATCTTCGTCGACGGATGTACGGATGAACCGGTCGTACGAGATCGCATACGCCTCGCAGAGACGCTGAAATGCCGCGGTGTTCCGATCGACGAACTCCTGCGTCGGCACGCCCTGCTCGCGTGCGGCCTGCTCGTTCTTCGTCGCGTTCTCGTCCGCGCCCGTCAGGAAGAACACCTCGTGTCCGCGCTGGCGATGGAAGCGGGCGAGCGCATCCGTCCCCACCTTCTCGTACGCGTGGCCGAGATGGGGGGTCGCATTGACGTAGTCAATGGCCGTCGTGAGGTAGAACTTCAAGGGGTCCGCGTCGGTATTGTAGGTCGGCATGCTCGTCAGGACCGCCGCGTGAGCAGCATTCCCTTCCGGATCCTGACCCGTATCCTCCTCGTCCTCTTCACCTTCGTCCTCATCGTCGTCCTCGCCCAGATCGCGCTGACGGCCGCGCAGACACGGTCCGCGCACATCGGGCTCGACGAGGTGCTGCGCCGCGCGTGGGAGGGGACGCAGGACTACTTCTCGAGCCTGCTCCAGGGCAGCCTCGGGGACGCGAGCTCGACGTCGATCCTGGGCAACCAGCGCCGCTCGATGGGCCAGGTCCTCCTCGACGCCTACCCGCGCAGCATGGCGCTCGTCGGACTCGCGGTCGTCATCGCGACCGCGCTCGGCATGCTCGTCGGGATCGCGGCTGCGGCGACGTCGAGCCGTACCCTGCGCGGGGCGCTCCTCAGCGTCACGGTGCTCACGATCTCGACGCCGTCGTTCCTCCTCGCGATCCTCCTCATCCTCCTGTCGGCGACGATGGCGAGCCACTACGGCATCCGCCTCTGGCCGAGCTTCGGCTTCGGCTGGGACGAGCATCTCATCGTCCCGGTCACGGTCCTCGCCGTGCGTCCGTTCGCGCAGATCGCGAGCATCACCTACGCCGCCGTCGAGGAGACCCTGGTGAGCGACTACGTGCGCACGGCGCGCTCGAAGGGCATCGGCGAGCGCCTCGTTCTGTTCCGCCATGCGCTGCGCAACGCGGCCGTCCCGATCCTCGGCGCGATCGCCGCGGGTGTCTCGATCGCGCTCTCGACCCTGCCGGTCGTCGAGGTGTTCTTCTCGTGGGGCGGGCTCGGATTCGCGCTCCTGCAGGCGATCCGCCGCTTCGACGCGGCGACCGCGGGAACGCTCCTCGGCGCGCTCGCGGTGACGATCGCGCTGGTGCGCTTCGCGCTCGACGCGATCGCCGCGCGTTTCGTGCGCGCGGCGACGGGTGCGTCCGCGTGATCCGCCGCGCGATCAGCTGGCAGCTGGTCATCGGCGCGCTCGTCGTCGTCGGCTGGCTCGTGCTCGGCGTCGCGGCCCCGCTCTTCACCGGCGTCGACCCGCTGAAGACGCGCTCCTTCGTCATCATCGGGACCCGCGCGATCCCGCCGCCGTTCGAGCCCGGGCAGTACGGCTACCCGCTCGGGTCGGATAACGCCGGACGCGACGTGTGGGTCGAGGTCATGTACGGCGCGCGCGCGACCCTGACGATCGCGTTCGTCGTCCTCGCCGCGCGCTTCGTCGTCGGGACGGTCCTCGGCGCGGTCGCCGGATGGTCCGCGGGGCGGCCCGCGGATCGCGTCATCTCCGCGCTCACGGACGCGTTCGCCGCCTTCCCGACCATCCTCTTCGCGATCCTGTGGATCTTCGCGTTCGACATCCGGTCGGGCATCACGGCGTTCGCGCTCGCGCTCGCGATCACGGGGTGGTGGGGCTTCGGCCGCGCGACACGCTCGGCGGTCGTCGCGCTGCGGGGGCGCCCATTCCTCGAAGCGGGACGCGCGCTCGGGCTTTCCGAGACGGCGCTCTTCATCCGGCACGTGCTGCCGAACCTGCTGCCGATCCTCGCCGTGTCCGCCGCCCTCGAGGCGAGCGCGATCCTCCTCGCGCTCGGCGAGCTCGGCTTCCTCGGCATCGTCGTCGGTGGCGGGTTCTCGATCCCGATCGACGACCGGGGCCTCGGCGGCGGCACCCAGTTCATCTTCTCGACCGCGGAGTGGGGCGCGATCCTCGCCGGCGGCCGCTTCGCCGTCTTCACCGCCCCGTGGATCGCGCTCGTGCCCGCGGCCGCGTTCGCGAGCGCCGTGTTCGGCTTCAACCTGCTCGGCCACGGCCTGCGCGCGCTCTTCGAGCGCACGCCCGTGCCGCTCGCGAAGATCCTCTCGCTGCGCGTCCTCGCGGCTCTCGTCGTCCTCGTGATCGCGTTCCGGCTCGTGTCGCCGCTCATCGAGCCGGCCGCGTCCTACGTCCCGATCGCGCGCTCGTTCGACGAGCCCGCGGCGATGCGGCACATCACGTACTTCGCCGACCCCGCGCGCGGCGGCCGCTACAGCGGCTCGCCCGGCTTCATGGACGCGGCGAGCTACGTGGCCGACCAGTTCAGGCAGATCGGCCTCGAGCCGCTCGGGGACAACGGGACGTACTTCCAGCACTACAAGCAGTCGATCGTGCAGATCGCGGCGACCCCGACGTTCGAGATGGTCGACCCGGATCCGAAGACGTACACGCATCGCGTCGACTTCACCGAGCGCGTCGGCGGCCGCGCCGCGGGCGGGACCGCGGAAGGCAACATCGTGTACGTCGGCGGCGGGATCGTCGACACGGGATACAGCGATTACGCAGGTACGCACCCGCAGGGGAACATCGTCCTCATCGCGGGACCGACGCAGGGCGATCCGATCGATGCCGCGATCCGCGAGGGAGCCAAGGGCGTCATCTTCGTGCAGCCCGCGGACTCCGACATAGGGATCATCAAGTACAGCGCGATCGCGGCATTCGAGAAGGACACGCTGCCGGTCATCACCGTGACCGACGCCGTCGCCGACGAGCTCATCGCGTCGAGCGGTAAGCACATCGCCGACCTCCGCTCGACGCTCGAGGACCGGCGCCGGCGAGCGCAGCAGAAGCCGAGCCTGGTGCCCGAGACACCGACCCCGCTCTCGTTCGACACGACGACGCGCGTCCGCTTCTCGGTGCCGCTCGGCCAGGTGCACGACGTGGACACCGTGAACGTCGTCGCGATGCTGAAGGGGACCGACGCGGAGCGGTCGCAGAAGTTCATCGAGATCGGCGGTCATCTCGACGGCGTGGGCACCGATCCCAACGGCAACGTCTTTCCCGCCGCGAACGACAATGCCTCGGGGCCAGCTGTGACGATCGAGGTCGCGCGCGTCCTCGCCGCTCATCGCGACCTGCTGAAGAACTCATTCCTCTTCACCGTGTTCTCAGGCGAGGAGGAGGGGCTCATCGGCTCGGAGGTCTTCGTGCAGCGATCGATCACCCTCCCCTATCGCCCGGACAACATCGTGGCGTTCGTCGACCTCGACATGGAGGGCTGCTGCGGTCCGCTCGCCGCGTCCGACGAGGTCTACGCGCTGCACGACCGTCTCCGATCGGCCGCCGACCGCCTCGGCTACGAGCTCGCGTACGTGCCGGCGGTCGGCGGGAGCGACCACCAGACCTACCTGCGCCGCCGCGTGCCCGCCGTCATGGTCGGCCCGATGGATCTCGGAGCGTTCCACACGCTCGGCGATACGGTGCAGACGATCGACCCCAAGCGGCTGCGCGCATCCGGCGAGGTCGTCCTGCAGACCGTGCTGGAGATGGGCGCAGAGCAGTAGGCGAGAGGCCTCCACAACGGGTGGACAATCTTGCGATGACCGAGACGGTGGAGACGACTGGCGCCGCCTCAGCCGCGCCGGCCGCACAGCGAACGCGGCGTGCGCCAATGATCGCACTCGTGATCGTCGCCGCCGTACTCGTCGTCGCGCTCGCCGTCTACCTAGGCACGACCGCATTCGCGGATCCGATGACGGGCACCTGAGGAGGCGGATAGCACCGGCGAGTTCGCCGCTCAGAGCGCCGCTTCGATGATCCGCTCGACGACGCGTTCGAGCGGCGCGCTCGTGTCGATCACCAGGTCGGCCGCCTGTCGCAGCAGCGGCTCGACGAGCGGCTTGAGTGCGAGCTGCCGCTCGACGTCCGCCGGATCACGGCCGTACGGACTATTCGTGCGCGTTCTCATGCGCTCGACCATGACCGCGTCGGGCGCCGTGAGCAGCACGATGCGATCGAAACGCGCGTAGAACCGCGGCTGATTCGAAGCGGTGCCGCATACGAACAGCACGTCCGCGTCCTCCACATCGAGCAGCGCCGCGATGCGGTCCTCGCGCCAGCGCCACTCCACCTTGCCGCCGAATCGCTGTTGCGTCGCGGCATCTGCCTCGACCAGCTCGAAGTAGCCGCCGTAGTCCGTGTCCATTGCCTTGTATCCGAGTTCCGCCAGTCGCGCGATGACGGTCGACTTCCCCACTCCCGAGAGCCCGGTGATGAGGACGCGCCTCACCGCGCGCGGATCTCCTCCGTCCGCGCGACGAGGACGGCGGCCTCCTCGTCCCGCAGCTCGGGCGCCGGCGCAGGCTCCGACTCGACGGCGGCGAGCGCGCCATACACGTTCCGGATGAGACGGTGTGCTTCGGTCGGTGCGCGGCCGATCCCGACGAGCGTCTTCTCGAGCTGGACGGTGTGCTGGCGCAGGTGCTCCTCGAAGCGGTGGAGGCGGAAGCGGATGGGCATCGCCGTCTCCTCCCAGAACTCCGCAGGCAGCTCCAGTTCGCCGTCCGTGACGTCGTCGAGCTCGCGGAGCACGCGCTCGTGCTGGCGCGCGAACGACGAGCGGACCGCGGCGACCCCGCCGCCGACCGCGTCCTTCGGCATCGCGTAGCTCGGTCGGAACGCGTTCCAGTCCTCCTCGGTCTGCGTCTCGTACGTACCCGCGCGGTGGCGCGTGAGAGCGAAGCGGTTCACGGCGAGGAAGCCGTGGTCCGCGCCGAGGAGGTGCTCCAACAC
The DNA here is from genome assembly GCA_036518215.1 of Candidatus Limnocylindria bacterium. Classification (GTDB taxonomy): domain Bacteria; phylum Chloroflexota; class Limnocylindria; order P2-11E; family P2-11E; genus CF-39. The sequence continues at coordinate 18,594 of DATDNP010000022.1, forward strand.
CTCGCGGAGGCACCATTCCCCGGGCGCCGGCACGCGGTCCAGGTCGTCGTCTCGCACCGGCGCGAGCACGGCCGTCATGTCGCGGTAGGCGTCGTGGTACTGCGCGAGGATCGCCTGTGCCTGGGTCCGCCCGGGTCGCAGCGCGGCGAGGCGCACCGCGAGGTCGCGCAGCTCGTGATGCGTCATGAGGAGCGCGAACCGGAGGCCTTCGTCGGTGTAGTCGCCCCATCGCCACGGGCTGCTCATCTCGTCGTCGCTGAGGTCGACCGTCGCGCGAACGAGGGACTCCACGGCGTCGGTGACGGTCAGAGCGCCATCTCCGGGACGCCGTCGAGGGTCTCGCGCGCGACCTCGTCGACGACGCGATGCAGATGGCCGGTCTGCCCGTACGTCGCCAGCTGCCGGTCGGCGCTCGTGCCCTCGCGAGCGATCGTCTCGAGGTACTCGACCTCCCGCCGCGATCCGAGATCGTCGACGACGTCGTCGACGAACTCGAGGAGCTCGATCGCGAGGTCGCGCATCGGCACCTCCTCGGACTTCCCGAAGTCGATGAGCTTCGCGTCCATGCCGCCCCGCATCGCCCGCCACTTGTTCTCCTGGATGAGCTGCGGCGCGTAGGTGCGGAACCCGAGGTTGCGCTCGCGGAGGACGAGGAGCTTCGCGCAGACCGCCTGCACGAGCGCGGCGATGCAGAGCGTCTCGTCCACCTTCGTTGCGGCGTCGCAGATGCGGAACTCGATCGTGGGATAGAACGCGTGCGGGCGAAGGTCCCACCAGATCTTCTTCCCGTCATCGATGCATTTCGTCCGCACGAGGAGCTCGACGTAGTTCTCGAACTCGTCGTACGACCCGAAGTCGGGCGGGATGCCCGTGCGCGGGAAGCGCTGCCAGATGATCTGGCGGTACGACTTGAGACCCGTCGCGCGGGTCAGCCAGAACGGGCTCGACGAGCTGATCGCGAGGAGGTGCGGGAGGAAGTACCGTGCCTCGTTCATCACCTCGATGCGCTTCTCCCGGTCGGGGATCCCGACGTGGACGTGGAGACCGAAGATGAGCAGCTCGCGGATGACGTCCTGGAGCTCTTCCTCGAGCACCTTGTAGCGCTCGTGCTCGGTCACCTGCTGGTCCTGCCAGTGCGAGAACGGGTGCGTCCCGGCGGACGCGATGCGCAGGCCCACGGGCCGCAGGAGCGACGCGAGCGTGCCGCGCAGCCGCACGATCTCGTCGCGCGCCTCCGAGATATCGGCGCAGATGCGCGTGCCGACCTCGACGACGGACTGCAGCATCTCCGGCTTCACCTGTTCGCCGAGATGCGGCCGCGCCGCGGTGAGGAGCGTGTCGATGTGGCTCTTGAGGTGTCCCTCGCCGTCGACGATCTGGAACTCCTCTTCGATGCCGATGGTGAGGCGCGGCACGCCGTGGAGGCTCATGCTCGCCCATCCACGACGTACGTCGGCACGACGCTTCCCGCGCCGGCCGTCACGTTGAGGAGCGCGCTCGACGAAAGCCGCGTGAGCTGGCCGCCGACCTTGCCCCAGAAGAGGTACGGGTCGCAGTCGACCGAGAGATCCAGGAAGTGCATGCGGTCGAGGAGCACGGGGAACGCTTCCTTCGGGACCGTCACGCGCTCCTGCACGACGTACGACGACACGAGGGCCGCGAGGAGCGTCTGCTCCCACTCGTGCCGGTCGACGGTCCAGCCGAGGATCACGCCTTTGCCGCCGTACTCGTCATTCGGCTTGAGCACGAGACGATCCTTCGCGCGCAGCACGAAGTCGGTGAGGTCGACGACCCTGCCGCCGTACGTGGTGTGGCCCTCGCGCACCTTGCGGGTCCACGGGACGTGACGCGCGATCGCGCGCCGCTGCGCGGGCGTGTAGAGCGACGCGTAGCGGTCGTCCGAAAGGAGCGCGAGGCTCATCTTCTTGTGAAGAAGCTTCGCGCGGAATGAGTTCACGACGGTGATGTCGCCCGCGAGGTACGCGCGGAACAAGGCGTTCGCCGCCTGCGGCCGTGCGAGGAGCTCGGAGAGCAGGACACGCCGGTACACCACGTCGATCGCGACATCGCCCGCGCGCAGACGGCCACGCGTGTAGCGCAGGTCCTCGGGCGCGCAGATGAGCGTCCTGATGCCCGCGTCCTCGAAGAGCCGCTGGAACATCTCGAACTCGGTGAGCGTGGGCAGCCCGCGCCAGTCGACGATGGCCATCGTCCGCACGCGCGTGCCGTGCGCGCGCCGCAGGACACCGAGCTGCCGTTTCGCGGCACGGAGCGGGCGCACGCGGTGGCGTTTGCGGAACGCGCGCAGCGCCGGCATGCGGTCGAAGATCGCGACGAGGACGTCGTTGTACGCCATGCCGGCGGGCGATTCGGCGTTGTACTCGACGTACCGGATGACGCCGTCCGCGACGAAGCCGTCGAGACGTGCCGACGGCGACGCGGCGCGATAGCCCGGATCGGCGACGGCGAGGCGCTCCTCGCGCGGATCGAGGTCGAGCTGCCGGCGCAGATCCTCGTCGCGCAGGAGCGCGCGCTCGAGCCGCGCCAGCGCGCCGTAGAGCGCCTCCGAGGCCGCCGTCGTCGCGCGCACGGTGCGCGCGTCGACGAGGTTCGGGCGAAGGCTCACGCACAGGGGACGGTCGCCGAACACCGCGCGCGCCTCGCGCTGCCCCTCCGCGAGCACGGCGGCGCTCTCGTCGGCGACGCCCGGCTCCTCGAGCGTCGCGTGATACGCGGCGATCACGCCGGTCGGGCGCGTCACCGCGCGACGCGCGACCACCAACGGTGCTCCCCGCGCCACGGCGGCGTCGCCGTGCCCGTCGCGTACGCGATGACGAGGTCGCTCATCTTCTCGAGCGCCCAAGAGAAGGCCTCTTCCTTGACCGAGAAGGAGTCGAGGTCGGGCGCCGGATTGAGGAAGTCGATCGCGTACAGGACGCCGTCACGGATCGCGAACTCGACGGTGTCCATGTCGTACCCGAGGGCGTCGACGAGCGCGTGCGCGTCATGGATCGCCTTGTCGCGCAGATCGCCCTGCACCGGGCGGCTCACGACGTATCGCTCGGCGAACGGTGCGGTCGGGTCGTAGCGAATGGGCAAGATGTGGTCACGACCGATGCAGATGCAGCGGACGTAGTCCTGCCACCTGATGAACTCCTGCAGGATCATCGTCTTCGGCCGATGGCCGGGCGCGAGGACGCCCGATTGGTCGAACGCCCACAGGAGCTCCTCCTTCGAGTCGACCTTGTAGACGTCCTTCCATCCCCCGCCCGTATTCGGCTTCAGGATCGCGGGGAGCCCGACGTACGAGATGATCCCGTCCCAGTCGAGCGGATAGACGAGGTTCCGGAGCGATCCCTCGCTGATGTCGGAGATGTACGACTTGTTCGGCAGGATCACGGTCTTCGGCACGGCGACGCCGAGCTTCCGCGCGAGCGTGCATTCGAAGAACTTTTCGTCCGCCTCCCACCAGAAGGGGTCGTTCACGACGACCGTCCCCTGCAGCGCCGCGCTCTTGAGATGCGCGCGGTAGTACGGCACCTCGTGGCTGATGCGGTCCACGATCACCGAGTACTGCGGCTGCTCGATCTCGCGCGCGCCGCCGAGCGAGGCCATCTCGGCGCGCACCCCGTGCGCGCCGCCTTTCCGGTTCACCGTGTCGATGAACGCCGTGGGGAACGTGTTCTCACGGCCGACGAGGATGCCGACGATGCTCACAGGAACGCGTCGACCATCTCTTTCCAGTAGGGCCAGTCGTGACCCCAGCCGTCCCACAGATGCAGGCTCGCGGGAACGCCCTTCTCCTGCAGCACCTGTGCGAGGCGACGCGACTCCTCGACGTTCGGGTCCTCGCGGCCCGTCGCGAGCACGATCTCGGTCGCTCGGAGCGGGTCGAGGTATCGCTCGTCGCGCAGGTTCGGAAGGAACGCCAGGGGATTCACGAAGTAGGCGTCGCCCTCGCGCTTCCCGTCGAGCCACCGCGAGCTGTCGTAGGCACCGGAGAGCCCGATCGCCTTCCTCGCGATACCCGGTCGCCGCGTGACGAACGTGAGCGCGTGGAACGCACCGAACGACGCGCCGGCCATGATGAGGAAGTCGACCGGATTGTCGCTCCGTATGGCGGGGACGAGCTCGTCGGCGAGATAGCGTTCGTACGCGAGGTGGCGGGCCGCGCGCGCCGGCCATGGCTTCGCCTTGTCGTAGAAGGACTCCGCGTCGACCGAGTCCACGCACCAGAGCTGCAGCCATCCCTCGTCGATACGACCGGCCATGTGGCCGACCATCCCGAAGTCCTCCCACTGGTAGAAGCGACCCATGGACGTCGGGAACACGATGACCGGCGTCCCGCCCTCGCCGAACACGAGGAGCTCCATGTCTCGCTCGAGCGCGGGGCTCCACCACGTGCGGTAGTCGCGCTTCATGCCGTCGCCACCCGGCTCGCGTCGATGAGACGCCACGCGACACGCGAGCCGCGCCATCCGTCGAGCCTCACCTCACCCGATCGCTCGAGCTCCTTGTACGTCGCGAAGAACGTCTCGATCTCGCGCAGCCAGTGGCGCGGGAGGTCCCTCAGCTCGCGCACCTCGGCGAAGCGCGGGTCGCCGATCGGGACGCCGATGATCTTCTCGTCGGGCCCCTTCGCATCGTGCATGAGGAGCGTGCCGATCGGTCGCGCGGGGAGGATGCACCCCGGGAACGTCGGCTCCTCCACGACGACGAGCGCATCGAGCGGATCGCCGTCGCCCGCAAGCGTGTCCGTGACGAAGCCGTAGTCGGCGGGGTAGTGCACGGACGAGAAGAGCACGCGGTCGAGCCGGATCCGACCCGTCTTCTTATCGAGCTCGTACTTCGTGCGCGAGCCCTTCGGGATCTCGACGAACACGTCCACGCTGCGCCGCGCGCTCCCCGGCATCGTGTACTCCCCCTTGCGCCCGCCGCTGAGGATAGCGAGGCGCTAGGACGTAGCTCGGATGACGACGGTGACCTCGCCTTTCGGCGGCTTCTCAGCGAATCGCGCCGCGAGCTCGGCGGCCGTGCCGCGAACGAGCTCCTCGTGCAGCTTCGTGAGCTCGCGCGCGACGACGACGCGGCTCTCGGGCGCGAGCGACGCGAGATCGGTGAGGAGATCGCCGAGCCTGTACGGGCTCTCGTAGAGCACGATCGTGCGTCCCTCGGCCAGCAGCCGCTCGAGCATGCGCCGGCGTGGCCCGCTCTTCTTCTCGACGAAGCCGACGAACGTGAACTCCCGGGTCGGGAGGCCCGATGCGACGAGCGCGGCGATGGCCGCCGCCGGACCGGGTATTGGGACGACCTCGTGGCCCGCGTCGATCGCGGCGCGCACGAGCTGCTCGCCGGGATCGGAGAGCGCGGGCGTCCCCGCATCGGACACGAGCGCCACGTCCCAGCCGCGGTCCAGCTGCCCCACGAGCTCGACGGCCTTCCGGCGATGGTTGAACTCCGTGTACGAGGTGAGGTGCTTCGCCTCGATGTTGTGGCGGCGCAGCAGGATCTGCGTGTGCCGCGTGTCCTCGCACGCGACCATGTGCACCTCCTGCAGGACGCGGAGCGCGCGCTGCGATACGTCCTCGAGGTTGCCGATCGGCGTGGCGACGAGATAGAGCTTCCCCATTTAGACGTCCTCGAGCGTGCGGTCCTGGATCTCGCCGACGAGGTCGCCGTGCTTGGCCGCGGTCACGCGCTTGATCTCCGTCCACTCCTCATCCGCTCGGAACGCCCGCCACGCAGCCTCCTTCGTCGCGACGTCCGGCCACGCGAGCAGATAGACGAACTCCGTGCGCTCGGGTGAACGCGCCTCCCACATGTCGACGATCTCGAATCCGTACCGCTTCATGATCGGGATGCACTGATCGCGGAAGCGCGCGTGGAACGCGGCCTTGTTGCGCTCGAAGATCTCATAGATGCGAAGCTGATGGATCACACTTCATCCTTCGCGGGACGGTGCGTCTGAGCGATGAGGATGCCGCCGAGGACCGCCGCGCCGCCGGCGATCTGCGGCAGCTCGAGCGACTGGCCGAGCGCCGCCCACGCGATGATCGCCGCGATGAACGGCTCGCTCGTGGCGACGATCGAGACGCGCGCGGCCGGGATGAGGCGGAGCGCGATGAAGCCGAGGGCGAACGGGATGACGGCCGCGATGACGACGACGCCGGCGACGCGGAGCCAGATGTCGGGCTCGGTCGTCGTCCACGGCAGCGTCCACACCGGGTGCCCGATGGCCCATGCGAGGAGCGCGAACCCGAAGCCGTACACGGCGAGCGTCCACGCCGAGTAGCGCGACGCAAGGCGCTCGCCGAGCACGAAGTAGCTCGTGAAGAAGAACGCGTCGAGCGCGGCGATGCCGACCCCGGTCGTGTTCAGCGCACGGAGCGCCTCGCTGTACGCGCCCGACGCAAGGAAGCACCCGACGAGCGCGAGCGCGCCGGCGTACCAGAGCGCCGTCCCGACCTTGCGCCCGCTGAGGCGCGCGTAGATGAGGACGAGCACGACCGCGGTGTATTCGACGACGAGCGCGACCGCGATCGGGATGCGCTGGATGGCCTCGTAGTAGAGCCACTGGACCGCGCCCATGCCGAACACGCCGAATGCCGCGAACCAGAGGATGTCCTCGCGCCTGATGCGCAGGTCGCGCGGCCGCCACGCCGCGACGACGACCGCGAACGCGATGAACGCGAACATGACGCGCCACTCCGCCAGCGTCGCCGGAGCGACGCCGCGGTCGAACGCGCTCTTCGCGATGACGCCACCAATGGCGAAGAACGCCGCGGAGCCGAGCGCGGCCAGATATCCGAGACCCCAGCGCGTGGGAGCCGCGAGCGTGTCGAGACCGTCGCCCGTCGACAAGGCCGAGGGGGTCGGCTCGGCCCCTCGAGAGCTGCTCAGTCGGCTTCCCAATCGCGGGGATAGAGGAAGTCGTGGCCGACCGTGCGAAGGCTCACTTTTGCGATGAGCGGCATCACGCGCTTGTAGTGCGAGCGACGCACGCGTTCGCGGAGGCCGTTCACGAGCGCGGCGTCGAAGCCGGCGGCGATGAGGTCGGCCGGTCGGAGGCGGCGGTCGATGAGGTGGTAGAGCGCGAGGTCGGCCTGCGCGTACGTGAAGCCGAGCTCGCTCTCGTCGGTCTGGCCCACCCACAGATCCGCGGACGGCGGCTTGCGCACGATCGGCTCCGGTACGCCGACGAGCACGGCGAGCTCGCGCAGCTGCGTCTTGTAGAGGTCACCGACCGGATTCAGGTCGCAGGCCATGTCGCCGTAGCGCGTCCCGTAGCCGAGGAGGAGCTCGGTCTTGTTGCTCGTGCCGAGCACGAGCGCGTCGGGCCACGAGCGGTCGTACTCGATCGACTTGCGCTCGCGCGCCATCTTGTTCCCGCGGCGCACGCGGTGGATGTCGCCGGCCCGCGCGAAGTACGCGTCGACCTGCGGGGTGATGTCGATCTCCTCGAGCGTGAGGCCGAAGGTCTTCGCGACGAGGCGCGCGTGCTCCGCCGACTCGGGGTTCGAGGTGCGGTACGGCATGAAGAGCGCGGTGACGTTCTTCGGCCCCATCGCCTCGGCCGCGAGCGCGGCGACGGCCGCGCTGTCGACGCCGCCCGAGACCGCGAGGACGACCCGCGTGTGCCCCGACTTCTTCGTCTCCTCCTTGAGGAACGCGACGAGCATCCTGCGGACGAGCGCCTCGTCGATGCGCAACGGCGACGGGTCGTTCGGATCGGGGCGGATCGCGCCGATGCGCTCGTGCGCGAGGGCCATCAGTCGAAGCCCTTCATGCGCGAGAGCTGCGAGATGACGAGATCGGCGCGCTCGTCGCGGATGAGCGGGTTGCGGTCACGCTCGCGCGCGACGAGGTCGCGGTCGATCTCGGCGAACAGGAGATCCTCCTCGAACTCCTTCGCGCGCGCGACAACGGTACCGTCGGGCGCGACGACCTCGGACCCGCCCCAGAACGCGATGCCGTCCTCGTGGCCGACGCGGTTCGCGAAGACGATGTACAGCGTGAGGTACTGCGCGTAGAAGCGGTCCATAAGCCGGCACGACTCGGCGGTCCCGAGGTCGCCTCCCTCGGCGACGCCGCGTCCGGGACTCGATGCCGGCGAGAACACGACCGTCGCACCCGTCGCGCCGTAGAGGTAGGGCACGGACACGTGCCAGAGGTCTTCGCAGATCGCGATGCCGGCGGGCCCGACGGCGCTCGGGAACACCTCGAAGCGCTCGCCCGGGCCGAAGTACCGCCCGTCGTCGAAGATCCCGTACGTCGGGAGATAGACCTTGCGGTGCACGTGGACGAGCTTCCCGCGCGACCAGTAGCCCTGCGCGATGTGCAGGCGCGCGTCCTCGCCGCGCTCGACGAATCCCGCGGATACGTCGATGTCGCGCGAGGCGTCCGCGATCGGACGGAGGCGCTCGTCCTGCGAAGTGCACGCGAGATCGCCGGCCAGGTCCTTCACGTAGTAGCCCGTGAGCGACAGCTCCGGGAACACGACGAGCGCCGCGCCCGCCTTGCGTGCGCGGTCGATCCACTCCGCGTGCAGGGCGACGTTTCGCTTGAACGCGCCGAGCGCCGGCGCGCACTGGGCGACCGCGATGCGGACGGTCATTCCGAGCGGAGCTGCTCGAGTCGCTCGGCGTACTCGTTCGCGAGCGTCCACGCGCGGCCCTCGTCACGGGCCTCCGCGTAGACGTTGAAGAGCGGACGATCGGCGTCAGGCAGCACGAGCACCCATTCTCCGTCGCTTTGGTGCTTCACGCCGTCGATCTGCCGGACGCGGTCGGTGCGCGGGTCCTGGGCGAGGACGCGGAGGACGCGGCCCTTCTGATCCCAAGGGCACGGGACCTGGATTCGGGCGAGGTTGGCATTGGGCGTCTCGTCCATGATCTCGGCGAGGCTGCGGCCGGTCACGGCGAGCAGCTCGAGGAGGCGCACGGTCGCGAACAGCCCGTCGAACGATGGGTGGAAGCGCGGGAAGATGAACCCGCCGACCCCGTCGCCGATGACGAGCGGATGCTCGCGGACCGCGACGTCCATCTGCGCGCTCGCGGATGCACGCACGCGCTGCACGCGCCCGCCCGCATCGCTCACGATCCGCTCGACCGAGGACGGTGCGTAGACGGGTACGGCGACGACGCCCGGCGTCACGCGCGCGGACAGCCACGCGAAGGCGGTGAGGAAGTCCATGTCGGACGTGATGCGGCCCCGGTCGTCGACGAAGAACGCCTTCTCGCCGCCCGCGTCGATGATGACGCCGGCCGACGCG
>DATDNP010000023.1:0-3245 GCA_036518215.1 Candidatus Limnocylindria bacterium
CGCGGCCCGCGTCGATGTTCTCCTTCGTATCCGGCACGGGGTTCTGCTGGAACCGCGCGGTGAACGGCACCGGCGGGGTGGGGATGTCCGGGAAGAACGGCAGGAACGACCCCCCATATGCGATGACCGTCACCGCGACGAGGGCGCCCGCGGCCTGCAGCTGCCGCCGGGGCGAGCCGCCGCGCTGGCGCGTGACGAAGGCGAGGACGAGGAAGATGGCGGCGCCGACGAGGACGTACACCGCCATCCCCTGCAGCGCCTGTCGCGTGATCGTCATTCGGTCGGCTCCTTCTTCGGCTCCGGCGCCGGGGTCGTCGTGTCCTTCGGCGGCTCCTTCGGCTTGCGATTCGACCACAGGTACAGGCCGATGAGCAGGATGAGCGGGACGCCGAATTCGATGAACTCGTCGAGCGGGCCGGTCGCGCCGTGCGCGACGACCATGAGGAACGTCACCGCGCGACCTCGAGCGTATACACGCCACTGCCTGCGCCCGAGACCGAGAGCGTGATCTTCCACGAGCCCGCCTCGAGCCCAGGCACGTCCACGGCGTAGCGGCCGGCGCCGCCCTCCGTGCTCTCCTTCGCCTCGATCGGCGTGTGCGTGGCGGGGCCGCTGAACGTCGCCTGGATCTTCTGCCCCTGCACCGGGTCGCCCTTCGCGTCGACGCACACGATGACGATGGTGATCGGCGCGCCGGCCTGCGGCGCCGCGGGATCGGCGAACGCGATGAGCGTGTACGGCGTCGCGTTGATGACCTGCGCCGCCTGGCCGGATGTCGTCGCGATCGGGACGGTGAAGAGCGCGCTCACGTCGAGACGGCCGGGGATGCGGAGGATCGTCTGGATCTTCCAGGTGCCGAACATCGCGGTCGGGCTTCCCTCCGCGACGTACTCGCCGGGAGAGCGCTGCGTCGTCGTGAGCTCCTGGATACCCATGTCGTGCTCGACCATCGTGAAGCGCAGCGTCACCGCCTCGGCGTTCGTCACGGGCGAGAGGCCCTGCGTCACGCGGACGACGAACCGGTTCCGGCCGGGCGTCGTCGTGGGCATGAGGAGCTCGATGCGATAACCGTCGACGCGCTGCGTCTGATCGAACGCCGCGCCACTCGCCTGCGCCGGAGGCGCGAGCGCGGTGAGGAACGCGGTCGCGACGAGCACGGCGCCGAAGACGCCGCTCTCCGCCATCACGCTACGCACGAGCGCTCCGCGCGCCGCGATGCCTTCGCGCAGCCGCGGACCCCACACGAGCAGGTTCATCGCGCCGAGCGCGACGAGGACGACGAGGAGCACGATCTTCGCGAGGAGCGCGAGGCCGTACGGCGTCTCGTAGAGATCCTCCACGAGCACGAGGTGGTCGAACGCCTGCAGCGTGCCGGTCGTCACGATCACCGCGACGCAGACGAGCGCGGTGAGCGAGAACCGCCACACCGCGGAGCCGAGCGCGCGCATGTCGATCGTGGTCGGGATCGCGACGGTGAGCAGCGCGAGGACGCCGCCGCTCCAGATCGAGATCGCGACGACGTGGATGAAGTCGACCGCGACGTACCGCACGTCGCCCGATGCCGTCGCGTGCGACACGAGCGTCGCCCACAGGCCGCCCGCGAGTCCGGCGAACGCGACCGTCTCGCGGCGCACGTCGATGGGGATGTCGAACGGGACCCAGACCGCGGCGAGCGCGACGAGCGCCGCGAGGAACCGCAGGCCGAGGAACGTGAGCAGCCGCTGCGGTACGCCGGTGCCGTACGCCGCGAGCAGCAGCGCGCTCCCGGCGACGAGCGCGATCGCGCCGGCGGTGATGAGCGCGCGCTCGCGCCGCCGCTCGTCGGCGGTCTCACCGGGACGGATGAAGAGGACGAAGAACGCCGCGCCGAGGATGACGGCGATGCCCGCGAAGGACAGCGCGCGGCCGGCGAGCTCGAGCGGGCCCGGCGGCGGCGAGGATGGACCGACGTCGGGGATCGCGGGGAGCGGCGCGTTCCCGATCGCGAACGCGAACGCGCCCTTCGTCTCGTGGCCGTCGACGGCCGACGTCACCGACCACGACACGAGGTATCCGCCCTCGGGAAGGTCGGGCACGCTCACGCGAAGCGTGTTCGGCTCGTCGCTCGCGGTGGTCACATCGGCCTTGTCGTGCCGCCCGCCCGAAGTGTCGAGCACCGCGATGTCGGCGCTCTTCGCGTCCGGCGTCTCGCTGAACGTGATGCGGATCTCGCCGGGGGACTTCGCGAGCCGCGCGTCCGCCGCGGGATTCGACTTCACGTACGTCGCGTGCGCCAGCGCGATCCCGCCCGCGAGCGGCAGGAGCAGGACCGCGCAGATGATCGCGAGGAGGACGCGCCGCGCCACTACGCGCGCCGCCTCGCCATCACGAGCGCCGCGCCGAGACCGATGAGCGCGAGGACGAGCGCGCCGAGCGCGAGCAGCCGTGCCTCATCCGCGCTGGAGCGAAGGTCGTCGAGCTGCCGTGCGAGATCGTCGGCCTGCGGGACCTTCGTCGGGTACTGCGCCGCCTGCGCGCTCGTGACGTCGTCGAAGGTGTTCGGGCCCGACTCCACCTTCTCGTCGACGCTCTGCGTGTCGATCTTGCCGGTGATGTGGAACGTGTACGCACCAGTGGCCGTCGGGATCACCGCCGCGCGGTACGCCCCGGGCTCGTCCTCGGCCGGCGCGATCTCGAGCTTCACGGGCGCGAGGCCGCCCGCGGCGATCTCGACCGTGAGCGTCTTCTCGAGACCCGTCACCGGGGCGTTCGTACGCGTATCGGTGACGCCGAGCTCGACGGCGTTCAGGAGACCCGCGTAGGCGGGCTCGCTCACCCAGCCGATCTTGACCTCATACGGGCCGATGTTCCGTGTCGTGTGCGCGTACGCCGCACCCGATGCTCCGATGAGGCTCGCGATGACGACCAGCACGGACGCGGCCGCCGAAAGCATGCGATGCACTTCTATCCCTCCGGTGATTCGTCGATCTACGCGTGGAGGGCCGCGCGCGGCGGTCCATGCGGATTCGCAGGCTGAAGCGTCGGCCGCGGGATCCGCGGCACGGCGAGCGTGAGGAGCGCGAGCGCGAGGGATCTTCGCACTACGTAGAGGATACGGACGCGCACTGACGGCAGAGTCCGACGACCGCCGAGTGCGCGAGGTCCGCCTGGAAGCCGTGCTCGTGCCGCAGGCGCCGCGCGAGAGGCTCGAGGACCGTCATCGGCACCTCCTGCTCGGCGCCGCACGAGCGGCACACGAGATGGCC
>DATDNP010000024.1:0-18104 GCA_036518215.1 Candidatus Limnocylindria bacterium
GATCCAGACGCCCCTCCTGCTCGCGCGGAGCGGCATCCGCTCGCCGCACCTCGGTCACCACTTCCAGGCGCATCCCGGGTGCGAGGTCGTCGGCCTGTTCGACCGGCCGGTGCGGATGTGGTCGGGCGCGACGCAGGGCTACGAGATCGACGAGTACCGCAACACGCATCGGGCGAAGCTCGAGACGGTGGCGCTGCCGCCCGAGCTCTACTTCGCGACGCTCCCCGGCATCGGCCGACGCTGGGTCCGCGCGATGGCGTCGTCCGAGAACGCCGCGTCGTGGGCCATCGCGCTCCGCGCGCGTGCGGAAGGGCGCGTGCGGGAGCGCTTCGGCCGCGCATCGATCTCCTTCACGCTGGCTCCCGCGGACATGGACGATCTGCGCGGCTCGCTGCGGCGCATCGCCGAGCTGCTCTTCGCGGCGGGCGCACGCGCGGTGCTGCCCGCGGTCCGCGGCCTGCCGGACCAGATCGGCCGCGACGAGCTCGGCCTGCTCGACCGGGCGCCGCGCGATCCGGGCGCATACTCCTTCATCTTGTCGCACCTCTTCGGGACGGCGCGCATGAGCGTCAATGTGAGCGACGGCGTCGTCGGTCCCGACTTCGCCGTGCACGGACGGCGCGGTGCGTATGTCGTCGACTCGTCGATCTTCCCGACCAACCTCGGGGTGAATCCGCAGCACACGATCATGGCCGTCGCGATGCACGCGGCCGAAGGGATCGGGGGATGAGCGAGAGCGCGTTCGACCGGCTTGTCCGCACCGACGACAGCACGCTCGACGAGATCTTCGCCGCGTCGGCGCCGCCGGACTTCGAGACGCTCCTCGGCTTCGAATGGCGCGGATGGAACACCGACCCGAACCTCAAGTACTTGGGGCTGAAGAAATTCGTCAAGGCGTTCTTCCGCGCCGAGCACGGCGACGAAGGCTGCAACATCAAGGTGTTCCAGAACGCGCTCGCGGCTCCATGGAAGCCGCGGACGCGGCGCGGCAGGCTCGACGCGTTCGCCTTCTACCTCGTGCGTCCGCAGTCCGACCGCACGCGGCTGGCGCGCAATCCGCGTGCGCTGCTCATCGACTACGGTGCCAGCCCGCGGAACCCCTTCTATCACGTGGAGCGGACCATCCGGGACTACGTCGTGCAGCCATCCGCGGAAGACCGCGACGTGATGCTCGGCCGCGCCTACGTCGGCATCGGTTCGATGCGGTTCTCGTCGAGCTTCTTCGTCATCGAGCGCGGCGCGCCGTTCTCGTGGCCCGTCTAGCGATCCGCTCGCCGCGCCGCGCGGCCGCCGTCGCGTTCGGCATCGCGGGCATCCTCATGGTCACCGTCTCCGGCGGCTACGTCCTCGCGGGTCGCATCGAGATGTCCCGCACGCCGAGAACATCGACGTCGGCGACGTTCCCCGACGGATTCCTCTTCGGGACGGCGACCGCCGCGCATCAGGTCGAAGGCGACAACAGGAACAACGACTACTACGAGTGGGAGACCGAGGGCCGGACGCCGGTCGCGGGCGCTGCGGACGACGAGTATCACCGCTACGACGAGGACTTCGGCATCGCCTCATCCCTCTCGCAGAACGCGTTCCGGCTGTCCATCGAGTGGTCGCGCATCGAGCCGGCGGAAGGCGTGTTCTCGGAGAGCGAGGTCGCGCACTACATCGCCGTCCTGACGGACGCGCGCGCTCACGGGCTCAAGACGTTCGTGACGCTCCATCACTTCACGAACCCGATCTGGGCCGCCGATCGCGGCGGTTGGGCGAACGACGACATGGTGCGGTGGTTCTCCGACTACGTCGCGTACCTCGTGCCACGCATCGGTGGTCTTGTCGACTACTGGCTCACCGTCAACGAGCCGAACGGGAACGCGTTCACGGGCTACCTCGTCGGCGCAACGCCGCCGGGGAAGACCGACGTCGCGCTCACGGGGCGTGTGCTCGCCAACTACCTCAAGGCGCACGCCGCGGCGTACCACCTCATCCACGCCAGCTTCCCGACCGCGCTGGTGAGCCTCGCCGAGCACTTCCGGATCCTCGATCCGGCGCGCTGGTGGGACCCGGCCGACAAGCTCATGGCGGACATCCTGAGCAGCTTCTTCAACGATCAGCCGCTCGACGCGCTCGTGACCGGACACCTGCGGCTCTTCGTCCCTACGCTCCTCGACATCGAGGAGGACGTTTGGACGCTCAAGGGGACGCTCGACTTCATCGGGGTCAACTACTACACGCGAAGCGTGGTCCGTACCGATGCGAGCCAGCCCGAGGGATTCCGACTCGAGAACATGCCGGACGCGGCCGTGAGCGCGTCCGACGAGGAGATCTATCCGGCCGGCCTGTACCGCGTGCTCCTCTCCCTTCGCAGATACGCCCTGCCGCTGTTCATCACGGAGAACGGCATCGACGATCCGACCGACGCGCTGCGCTCATCGTTCATCTGCGACCACCTCGCGGCCGTGGCCGCGGCGATGGCGGACGGCGCCGACGTGCGTGGCTACCTGTACTGGTCGCTCATCGACAACTACGAATGGACGCGCGGTTACACGCCGAAGTACGGGCTCGCGGCCGTCGACTTCGCGACCGAGCGGCGCACGCTCCGCCCAAGCGCGGCGGTCTTCTCCGCGATCGCACGCACGCGCTCGCTCGAACCGTGCGCCGCGCCTACTCGCTCACCGTGAAGCGGCCGCTGTCGCTCCGGCCGAACACCTCGGGGAAGTACGTCTCCTCGGCGTGCGCCGGCGCGACGAAGAAGTCGCCCGTCGTCGTCGCGCGCGCGTAGTAGACGTACTCGTACACGCCCTTCGTGAGCCGATCGGCGACGAGCACCGTGCGATCGTCGCGCTGATCGACGTGCTGCCACGGGCTGTAGTACCAGCGGAACCACGGCGCGACGTATCCGCCGTCGTGGCGCTGCGCCGCCGCCATCCGGTCCTGCTCGAGCTTTGCGATGAGCCCGGGATCCGTGGTCTTGAGCCGCGCATCGACGGGCTCGAGCCCCGCCGGCAGCATGTCCTCGACCGTGACGTAGTTGCGGTCGTTCGGCACGAGGACCGTGAGCGTGACGCGCACGACCTCACCAAGCTTCACGCTTGTCACGGGCGTTCCCGGCGCGTCGAGGAGCGTGTACTGATGTGAGATCGCGAAGCCGCGGTTCAACGCGTCGACCGTGTTCGCCGGGGTCATGTAGCGCAGGTCGAGCGTGTAGTACATGCGTCCGCTGATCGCGCTGTCGCGCGTGAGCGCGAGGATGCTCGTCCTTCCGGGCACGAGCTGCGTGAGCGAGATCTTCGTGCTCGCCACGGTGGGCGTTCGCGCGGGCTTCACGAGTCCGGCGAGGACCTGCCGATCGTCGAGCAGCACCTTGTAGCTGTACTCGCCGCCGAGCTCGCCGGTGTGCACCGCGTACGACGACAGCGCGAGCATCGCGAGCGCGCGGTCGATGGTCGTCTGCCAGCCTTGCGCGCTGCGCGCGACGACGAGCCAGCGCACCGTCTGCGCGAGGAGCTCGTGGTCGGGCTGCGTGCGGGCGAGCGCGAGCGCGACGAGCGCGGTCGTCGACGCGCTCGTCATGAACGACATCTTGCTCGATGTGGCCGAGTCCTCCCAGTGGTTGCCGTTCGCGCTCGGGATGGTCGAGGAGTTCAGGTCGTTGACGAGCATGCGGACGCGCTGGTCCTCGGGCTTCACGCCCGTGTCGAGGAACGCGTTCACGAGGTAGGCGCGGCCCCAGTTGAGTAGACGCGTGCGGTCCTGCTCGAGCAGGGAGTTCGCGCGACTCTGCACGTCGCCGCCCGCGGCGGCCGCCGCAGCGAGGAGGAACGCGCGCTGGTCCTGGTCGTTCGTCGTGCCCTCGACCGTCGTGTTCGGGACGTTGAGGCGTCCGAGGACGTACGAGGTCGCCTTGCTCACGACGGCCTGGTCGACGCGCATGCCGTCACGGCGCGCCTCGCCGAGAGCGAGGAGTACCCAGCCGGTGACGTTGGGGTCGCTCTGGCAGAGCGGGTCGTCACACCACGCCCATCCGCCGTCGGGGCGCTGGCGTCCGATGAGCCCGCCGAGATCGCGCGCGAGCGCGGAGCCGTACGGCCTCGTGCTGCTCGCGCTCTGCTCGGCGCGCGCGACCGCGATCGTCGCGAGGAATCGGCTCGCCACGTACTCGGCGCCTTCGTACTCGCGCACGGGGTAGAAGCCGAGCTCGTCCGCGAGCGAGCCGACGAGCGCGGAGCGCACGTCGACCGTGAGGCTTCCGTGCGTCTGGTCGGCGAACTTCGGGAGGTAGATGCCCTCCGCGCCGCTGGAGTTCGTGACGACGCCGTTCGTCGACATCGTCTCCGGCGTCATGTCGATGAGGCTCGGCAGGCTCACCGCGAGCGCGTCGCCCTCGCCGCCGGGCCCGGTCGCCGTGAACGCCAGCTTCACCGTGCCCTCCGCGGGGTCGGTCGCGCTCCACACGTACGCGACGGATGCGCCGGCCGCGACGGTGTGCGTCTGCGTGAGCGAGCCGCTCACGCCGACCCCGTCGGCGGCCATCGCGACCGTGATGTCCGCTGCGGCAGGCGTGCCATTCCGCACGAGTACGCGAAGGTCCGCGGTGTCGCCCGTGCGCAGGAATCGCGGCAGCGCCGAGCGGATGAGGACGGGCTTCGTCGACACGAGCTCGTTCTGCCCTTCGCCGACCATGGTGTTCCCGCTGATCGCGCGGACCGCCATGTGCCACGTGGTGAGGTCGTCGGGCATGACGACGTCGACGTTCGCGTGCCCGTCGTCGCTCGTGACGAGCTGCGCCTCCCAGTACGCGGTGTTGCGGAACGTCTCGCGGATGCGGTCGCCGGGCAGGCCGCTGCCGCTCCCGCCCTTGCCGCCCTTCGGCAGCTCGGCGATCGCGTCGTTCCAACGATCGAGGGATGTCGTGAGCGACGAGGTCGTGCTCACGCCGAGGCCGCGCTCGAACCAGAACGCCTTGAGGCCATCGGGCCCGCGCTCGTCCTGGAGCGCGAGGATCGCCTTGTCGACCACCGCGACCGACAGCTCGGCGCGCACGGGCCGGCCGTTCGCGTCGGTGACGGCGATGTCGTAGTGCACGGTGTCGCCCGGCTTCGCCTGCGCCCGGTCCGGCGTGATCTGCACGTTCAGCTGCCGGCTCGCCGTCGAGACGGGGAGCTCCACGTACCCGACCTTGTAGCGCGGGAGCGGATCGGCCGCCGTCGGCGCTCGATAGAGGACGACGGAGACGAACACGTCGGGGACCGAATGGTCGTCGATGGGGATGGCGAGTCGCTCGCTGTTCGTCGCGAGCGTGCGGACCTCGCGCGTGATGATCTTGCCGCGCTCGACGGTGATGAGCGCCGTCGCGCCAGCGAACGGCGCGGGCACGAGGACGTCAGCCGTGTCGCCGACCTCGTACCGCTCCTTGTCGGCCACGAGCTTGATCGCGTCGTCGTTCGTGACCTGCCACAGCGCGAACTGCTGGCCGGCGACCCAGAGCCACGTCGAAGATCGCGAGCTCCGGCCCTGCGTGTCGGTGACCTCGGCGACGATGCGGAGCTGTCCGGACTTCGACGGGACGTACGTGACGTACGCGGTGCCATCGTCGCGGGTCGTCGCGCTGAGCGTGTCGAGGAGCGTGTCGCGCGGGTCGCTCTGGTAGCGGCGGCCACCGCCCGGAACGAGGACCTTCGTCGTGATCCACTGCCGGTCGTACACGCGCACCGTCACGCGCTGGCCCGCGCGGATGTTCCCATCGGTATCGACGCTGACGAGCTGGATCGTGGCCGCGTTCCCGGACGAGACGACGTACCGGTCGGCTCGCACACCGGCGTACAGCGCCGCAGGGTGAACGGTGACATCGGTCGATCCCGCTACCGCCTGGCCGTTCTGATCGGTGATCGTGGCGGAGATCGTGAAACGCTGAACGCCCTCCGACGCGTTCAGCACGGCGGGCACGCTGAAGGTCGCGGTGCCGTCGGCGCCCGTCGTGCCGCTGCCCTTCGCGCGCGTCGCGTCCTTCGGGACGGACCGGTTCGCGTAGTCGATGTCACTGAACGAGTAGCTCTCGAAGCCCTTCACGCGCATGACGTAGGGCGAGGCGATCGCGGACCACTGGACGCTCGCGCCCTGGAGCGCGCCGCCGAAGAAGAAGCTCGCGTTCGCGCTCACGGCGATCGTGTCGCCGTTCGTGTACGAGGTGCGGTCGGTGCCGAGCGACACCTGGAACTCGGGCTTGCGGAACTCAGCGACGAGGAACGAGTTCGACGCGAATACGTATCCGTTCGGCGTCGCGTTCGGCACCTGGATCGAGAAGTAGTAGTCCCCGGTCGGCGCGTCGGACGGCATCACGTACGAGCCGTCGAACGATCCGAATTCCGACAGGTGCATCGTCTGGCGCTGCAGCTCCTGCCCGCGCGAGTTGCGCAGCACGAACTCGAACGACGCGTCCGCCGGCGGGACGCTGTACGAGGCGTCGTCGTCCGCGCGCACGACGCCCTTGTAGAAGACGGTCTCGCCGGGTCGGTAGAGCGGACGATCGGTGTAGACCTGCCCGACGTACTGGCGTGCCGAGTACTCGCCCGGCAGTCCGTACTGGTAACCCGACGTGCCGTTCCAGCGGGTGCTCATGACGCCGAAGCGGTCGCCGTCGATCGTGATCCAGCTACCGCGATCGGCGTACTGGCCCGGTCCGGGCACCGGCAGCTTGAACGAAGCGAGGCCGCGCGCGTCCGTCACCGCGTCGTTCGGTCCGACGACGCCGCCAACGGCGTGGACGGTGACGCCCTCGACCGGCCGGCCGGTGTCGTGGTCGACGACCCACGTGACGAGCTCGTCGAACGACATCTTCGTCGTGATCTCCGTGTCGACGACGGCGATCGGAACGCGCGAGATGTACTGGCCGCCGGCCGTGAGGAGGTAGAACCCCTTCGGCAGCGGTCCGCCTCCCGTGAGGCTCGTTCGGTCCAGGAGCGCCTCGTCCTTCGCCACGGGGATCGTCTCGTGCCACTCACGGAGCGCCGGCAGCGACGGCTTGAAGTTCGGGCCGCTGGTGAAGTCGAACATGACCGACTTTGCCTCGGACGGCGTGAGCGGGTAGAGCGCGAACGCGACGTCCGCCAGGTTCGTCGTCTGGAACCACACGAACGGCTCGGTGGACGACGAGAACGTCGCGGCCTGGTAGTTCGGGAGCGCGAGCTGCACGCTCGACGGCAGCGCGCCGGTCGTGAAGGAGAACGAGTAGGCGTCCATGAGCTGTCCGTAGCGGTCCTTCGCGCCGGCCGCGATCGTGATCGTGTAGTGGGTGGACGGCTTGAACGGCAGGCTGATGCCGATGCTCTGGTCGGAGATGAAGATGTTCCCTTCGAGGTCGGCGGGCGTGAATCCGCTCACGCTCACCTTGCCCTCGAGAGACTCCTGGTCCATCGGCTGGGTGAACGCGATGTTCGCGCCGTACTGGCTCGCGTTCGTCGCGCCATCGGGCGGATTCGTCGCCTGCACGTGCGGGAGCCCGACCGTCTTGAACGTCGACGCGCGACGCTCGGACGTGGCGCCGCCGCGCGCGCCCTTCAGGCCCGCGGGGGCGGACACGACGTAGCTCGTCTGGCTCGCGAGACGCTCGAGCGGCGTGAGCGTGAGCACCGTGCGCGTGTCGTTCCAGCTCCGCGCCTCGCGCGCGAGCGTCCCCGCCTCGGTCGCGACCGTGACGCCGTCGCCCGCGGCGGGATCCATCGGTTGGTTGAAGGTCACGACGACCTGCTGCCATGGACCCGCGTACGTCCACGACGTGTCCGGGATGATCGAGTCGACGGCGGGCGTCACGGTGGTGAACGTCGACCGGTAGTCGCTCTCGAGGACGCCGTCCGTCGCCGCGGTGAGCCCCTTCGCGATCGTCATGGTGTAGCGCGTATTCGGAGCGAGGTCGCTCGGGACGAAGCGGTAGATGGACGTGTTGAGCCATTCGCCGGTGCCATGCAGCGCTGGTTCGAACGTGACGACCTGGTCCGTCGGACGCGCCGCGAGCGTCGTGAGCGGCGCGACGGAGCGGCTGAACTGGACGAGCACCTGCGCGTTCAGCGGGACCTCGCTGTCGCCGTCGCCGGGGATGACCTGCTGGACGGTGAGCTTGCCGGTCACCGTGAACTTCGATCGCACCTCGTCGGGGAGGCCCGCCTCGGGACGTGCGGGAACGATCACCGTGTACGTCGCGCCGCGCGCGAGGCCGGGGAAGTCGGGCTGGAAGACGAGCGTCCGCGGCGAGAGCCATGCGTAGCTGCCCTTCGCCTCCGGTGAGAGCCGCAGCACGTTCGCGGGATCCGCTTCGTTCGGCGCCTCGGGGAACGTCACCGTCACGGGTGCGAGCCGCGACACGTCCTCGCCGACCGGACCGATGCTGAAGCCCGCGATCACGAGTCCGAGGCGACGGAAGTCGACGAACTGGCTCGATGTGATGACGACGAAGAGCACCGCGATGGCCAAGCTCGCGCCGCGATAGCTACGGATCCTGTCCACTTACCTCACCTCGAACGAAGAGCTCGCCGTGACCAGTGACCCATCCGCGAGGCGCGCGCTCGCGACGACCGTGTGCGTCCCGGGGACGAGCGGCCACCGCACCGTCGGATCGGACATCGAGACGATGCCGACCGAGCGCCCGTCGATCGAGACGGCGGCGCGATCGATCCCGGCGCTCGCCGCGACGCGCACGACGAGCTCGTTCGTCGCGAGCTCCGGCGCGATGAACACGACGGTGCGGTCCGCGGGTGCCACGATCCGCAGATCCGAGCCCGTGCCGCCGCTCGTCACGAGCGGAAGTCCCGCGTCGAGCGCCCACGCGCGCGCGTCGACCGGCGGATCGATCCGCAGGACACCCGATGCGTCGCGCACGTAGTAGCGCTCGACCGTCGTCGGAGCGGTGCCCCGGACGAAGACCTCTCGCACCGGCGACGGGCAGAACGGACCCGGGAGCAACCCCGTCGGCGCGCAGACCGTCACGTCGTCGAGCCCGGCCGGCCGCGTGAACGAAGACATCGGGCGCGCGAGCGCGGCGGCGAGCATCGCGTCGTGCCAGAGCGGCCCGGCCCCCTCGACGCCCGACACGTCGGTCATCGGCGAGCCATCGGCGTTGCCCACCCAGACGCCGACCGCGAGGTCCGGCGTGAAGCCGACGGTCCAGTTGTCGCGGAACGCCGTGCTCGTCCCGCTCTTCACGGCCGCGGCGAACGGCAGGTCGAACGGCGTGACGCCGCCGAAGCCGGGGATGCGCGCGTCGGGATCGGACAGGATGCTCGTGAGGAGGTACGCGTGCTGGGCCGACAGGACGCGGCGCGCCGGCCCGGCCGTCCGTTCGTACAGCACGCGGCCCGACGCGTCGCGGACGCGCGTGACGGCGTATGGCTCGGTGAGCTCGCCACCTGCCGCGAGCGCCGCGTACGCGCTCGTGAGGTCGACGAGCGTGACGTCGCCGCCGCCGAGCGTGAGCGAGAGCCCATAGCGCTCCGGCGTGTCGAGCGTCTTCAGCCCGAAGCGGTGAAGGATCTCGAGCATCGAATCGACCCCGATCGCGTCGAGCGTGCGGACCGCCGGCACGTTGAGCGACGACGCGAGCGCCGTGCGCAGCGGCACGACGCCGTGGAACGACCGGTCGTAGTCGAGAGGGGCGTACGTCGAGTCGACGGTCTGGAACGTCGTCGGGACGTCGAGGAGCGGCGTCGCCGCGGTGTACCCGTGCTCGAAGGCGGCGGCGTAGAGGAACGGCTTCAGTGCCGAGCCCGGCTCGCGCGGCGTCACGGCCATGTCGATATCGCCGCCGTGGCGGGGATCGCCGTCGGTCGCGCTCCCGACGAACGCGACGATGCGTCCGCTACGCGGCTCGATCGCGACGAGCGCGCCGTCGCTCACGTTGCGGTCCGCGAGTGGCGCGATGCGCAGCCGCGCGAGCCGCTCCATCTCCGACTGGAGCCCCGCGTCGAGCGTCGTCTCGATCATGAGACCGTCGCGGTGCGCGAGGTCGGGTCGCACGCGCGCGAGCTCCGCGAGCGCGTACTGGACGAACGCGTCGGCGATGGGCCCGTCCGCCAGCGGCGACATCTCGACGCGCTCGTCCCTCGCGAGCGCGGCGTCGTCCGTGCCGATCCAGCCGTCCTCGACCATCCGCGCGAGCACGTAGGCCTGTCGCGCGTCGGCCGAGGCATCGGCGGCCGTGCCGTACTCGGTCGGACGCTGCGGCAGCCCCGCGAGGTACGCGGCCTGCGCGAGGTCGAGGTGGCTCGCGCTCGTTCCGAAGTAGACGCGTGACGCCGCCTCGATCCCGTACGCGCCGCGGCCGTAGTAGACGTCGTTCAGGTAGAGGTCGAGGATCTCGGCCTTCGTGAACCGCGCCTCGAGCATCACCGCGATGCGGGCCTCGTCGAGCTTGCGCACGAGGAGCGGGCGCGTATCGCCGTCGAGGTAGAGCCGGCGCGCGAGCTGCTGCGTGATCGTCGACGCGCCTGACGGGCGCGACCCGAGCGTCGCGAGCGCGCGCGCGATCGCGAGCGGATCGACGCCCGGGTGCTGCTGGAAGCGGCGGTCCTCCGCCGAGATCGTCGCCTCGATCATCCGCGGCGCGACCGCCGACAGCGGCACGGGGATACGCAGGCCGTCGCGCGCGTTGCGCTCGAGCACCGTGCCGCGCGCGTCGAGTACGACGCTCCCCGGCAGGACGAGCTTCGCGGCGGGATCGTCGAGCGGGGCGGACCGCGCATAGCCGACGGACGCGACGAGGACCATCGCGCATGCGATGACGAGCGCGCGGGTCACGCGCATGACCGGAGCATGCCGGACCGGAGCGGGCGGGTCGTCAGAGCGAGGTAGTGGAAAGTACTACGTGGGGCCTAGGATTTCGCGGTGGCGGCATCGAGTGCGCTCGCGAGCGCCGCGACGTGCCGCGGCGCGATCTTCGTCGCGTCGCCGTAGAGCGCGACGCGGTCGAGGATGCCGTCGTAGCGCTCGCGGAACGCCTTCCCGAGCGCGGCGTACGTCGGTGCGCGTGTCACGAACGTGTCCATCATCTCGGCGGTGACGAGCCCGGGAAGCGCGGCGAAGTTGCCCGTGCGCGCAAGCTTCGAGAGCTCCTCGCCGATGCCGCCCCAGCCGTGGTGGTCGAGCACCGGGCGGTACGCGGGCGTCGAGGCGTAGAAGGCGAGCTGCTCGCGCGCGTAGCGCTCGTCGGCGGCGAAGGTGGGCGACTCGTCGACGAGCGAGAAGACGGGGCAGGAGAGCGTCACGTCGGCGCGGCGCCGGCCGCTCCGCGCGAGCCCCTTTTCGAGGGACGGGAGCGCGACGTCGCGCAGGTAGGCCGGCGTCGAGAAGGGGTGGCCGACGACGCCGTCGGCGACCTCGCCCGCGGCGCGGAACATGAGCGCGTTCACCGCGGCCAGGTAGACGGCGATCCGCGGATGCTCGATCGGGCCCGGGTCGAAGAACGGCGACATGAGCGAGAACGCCCAGAAATCGCCCTTGAAGGCGAGACGATGCTCGTGCTGGAACGCGCCCCAGATGTGCCGGAGCGCCGCCACGTACTCCTTCATCCGGGCCGCGGGGCGGTCGTAGGGCATCGAGAAGCGTCGCTCGACGTGCGCCTTCACCTGAGGGCCGAGCCCGAGGTCGACGCGGCCGCGGCTGGCGCGCTGGATCGCCCAGGCGTCCATCGCGGTCACCATCGGGCTGCGGTTGAGCGCGACGGCGATCCCGGTGCCGAGGCGGAGCGAGCGCGTCGTCGTGGCGGCGACGGCGAGCGGGAGATAGGGGTCCACCTGCGTCTCGGTGAGCCACATTCCGTAGAAGCCGGCCGATTCGAGGCCCGACGCGATCGCGCCGGCGTCCTCGACGTGCGTGCCCTGGAGGAAGGCGTCGAGCTTCACGGCGCGGAGGCTAGCCCGACCGGGTGAATTCCGTCGCGCTGCTCGTGGATCGCGAAACAAGACCCAACGTTCGCCCGTCTTGAGAGATAGACACGCCAAAGGAGTCCTCGATGTGGGA
Source organism: Candidatus Limnocylindria bacterium (assembly GCA_036518215.1). GTDB lineage: Bacteria > Chloroflexota > Limnocylindria > P2-11E > P2-11E > CF-39. The sequence continues at coordinate 11,998 of DATDNP010000024.1, forward strand.
GTTGCAGGGCCTCGTCGTGCTCTACCAGCTGCTCGGCCGGATCCTCGCTCGGAGCCGGCACGCCTAGCACGCCGTCCGCGCGCCGCCTGTGACGCCCGTCACCGGTCGGTCTAGCGCGGCGTGAAGGTGAACCGCGCCGCCGAGGTCGTGAACTTCTTCACGTCGAACGCGATGAGCTTCTCGGGCCGCGCGCGGAAGATGTAGCCCTTCTCGTACTGCTCGGGCTTCGGCCGGTACTTGAACGTCCGCCGGTACTTCGCGGCGTACTGCCGCGCGATCTTCGTCGCGAGCTTGCGGTCCGGACCGCGCAGCACGTCGACGATGGCATCGCCGTAGATCGCCTTGTCCTGATGCTGCATCCCGAACGCGAGCCGAGGCTCTCGCGCGAGGTTGCGCGCCCAGCGGGTCTGCTCGCTGCCCTCGAAGTAGAGGACGCCGTCGACCCACACGCCCCACTGCTGGACGAGATGCGGGCCTGCGTCCTTGCCGACCGTCGCGATCCAGAGATACGGCGCCGTCTTGAGCACGCGCTCCGCGGCCGCCCATGACAGCATGCCGCGCGGCTTCGTCGTGATGTACCCCTCTGGGAGATGCGGGCGGTCGCGGCGCGGTGTCGGCACGGTCCACATCGTAGTTGGCGGTGACTCGCGTCACACGCCGCGGACCGTAACTCGCGTCACATACCTCGGTGGGTCGAACGGCCCTAGCCGCGCCCCGCGCCGCGCCCGTCTACTTGCGGTGATGCACACGAACGACGCGCAGACCAAGGCGGCGTGCCCGCTCGAGAACGCGACCGTCGATGCCGAACGCTGCGCGGGCTGCTACCGGCGTAGCGCGAGCAGCGCGACGTGCACCGGCGAGGACCGCCTCGCGCAGAGCGACCTGACCTTCCTGCTCCTCGCCCTCTAGCCGCTACAGACCGAGGTAGGCCTTCCGCACCTCGGGCATGTCGCGCACGGTGCGCGCCTCGCCCTCGATCTCGACCTTCCCGCGCGCGAGCACATATGCGAAGTCGCTCACCGCGAGGGAGAGCTGCACGTTCTGCTCGACGAGGAGCATCGTGAGCCCCTCCTTCTTGAGGGTGCGGATGATCTCGAAGAGGTTCTGCACGAAGAGCGGCGACAGTCCGAGCGTCGGCTCGTCGAACATGAGGATCTTCGGGTTCGCCATGAGCCCGCGCGCGATCGCGAGCATCTGCTGCTCGCCGCCGGACAGCGTGCCCGCGAGCTGCGTCCGCCGCTCCGCGAGCCGCGGGAAAAGCGAGTGGACGCGGTCGAGGTTCTGACGCCGTGTCGCGCGCGCGTGACGCACCGTCGAGCCCATCTCGAGGTTCTCGTCGATCGTCATGCTCGAGAAGAGCTGCCGGCCCTCGGGCACGAGGACGAGCCCGAGCGAGGCCTTCTCGTGGGCGGAGACCTTCGTGATAGTGCGCTCGTCGAGCTTCACGACGCCCTTCCACGCGGGGATGAGCCCCATGACGGCCCGCAGGAGCGTCGTCTTTCCGGCGCCGTTCGATCCGACGAGCGTCGTGAGCTTCCCCTCGCGCAGCTCGAGCGATGCGCCCCAGAGGATCTGCACCTCGCCGTACCCGGCCTCGAGCCCCTCGATCCGGAGCACGCTCATCGGTCCTCCTCGAGCATGCGCTCGGCCATCTTCGGGTCGCCGAGGTACGCCTCGATGACCTTCGGATCGTTCTGCACTTCCTGCGGTGAGCCTTCGGCGATCTTCTTCCCGTAGTCGAGCACGACGACGCGGTCTGAGACGTTCATGACCGCGTGCATGAGGTGCTCGATCATCACGACGGTGATGCCGCGCTCGCGCATCCCGCGGAAGATGCCGAGCATGTCGGCGACCTCCTGCGGGTTGAGGCCGGCGAGCGTCTCGTCGGCGAGCAGCAGCTTGGGGCGCGCGGCGAGCGCGCGCGCGAGCTCGAGGCGCTTCTTCTGCGCGACGTTGAGCTTGCCCGCGACCATCTCCGCGCGCTCGGTGAGCCCGAGCTCGGCCAGCGTCTGCTCCGCGACCTTCCGCGCGTCGCCGAGGCTCAAGTTCTCACGGCCAAAGCACGCGCCGACCGTGACGTTCGCGATGACCGAGAGGTCGTTGAGCGGCCGCACCACCTGATGCGCCCGCGCGATCCCGCGCTTCGCGACCTCGAACGGGCGGAGGCCGCTGATGCGCTGGCCGGCGAACACGATCGAGCCGGTGTGCCGCCGGTAGACGCCGTTGATCGCGTTGAAGAGCGTCGTCTTCCCGGCGCCGTTCGGCCCGATGAGGCCGAGGATGGTGCCCTCCGCGACGTCGAACGTCGCGCCGTCGACCGCGACGAGTCCCCCGAAGCGGACCGTGACGTTCTGGAGCTGGAGGATCGCGCTCATGGGATGTACGCCCGCAGCACCGTGTAGCGATTGCGCAGCCACCCGACGAGCCCCGCGCTCACGAAGAGCACGACGATGAGGAGGAGCAGGCCGGCGAGGAAGAGCTGGTAGGCCGCGAGCGCCGGATTCGTGATGAGGAAGCCGCGCAGCCACTCGTACATGGCCGCACCGACGATCGGGCCGGCGACCGTCCCGATGCCGCCGAGCACGCACATGACGAGCGACTCGATCGAGCGCTGCAGCTGGAACGCGTCGTTCGGCTCGATGATGCCGTTGCGGAAGAAGTACGTCGCGCCCGCCATCGCCGGAAACACCGCCGAGATGACGTACGCGACGACCTTCGCGCGCGCGGGGTCGATGCCGACGACCATCGCGACGTCCTGGTCCTCTCGGATCGCCATGAGCGACAGACCGAACTTCGAGCGCTTCACGAAGTACGACGTCGCGATGGTGGCGATGGCAACGATGGCCATGACGTAGTACCCGAGCTCCCGTGCCGGGCCCGCGCCGCCGTACTGGAGATAGATCGAGAAGTTGAAGAACATGCCGACGGCGCCACCGAAGGTCTCCCAGTTGTTGAAGACGACCCGCATCGCCTCGTTGATGCCGACGGTCGCGAGGGCGAAGTACGCGCCGCGGAGCCGCAGGATCGCGGTACCGATGACGAGCGCGATGAGCGCCGATGGGAACACGCTCGCGATGAGCGCGGCGATGAAGTGCCAGCCCTGCACCTGCATGAGGTAGAACGCGAAGTACCCGCCGAGCCCGAAGAACACGATGTGCCCGAATGACACGTAGCCGGTGTAGCCCATGATGATGTTGATGCTCGACGCGAGCGTGATGAGCATGAAGATGAGGAAGAGCTCTTCGCGCAGCGTCGCCTGGCCGAGCAGGCCCGGCAGCGCCGCGACGATCGCGAGCAGCACGACGATGACCGGCAGGAACGGGATGCGATAGCGGATCACACGCGGCTCCCGAGGAGGCCTGCCGGGCGCACGAGCAGGATCGCGATGAAGATGACGTACTCGATCACCGGCACCCACGAGACGGCGACGAAGTTCGGCGCGAGACCCTCGAGGAGGCCGATGACGATGCCTCCGACGAGCGCACCTGTCGGGTTCCCGAGGCCGCCGAGCACGACGATGACGAATGACTTGATCTCGTAACCCGCGCCCGAGAGCGGGTTGAACGGGAAGAGCGTCGCGAGGACGCCACCGCTCACCATCGCGAGCGCGGTCCCGATGCCGAACGAGAGCGCGAGCATCGCCCGCGAGTTGATGCCCATGAGCTCCGCGGCGGAGCGGTTGTTCGCGACGGCGCGGATCTGCTTCCCGATGCGCGTGCGGAAGAGCAGGAGGTAGAGGAGCGCGGCGACGACGATCGCGATGGCGACCGAGATGAGATGCGTCCCAAGGACGTTGCGCACGAGCGGGACGGTGATCGAGCCGAGCGAGACGTCGACGGCGCGCGGCGTCGTCGTGAACTGCGCGGTGAGGACGCCGACGATCATCAGGTTGACGGAGAACGTCGCCAGGAGCGTCGTGAGCTCGGGCTCATTGATGACACGGTCGACCGCGATCAGGTACTCGATGACGCCGAAGACGAGCCCGAACACGAGCGCTGCGACGATGCCCAGGTACGGATTGACCGCGAGCGGACCGGTGAAGAGCACGTAGACGACGAACATGCCCGTCGCCATGACAGGTCCGTGGGAGAGGTTGATGACGCGCATCACGCCGAAGATGAGCGTGAGGCCCATCGCGGCGAGGCCATAGACGAAGCCGAGCATGAGACCGTCGACGAGCGAAGGGATCAATGCGTCGAGGTTCATGCCCGGCTCGTACTACCTATTCAGGTGTGGCAGCTACTTCCGTAGCTGCCCGTCGGCTGTCTTCGCCTCCGTTGGCCATACGACCTGCACGGCGAGCTTGCCGTCCGAGCCCTTCTGCCACTGGATGTAGACCATCTGATGCGCGACCTGCTTGCCGTGCGTCTTCTGGTCAGTCGAGAACTTGATCGGACCGAAGAACGTCATCATGTTGATCTTGTCCAGCGCGGCGCGGACCTTGGCCGGGTCCGTCGAGCCCGCGTCCTCGAGCGCCTTCTGGAGCACGAGGCCAGCCGCGTAGCCGCCGGCCGAGTGATACGTCGGGCTGCCGCCGTTGAACATCGCCTTGTATGCGGACGTGAAGTTCGCGCTCGAGATCCCGTAGAAGGGGATGTTCTCGGTCTTCGCCGCCGCCTCGTCGTACTTCACCGGGATCTCCCACTGCGAGGGGCCGACGATGAAGTTCGCCGCGTCGCCGATGTCGGCGAACGTCGGCTCGGGCGGAGCGACGAGGAGCGCGACGAAGCGCGCGTTCACGCTCTTGTCCTTGAGCGCCTTCGCGAACGCCGTGCCGTCGACGAGGTGGCCGCCGCCGATGATCGCGTCCGGCGCCGCCGAGATGAGCTGGTTCATGAACGGGTTGAAGTCGGTCGTGCCGGTGTCGTAGCCCTGGCTCATGACGATCTGCAGACCCTTGCTCTCGGCGTACGGCTTCGCCGCGTTCACCACCGAGGTCGAGAACGAGTCCTTCTCGTTGACGATCGCGAGCTTCTTGATGGTCGGGTCGAGCTTCAGCATGAGGTCGATCGCGCCGGTGAGGTACGCCGATGCCGGCGTGTACACCTGATAGATGTTCTGGAAGCCCTGCTCCATCGTCGCGTCGTCCGCACCGCCGGCCGTCACCATGACCTTGCCGGCCTGCTCCGAGACGACGGCCGCGGTCTTCACGAGGCCGCTCGAGTACGGCGACAGCAGGAAGTCCACCTTGTCGTCATTGATGAGCTTCGTGTAGAGCTGCTGGACGCGGGTGGAGTCGGAGCCGTCGTCGTAGAAGGTGATCTTCGGCATGAGGACGGTGCCGTCCTTCAGCTTGATGCCGCCCGCCTTCGTGACCTGGTCGACCCAGAGCTTGATGCCTTCGGTCTGCTTCGTCGACGCGACCTGCTGCGCGCCGGTCTGCGAGTTGGTGAACCCGATGTTGAGCGTCTTCGTGATGGGTGCCGCCGAGCTGCTCGCACCGCCGCTCGTCGTCGGTGTCGGTGAAGCACCCGTCTGTCCGCCACATGCGGCCGCCACCAGGCCAGCGGCCGCGATCGCGACCGCGATCACACGCGTGGATCTCATGATTCCTGTCTACCCCCTTCGTGCGGCTCTGCCCGCGCCCATTCTCGTAGGGTCGCCTCAGACTGTGTCAAAGCGCCTGCGCGCCGACCTCGCGAGCAGCCATGCGACGGCCGCTGCGAGAAGGAACGCCTGTACCACCGTGGTCTCCACGGTCGGGAACGCGCCGATGATCCCGATGTCGGGAAGATACGCGCGCGGCGTCGCCGGGATGATGCCCGCGACCTGGAGCGCGTGTATCCCGGCACCCACGAACTTGAGCGCGAGATAAAAGACCAGCACGCTCGTCCCGAGGAAGAAGGCTCGGATCGGGATGCGTACCCCGAACAGCAGCATCGCCGTGCCGATCACCGCGAGCGCGACGGCGCCAAGCGCGACGCCGGCGACAAGGTCGAACGTCGCGATCGACGGCGCGATGCCGACGTAGAAGAGCGCGGTCTCGGCGCCCTCGCGGAAGACCGCGAGGAACGCGATCGTCGCAAGACCGAAGAGGCTGTTCCGCGCGAGCGCCGCATCGCTCTTCTCCTTTATGTACCGGTTCCAGCTCGCGAGGTTCGACTTCG
>DATDNP010000025.1:0-21910 GCA_036518215.1 Candidatus Limnocylindria bacterium
GCAGGTCACCTACGTGTTACTCAGCCGTTCGCCACTAGCTTTCCCCTTGCGGGGATCGCCCGTTCGACTTGCATGTTTTATGCACGCCGCCAGCGTTTGTCCTGAGCCAGGATCAAACTCTCCGACAAAAAAATCAGACCAACCTTTCGGCCGGTCTGTTCATCTTCGAGTTCGATCAAGAAATCGATGAGACCGCGCTGTGCGTTCCTGCCACTCTTCAGCTGTTAAAGATCGTGCCCCGGACCTCCCCAAATGGAATCGGCCTACGGGCGTGACGCGGACGCTCATCATACCGAGGCTCGCTCACGGCAGTCAACCGACGAAAGCCCCACACGTCGAGAGGAGCGCATGCCCCGGATGGCGCTTCGTGAGGCGACGTTGCCTTCGCTACACAAAACGCAGGTCGACGTGCGCGCATTCCACATCCGATGTCGGAAAACAGGCCTTTTCCGAGCCTCCTAGAGGGCGCGCCGGCCCTCCAGCGCTCGGCTGACGGTGACTTCGTCGGCGTACTCGAGATCGCCACCCATCGGGAGACCGCGCGCGAGGCGTGTGAGACGCGCGCCCGTCCCCGAGAGGAGCTGCGCGATGTACATCGAGGTCGCTTCGCCTTCCAAATTCGGGTTCGTCGCGAGGATGAGCTCCTCGATGCCGCCCTTCCGCACACGGTCGGCGAGCTGCGCGATCTTGAGATCGTCGGGACGAACGCCGTTCACCGGGGAGATCGCGCCATGCAGCACGTGGTAGCGACCCTTGTATTGACCCGTGCGCTCGATGGCGAGCACGTCGAGCGGCTCCTCGACGACACAGACCACCTTCGCGTCGCGCTCATCCGATGAGCAGATCGCGCACGGATCCGTCTCCGCGATGTTGAAGCACACCGAGCAATAGCGAAGATCCGTCTTCACCGAGCGGATGGCCGCAGCGAGCGCCTCGGCGTCCGGCATCGGTGTCCGAAGGATGTGATACGCGAGGCGCTGCGCGGTCTTCGGACCGACGCCGGGCAGCTTCGAGAGCTCGTCGATGAGGCGCGCGAGCGGCCGCGCGAGGGCGCTCGGCAATCACATACCCGGGAGCTTGAGACCGCCGGTGACCGCGCCGAGCCTCTGCGCCGCGAGCTCGCGTGACTTCGCGAGCGCGTCGGAGAACGCCGCGAGGACGAGATCCTGGAGCGTCTCGACATCCTCGGGATCGACCGCATCCTTCTTGATGCGCACGTCCTTGATCTCCTGCGTACCGGTGAGGACGATGACGACGGCGCCGCCGCCGGCCGTTCCTTCGACCGTGACCTCGGCGAGCTCGGCCTGCGCCTTCGCCATGTTCGCCTGCATCTGCTGAGCCATCTTCGCGAGGTCGCCCATGTTCCTCATCACTCGATCTCCATGATTCGATCTGGCCGACGGAAGATCTCGAGGGCCGCGCGGTGCATCGGGTCGTCGGACGCCGCGGGCGCTCCCGCGGGAACGGGCTGGATGACGCAGCGAACGCGGAGCGTGACCGAGAGGCGCTCGGAGAGGCCCTGCTCGAGCTCGGACCGCAGGCGATCCTGCCACAGAGCACGCGCGAAGTCCGTGGCGAAGCCGATGACGACGGTGCCGCCGTCGATCGAGAGCGGCTCCGCGTCGAGCAGGTGCGCCGCCTTTCCGATGCTCTGCGCCTTCGCGTGCGCGACGAGCTCGGTCCACGCCTTCTGCACCTCGGCGAGCGTGATGTTCGCGGTCTGCGCTCGCCGCGCCGCGAGGTCGATGACGCCGCTCGATGCCGGGCGCGACTCCGCGCGCGGCGCGCTCGCCGCGGGACGCGCCTCCGCTCGCGTCGGGCTCGACGGACGGGTCGGCGCGGCGGCGGGTGCGCGCGACGGCGCGGCGGACGGGCCGCGTCCCGCCGGTTGCGGCGACGGCGCGCCCGCGGGTGCCGGCGTCGCCGGGCTCGTGACGAGATCGAGGATCGCGAGCTCTAGCGGGAGCGGTGTGCCTTCGCTCGTGCGTAGGTTCTGCTCGGCCTCGATGAGGCGCTTCGCGATGCGCGCGAGGCGCTCGAGCGTGAACTTCGGCGACTGCTCCTTCAGCTTCGCGGCGACGCCCTCGCTCGCGGTCTCCGGCACCTTCCCCGTCGACGCGACGAGCACGAGCGCGCGCATGTGATCGAGCGCGCGCCGTACGAAGAGACGCAGATCACGTCCGTCGTCGACCAGCTTGCCCACGAGACGCACGCCCGCGGCGCCGTCGTTCGATGCGAGCGCGTCGAAGAGCTGGCTGGTCTCCTCCCATTCGGAGATGCCGAGCAGCTCGTCGACGTCCGCGAGCGTCACCTTGCCGTCCGAGAACGTCGCGACCATGTCGAGGATGCTCTCGGCGTCGCGGAGCGAGCCCTGCGCGTGCCGGGCGATCGCTTCGAGCGCCGCCGGCTCCGTCTTGAGCTTCTCCTGCTCGCACACCGCGGCGAGCTGCTTCACGACACCCGAGTACGGGATGCGGCGGAGGTCGAATCGCTGCGTGCGCGACACGATCGTGCCCGGGATCTTCCCCGCCTCGGTCGTCGCGAGCACGAAGATCGCGTGCGGCGGCGGCTCCTCGAGCGTCTTCAGGAGCGCGTTGAACGCCTCGCTCGTCAGCTGATGCGCCTCGTCGATGACGTACACCTTGTACTGCCCCTGCGAGGGCGCGAAACGCACCTTCTCGCGCAGGTCGCGCATCTCGTCGATGCCGCGATTCGAGGCCGCGTCGATCTCGATGAGGTCGAGGAAGCGGCCATCGCGGATGGCCACGCAGCTCTCGCACGCATCGCACGGCTCGCCGTCCTTACCCTTCGTGCAGTTCACGGCCTTCGCGATCAGGCGCGCGATCGTCGTCTTCCCGATGCCGCGCGAGCCCGCGAGGAGGTACGCGTGCGCGACCTGGCCCGAGGCGATCGCGTTGCGAAGCGTGCGCGTGACGTGCTCCTGACCGACGATGGCGGAGAACGTTTGGGGGCGGTAGCGGCGATAGAGGGCGGAGCGCTCCGGCACGTGGTCAGGATAGGCGGCGCGTCGCACGCGCGCGATTACAGGCGAATACCAACGCTCGACGTGACGCCAAGAATGCCGTGCACCCTCCGTCGATCACGGCATCTCGGGCACGCGCACGCGCGAAGCTCGGACCAGGCGTGCCTGCGGCACACGACGACTGCCGCTTACCGCTGCTTCCTTCCGGATCTGACGGGGTTCGCGGGTCGCCGCTGCACAGGACCCGATCGTCAACGCCACGCCACGCACGCTGCGACCGCGATGCCGCACCTCGGGAGGGGATTCAGCCCCGCTGGAGCGGATTGCGGGTACAGGGCACCGCTAGCTCCCCGCCTAGCACGGCGACATCAATGGTAGCGAGCGGGGCAGTGGGATGATCGCGAACGTTTCGGCGGAGAGGGCGGGATTCGAACCCGCGAGCCTTTCGGCTACCCGCTTTCCAAGCGGGCGCACTAGACCAACTATGCGACCTCTCCGGATGGTCTCATTATCCCGCGCGGCCCTGGCGACATGGCCGCGAAGACGATGCACCACACCGCGGCGAGCGCGTCGAAGGCACGATTCATGAGACCGCCGGTGGGGTCGGCCTCGAACACGATGCCGGCGAACGCGGCCGCGGCGGCGACCGCCAGGACGCGGAGAGCGACGCCTTTCGACGCGAACGACGCGACGAGCGGCCCGACGGCGAGCCCGAAGATCCCGAGCTCGATCGGGCTCCGGCGAACGCCAAGGCTTGGGTCGATCGCGTTCGCGACCGAGACGAGCGCCGCAACGCCAAGGCAGAGTGCCGCGACCTTCACCGCCGCCCCGGCGCGCCGCCACGCGAGCAGCCCGGTCGCGACGAGCGCTACCGCGAACACCAGCCAGCCCGCGACGACGAGCCAGCCGAGGCGGGCATCGACGAGGTCTTCCGGATGCAGACGGGGGATGTCGCGGTCGAGGTTCGCGAGCGGCACCACGACGAGCGTCGCGACGTAGAGCGCGGCGCCGGTCATCGCGAGCGTCCGCGTCATGGAAGCGGCACGACCGCGAGATTCGCGCGGCGGAGAGGGCGGGATTCGAACCCGCGAGGCTTTCGCCTACCGCTTTTCGAGAGCGGCACCATCAACCACTCGGACACCTCTCCATGGTCAAGTCTAACGGGCGACATTCCGTAGACTGCGGCCTCGTGATGCGATCGGCGCGGCTCCATTACGCCTGGGTCGTGACCGCCGTCACGTTCCTCGCGCTCCTCGCGGCGGCGTCGGTGCGCGCCGCTCCGGGCGTGATCATCGTGCCGATCGAGCAGGAGTTCGGCTGGGATCGCGCGGCGATCTCGCTCGCCGTCTCCATCAGTCTCATCACGTTCGGGCTTGGCGGTCCCGTCGGCGGAAAGCTCGTCGAGCGCTTCGGCCCGCGGCGCGCGCTCCTCGCCGGGCTCGCCGCGATCGCGCTCGGGCTCTTCCTCATGCTGTCGGTCGGCGCCCTCTGGCAGCTCTACCTCGTGTGGGGGCTGCTCATCGGGATCGGGACCGGCATCGCGAGCCAGGTGACGGGCGCCACGGTCGCGCACCGGTGGTTCCGGACGCATCGCGGGATCGTGATCGGCCTCTTCGGCGCTGCGACGTCAGCGGGCCAGCTCATCTTCGTCCCGTCGATGATGGCGCTCACCCTGACCGACGGCTGGCGTTCGGGGATGGTCCTCCTCCTCGGCGCGGCGATCGTCGTATCGGTGCCGGTGCTGCTCCTCATGCGCGATCGCCCCCAGGACATCGGCGTGCGGCCGTTCGGCGAGGGCGAGACCCTCACCGCGAGCGAGCGCGCGGACGACGAGCGCTCGACGCCGCTCTCCGCCGCGATCCGCACGAAGGATTTCTGGCTCCTCGCCTCGAGCTTCTTCATCTGCGGCTACACCTCGAACGGGCTCGTCGGCACGCACCTCATCCCGCACGCGCTCGAGCACGGCTTCACGGCGGTGACGTCGGCGACGGCCGTCGGCGTGATGGGGTCGATGAACATCGTCGGGACGCTCGCCTCGGGCTGGCTCACCGACCGGTACGACAATCGGAAGCTCCTCGCGGCGTACTACGGCTTCAGAGCGATGTCACTCTTCGCGTTGCCCATCATCTACGAGGCGCAATGGCTGTACGTGTTCGCGGTCGCCTACGGGCTCGACTGGATCGCCACCGTCCCTCCGACCGCGAACCTCACCGCGACGATCTTCGGCCGCCGCTCTCTCGGCGTCCTGTACGGCTGGATCTTCTTCGCGCACATGTCAGGCGCGGCGCTCGCGGCGTACGCTGGTGGGTACTTCCACACGGTGCTCGGTGATTACCACCTCATGTTCATCTCGGCGGCCGTCATGGGCTTCGTCGCCGTGTCGCTGGTCTCCCGGATCAGCCCGGCACGCGCCTTGATGCCGTCGTCCGTCGAGGTCGCCGAGGCCGCCGCAAGCTGATCGTTAAAGGAGGACGTCATGGCCGTCGCCACGAAGTCAAAGGTCACGCCGGGGAAGGCGAAGCACATCAATGCCTGCGCCGACGACCGCGGGGTCATCCGCGCGGCCGCGATGGACCAGCGCGGTTCGCTGAAGAAGGAGATCGGCAAGCAGGGCGGGCCGACCGCGAACGAGAACCTCACCGAATTCAAGAGCCTCGTCACCAAGGTCCTCACGCCGCACGCGAGCGCGATCCTGATGGACGTCGAGTACGGCCTGCCGGCGCTGAAGCAGAAGGCCGCGGGCACCGGCGTCCTCCTCGCGTACGAGAAGACGGGGTACGACGCGAACAAGAAGGGTCGCCTCCCGGATCTCATGGACGCATGGAGCGTCCGCCGGCTCGTCGAGGCCGGCGCGGACGCGATCAAGATCCTCGTGTACTACGACCCCTTCGACGACAAGGACATCGTCGCGTTCAAGGACGCCTGGCTCGAGCGCATCGGCGCCGAGTGCGCGGGCCTCGACGTGCCGCTCTTCGTGGAGCCGCTCGCGTACGACGACGAGATGGACGAGAAGGGCTTCGAGTTCGCGAAGCGCAAGCCCGAGTACGTCACGGAGTACATGCGGAAGCTCTCCGACCCGCGGTTCGGCATCGACGTCCTCAAGGTCGAGGTGCCCGTGAACATGGCGTACGTGAAGGGCTCGCGCGCGAACAAGACGGGCGAGGTCGCGTACACCGAGCAGGAGGCGCTCCGTCACTTCAAGGACGCGGCGCAGGCGGCGGCGAAGCCGTTCATCTACCTCTCCGCGGGTGTCGACGACGACGTCTTCCGCGAGTCGCTCGAGTACGCGGGCGAGTCCGGCGCGAAGTTCAACGGTGTGCTCTGCGGCCGCGCGACGTGGAAGGACGGGATCCCCGTGTACGCGAAGGAGGGCGGTCCCGCGTTCGAGCGCTGGCTGGCCGACCGCGGCGTGAAGAACATCGAGATGCTGAACGACGTCCTCGCGAAATACGCGACGCCGTGGTGGGACGTGTACGGCGGGAAGGGTCCCGTCGGTCTCTAACGGCCGTGTAATGCGGACGGGCGCGCGAGCGTATCCATGCCGGTGAACGCCGCCGAGGTCGTACTCAGCACGTCCGGGTTGGTGAAGCGCTTCGCCGACCTCACCGCGGTCGATCACCTGGACCTCGAGGTGCGGCGCGGCGAGGTGGTCGGACTTCTCGGCCCGAATGGCGCCGGGAAGAGCACGACCATCGGGATGATCCTCGGCCTCGTGCGCGCGAACGCCGGCACGGCGCAGGTCATGGGGCACGACGTCGGCACGCAGCGCCGTGCGGCCCTCGCGCAGCTCGGCGCGATGCTCGAGGTCACGAGCTTCTATCCGCATCTCTCGGGCCGCGACAACCTCATGGCCGTCGCGATCCTGCGCGGTGGCACCGCGGCTTCGCGCGTCGATCCGATGCTCGCGCGGATCGGCCTCGCGCAGCGCGCGAGCTCGAAGTTCCGCACCTATTCGCTCGGGATGCGCCAGCGGCTCGGCATCGCAGCCACGCTCCTGCACGACCCGGCGGTCGTCATCCTCGACGAGCCGGCGAATGGCCTGGATCCGGCCGGGCAGCGCGAGATCCGCGACCTCATCCGCGAGCTCGCGAAAGAGGGCCGCGGCGTGCTTCTCACGAGCCACCTGCTTCACGAGGTGGAGCAGGTGTGCGACCGCGTCATCGTCATACAGAAGGGACGCGTGGTCGCCAGCGGCCCGCTCGCCAAGATCACGCGCAACGAGGGCTACCTGATCCGGGTCGCGGACGCGCGCGCTGCGGCGAATGTGCTGCGCACCGTGCACGACGTCACCGTGACCGAATCGCCCGACGGTCTCGACGTCGTTGCTGCGGCCGGTCGCGGGGCTGAGCTCAACCGCGCGCTCGTGACGCAGGGCATCTACGCAGAGGCGATCATTCCGCGAACGAGCTCGCTCGAGGACGCGTTCATGGAGCTCACCGCGAACGAGGGGACCGATGCGCACGCTTCGTAGCGAGGTCTTCCGGCTCCGACACCGCTGGATGCCGTGGATCGTCCTCGGCATCATCCTCGCGCTCGGCTTCGGGATGTACGAGCTCATCTACATGACGCTGAACACACAGATCAAGCTCCTCGAGAGCGGCAACGCCCCTGCGAACGTGACGCAGGGGAACGCCGAAGCCACGCTCAAGCAGCTGCGCGACACGCTCGCGAGCATCCGGCCGTCCCAGATCCCCGCGTTCGGGATCTCGCTCGTCGCTGGACTTGGATCCGTGATGCTCATCGTGTTCACGGCGAGTCACGTCGGCACGGAATTCACCTGGGGCACGCTTCGGACGGTCCTCGCGAACGGGGTCGGGCGCGCGGAGTTCCTCGCCGCGAAGCTCGTGTCGATCCTGTTGTTCGCCCTCGTGTTCGCGGTCGTGGGGATCGCGGCCGTCGTCGCGGCGAGCTTCATCGTCTCCGCGCAGGCCGGCTTCGACACGAACGGCTTCGATGGCGGCGCGGTCGCCGCGGCGTCGTGGCGCACCTTGTACGCATTCCTGCCATACATCGCGCTCACGACCGTCATCGTCACGTGGGCGCGCTCGACCGGTGCGGGCGTCGCCGCCGGTCTGGTCATCTACTTCGCCGAGAGCCTCATCGCGCAGCTGCTCATCGGTTTCGACCGCAACTTCGCGACCGTCGCGAACCTCGGCATCGCACGGAACGTCGAGGCCCTGTCACAGGCGGGCGTCCGCGTCGGCGTGAACACCGGTCCGAACCCGAACGCGCCGGCGCTCCCCGATCCGACGCAGGCGGCGGTCGTGCTCGCGCTCTGGACGGCCACCTTCATCGCGCTCGCGTACTGGCGTCTCCGCTCGCGCGACATCACGCTCGCCTAGCTATTCGTCGACGTTGTCCCGATGCGCGGCGAAGAACTCCTTCAGCACCTGCTCGCACTCCGCGCGCCGCACGCCCATCCGCCACTTCGGATGATGGTTGAGGCCGCGCTCCTCGAAGAGCTGCGCCGTCGAGATGACCGCTCCGGCCTTCGGATCGGGCGAGCCGAAGATGACGAGCGGCACGCGCGCGAGCACGATCGCCCCGGCACACATCACGCACGGCTCGAGCGTCACGTAGAGAGCGCAGTCGGTGAGACGCCAGCGCCCGAGACGCTTCCCCGCTTCGCGCAGCGCGAGCACCTCGGCGTGCCCGGTGGGGTCGGCGTCGGCCTCGCGCCGGTTCCGAGCGCGCGCGATGACCTCGCCGCCGCGCACGATCGCGGCGCCGATCGGCACGTCCTCGTGCGTGATGGCCGCCCGCGCTTCGGCGAGCGCGACGCCCATGTGGCCAGCGTCGTCGGCCGGCCCGGGCAGGTTCGGCGGCGGAAGCACGATCTCGGGCATCGCTACACGCCGAGGAAGCGCGCCTCGACGTCCGCGGAGGCGGCGAGCTCCTCGGGTGTTCCGGTGAAGACGATCGTCCCCTTGTTCATCACGTAGACCCGCTGCGCGACGCGCGTCGCGAGTCCGAGGTTCTGCTCGACGAGCAGGATCGCGAGCCCGGTCTCGCGGAGGCGCGCGAGCGCCTCGCCCACCTCGCTCACGATCTTCGGCGCAAGCCCCTCGGACGGCTCGTCGAGCACGAGGACCGCGGGGTTCCGCATGAGCGCGCGGCCGATCGAGAGCATCTGCTGCTCGCCGCCGGAGAGCTGGTCGCCAAAGCTCTCGAGGCGTTTCGCGAGCGACGGGAAGAGCTCGAGCACCTTCGGGAGATCCCATCCGCCCGGTACGGGCCGCGCCGTGAGCACGAGGTTCTCGCGGACCGAGAGATCGCCAAAGACGCGCCGGCCCTGCGGCACGAGCGCGAGACCGGCCGACGCGATCTCGTGCGGCGAGCAGCGCGTGACGACCTTCCCGCGGACGACGACGCTACCCGCGCGGGGGCGGACGAACCCGACGATGGCCGAGATCGTCGTCGTCTTGCCGGCGCCGTTCCGGCCGAGCAGCGCCACGGACTCCTTCTCCTGCACCGCGAGCGAGACGCCCTGGAGCACGTGGCTCTCGCCGTAGTACGCGTGCAGGTCGCGAACGTCGAGGGCCGCGGTCATGCGACCACCTTCCCGAGATACACCTCGTTCACCTGCGTGTCGCCGCGCACCTGCTGCGGCGTGCCCTCGGCGATGACGCGACCCTCGTGCAGCACCGTGATCCGCTCCGCGAGCCGGAACACGACATCCATGTCGTGCTCGACGATGACGATCGTGAGCGCTCGCTCGAGACGATCGATGAGCGCGGCGATGCGCGAGGTCTCCGCCGGGGACATCCCCGCGGTCGGCTCGTCGAGGAGCAGGACGGTCGGGCGCTGCGCGAGCGCGAGCGCGAGCTCGAGCTGACGGCGCTCCCCGTGCGAAAGCTCGCGTGCCGGCACCGCGGCGCGTTCCGCGAGGCCGACGCGCTCGAGCAGCGCGTCCGCCTCGGCGCGTTCGCTCTTCGGCGGCGACGTGAACGGGCGGTACGGCCCGCGGCGGGCGCAGAGCGCGAGCGACACGTTGTCGCGTGCCGGGAGCGGATCGAAGAGCTCGTTGCGCTGATACATCCGCGCGAGACCGCGCCTCGCGAGCTGGTGCGGCCGCGCGCCGGTCACGTCGACGCCACCGAGCCGGACCGTCCCGCCCGTCGGCTCGAGCTCGCCGGTGAGGATGTTGAAGAGCGTCGTCTTGCCGGCGCCGTTCGGGCCGATGATCGCGCGTCGCTCTCCCTCCGCGACGCTCAGCGTCACGCCGGCGAGCGCCTTGATGCCGCCGAACTCGCGTCGGAGGTCGCGGATGTCGATCATCGCCGGGCTCGCACATACGCGAGTCGCGCGAGGCCGACGATGCCCTGCCGCACCGCGAGCACGAACACGATGAACACGACACCGAGGATGGCCTCGGCGAATTGCCGCCCGGTCAGCTCCTGGAGCGTCGAGGGCAGGACGCGCTCTATATAAAGGACGACGACCGCGCCGACGGCTGGCCCGAGGAGCGTGCCGCTCCCACCGACGAGCACCGAGACGAACGCCTCGATCGAGCGGCCGACGCTCACATCGTTGCTCGACACGAACCGGAGCGCGTACGCCGAGAGCGCACCACCGATGCCCGCGGTCGCGCCCGCGAGGATGAACGCCGACAGCTTGAGGCGCGTCGTGTTGTACCCGAGCGCGCGCATGCGCCGCTCGTTCTCGCGCAGGCCGACGAGCGCACGGCCATACGTCGACGAGCGGATCCGCCAGAGGAATAGCACGACGAGCACGAAGATCGTCGCGACGAGCTCGTAGAGCGCCTCCGCTCCGTTGAAGTCCATCCCGAGGAACGTCGGCCGGTGCACGCCCGAGAAGCCGTTCGAGCCACCGGTGACGTCCGTCCACTGGAAGGCCACCGCGAAGACGAGCTGCGCGAACGCGAGCGTGAGCATGAGGAAGAAGATCCCGGCGCTCCGGACGGCGAAGATCCCGATGACCAGGGCGAGGACCGCCGCGACGAGCACGGCCGCGACGAGCCCGACGAGGAGATCGTCGGTGGCGAGGCGCTGCATCGCGATCGCCGCCGCGTATGCCCCACCGCCGAAGAAGGCGGCGTGACCGAGCGACGGCAGCCCGGATGAGCCGACGAGGAGATCGAGCGACAGCGCGAAGATCGCGAGCACGAGCATGTCGCGGAGGATCGTCGTCGCATAGCGGGACGACTCCCAGGCCGCCGACCACACCGGGAACGCGATGAGGAGCAGGGCGGCGACGAGTGCGACGACCGCGAGCGCGATGCGTCTCATCGCGCGATGCGCACGCGCCCGAGGAGGCCGGTCGGCCGCAAGAGGAGGACGAACGCCATGATCGCGAAGATGAGCGCGAGCGCGAACTGCGGCACGAGCACGGTCCCGAACGTGTACGCCGGACCCACGAGGCCGGCCCCGGCGACGGCGCCGGAGAGCGTGCCGAGGCCCCCGACGACGACGACGATGAGCGAGTTGATGAGCGCTTCGGTATCCATGCCCGGGAAGATCCCGAACACCGGCGCGGCGATGACGCCGGCGAGACCGGCGAGCGCGGCGCCGACGGCGAAGGTCGTGGCGAAGAGACGATCGATGTCGACGCCGAGCGCGTCCAGCATCTGCGCGTCGTCGACGCCGGCGCGGATGAGCGCGCCGAGCTGCGTGCGCCGGTGGACGACCGCGAGCACGGCCGCCATCGCGATCCCGAACGCGATCACGAAGAGGCGGTACACCGGGTAATCGCTGCCGGCGACGGTGACGGAGCGATCGAGGCCGGACGGCAGAGGGATCGAGCGGATCTCGCGCCCGAAGGTGAGGCCGATGAGGTCGGCGACGACGAGCGAGACCCCGATCGTGAGGAGTACCTGGTCGAGGTGGCGGCCACGCAGCCGCCGCAGGAGGAGCGGCTCGATGACGAGCCCGAGGAGTCCGACGACGAGCGGCGCGACGACGAGCGCCGGATAGAACTGCCCCGTGCGCTGCACGAGGAACAGCGTCACGTACGCGCCGAGCATGTAGAAGGCGCCGTGCGCGAGATTGACGACGTCCATCATCCCGAAGATGAGCGACAGGCCCGCCGCGAGTATGAAAAGCAAGGCGCCGAACGAGATGCCGTTCAGCGCCTGCTGTATCGCGACGTCGCCGGACATGGACCGATTATTGCGTCCCGCTTATTTCCCCGGGTCGGTGACCCCCGTGATCTTGTCGGTGATGTTGTTCACCGTGTTGCCGCCGGTGGTCGCCACTTCGCGGATGTAGATGTCCTGGATGACGTTGTGCGTGTTCTTGTCGAACGAGAAGTTGCCGCGCGGGCTCTTGAAGGTCACGCCCTCGAGAGCGGAGATGAACGCCTCCTTGTTGGAGGTGTCGCCCTTCACCGCCTGCAGCGCGAGATCGACGGCCTGCATCCCGTCCCACGCCTGCACCGCGAAGACGTCGGGCAGGAGGTTGTACTCCTTCTGGTACGCGTCGACGAACGCCTTGTTCTCCGCGTTGTCGAGCGTGACCGCCCAGAAGAGCGACGTGACGGCGCCGTTCGCGAGGTCCTTCACCTCCTTGAGCACGTCCTGCTCGGTGAGGAAGCCCGCGCCGTTCATCTTGTACCCGAGCCCCGGCATGCCGGCCTGGTTCCACGCCTTGATGTAGTTGATCGCGTCGGTGCCGGAGAAGAAGGAGTAGATGTCCTTCGTGGGCTGCGCCTTGAGCTGCGTGACGTACGGCGCGAAGTCGGCCGTCCCGAGCGGCGCCTTGAGCGTCCCGGTCACCTTGCCGCCGGCGGCCTGGAACGCGTTCGTGAAGTCCGCGGCCGACTCGGTCCCGAAGCCGTAATCGGCGACGAAGGTGAAGGCTTCCTTGGTGCCCTTCTTCGTCGCGAAGTAGGTGCCGATGGGGTTCGAGATCTGCCACGACGAGAACGAGGCGCGGAAGATGTATTTGCTCTTACACGCGGGCTTGCAGTCGGCCGTGTCGCGCGTGAGCGCGTTCCCGCCGGCGTTCGTCTCGATGAAGATGAGCTTCGCCGAGTCGATCGTGTTGCGGACGGCGTACGCGATCGGCGTCGCGACGATGCCCATCATGAGGTCGACCTGGTCCTGGTCGATGAACTTCTGCGTCTTCTGCAGCCCGACGGCGGGATCGTTCGCCTCGTCCTCGTAGACGACGGTGACGGGCCGGTTCGCGAGCTTGTTGCCCTTCTGCTTCAGGTAGAGATCGGTCGCGCGCTTCATCGAGTTGCCGAGCTCCGCGTACACCTTCGTGAACGGCAGGAGCTGGCCGATCTTCAGCGCCTTCCCGGGCGTCGCCGACGCGGCAGCGCTCGACCCGGCCGCGCTCGGGCTCGGGCTCGACGTCGCCGGTCCGCACGCGGCGGCGAGCGCCGCCGCTGACGATGCGACGAGGAACTTGCGGCGTGAGAGACGGTAGTCAGATGCGCCCATGACAAGACCCTCCCCGCGGGGTGACCGCGCGGCGAGCCTAGGGCGGGGTCGCTTGGCTGACAAGCGGGGCGCGGAGGACGCGCGCGCGCGTCGGAGGCCGCTAGGCCTCGCGCTCGAAGAGCGTCGCGAGCCCCTGGCCGACGCCGATGCAGAGCGTCGCGATCGCATAGCGTCCGCGGCGCCGTTCGAGCTCCCGCAGCGCGGTGCCGGCGAGGCGCGCGCCGGATGCGCCGATGGGGTGCCCCAGCGCGATCGCGCCGCCGTTGACGTTCGTGCGGTCTTCAGGAAGGCCGAGCTGTCGCATGCAGGGGATCACCTGCGCCGCGAACGCCTCGTTCAGCTCGATGACGTCGACCTCGTCGACGGCGACGTGCGTGCGCTCGACGAGCCTCCGCACCGCGGGGATCGGTCCAAGCCCCATGTAGTCGGGATGCACACCCGCCGACGCGCTCGCGACGACGCGCCCGAGCGCCGGCAGGCCGAGCTCCTTCGCCTTCTCACGCGACGTCACGACGAGCGCGACCGAGCCGTCGTTGATGCCGGACGAGTTCCCCGCGGTCACCGTGCCGCCGCTGCGGAACGCCGGCTTCAGCTTCGCGAGCCGCTCCATGGTGACGTCCGCGCGCGGGTGCTCATCCTCGGAGACGAGCTCCTTGCCGTTGTTCACCGGCGCGAGCTCGCCGGCGTAGAACCCGTCCGCCTTCGCCTTCTGGTAGCGCTGCTGCGAGCGGAGCGCGTACGCGTCCTGCTCCTCACGCGTGATGTGCTCCTGTACGCGCACGTTCTCGGCGGTCTCGCCGAGGCCGATCGGGTGATAGCCGAGGTCGATCATGCGCGGATTCGTCATGCGCCAGCCGATGGTGCTGTCGTACATCGTTCGCTCCCCGCGTGGGAACGCCTCGGATGGCTTCAGCATCACGAGCGGCGAGCGCGTCATGCTCTCGACGCCGCCCGCGATCACCACGTCTGCCTCACCCGAGCGGATGCGGCGCGCCGCATCGTTCACCGCTTCGAGGCCGCTCCCGCACAGCCGGTTCAGCGTGACCCCCGGCACGCTCTCGGGAAGACCCGCGAGGAGCGCGGCCATCCTGCCGACGTTGCGGTTGTCCTCGCCGGCTTGGTTCGTCGCGCCGAAGACGACCTCATCGACGTCGTCGTCAGCGATCCCGGTGCGCTCGAGGACCGCCTGGATGACGTGCGCCGCGAGGTCGTCGGGACGGATCGACGCGAGCGTGCCGCCGTAGCGGCCGATCGGCGTGCGCAGGTATCCGACGACCAATGCGTCTCGCGGGTGCTGACTCATCGTCGCTTCGCGCCGATTCGTCTAAGACCTATTTCTCGCAGGGGCTCCGCCACTGCAACCCCAAGCATCCCCATCATTCTCCGGTAAACCGTGGCCGGCGTTTCTCGGCGAAGGCGCGAACTCCCTCGGCGTAGTCGTGGGTCCGGCCGGCGCGCTCCTGAAGGTCCGCCTCGACCTCGAGGAACGACGCGAAGTCGCGTTCCCATGCCGCGTTCAGTCCTTCCTTCGTGAGCGCGTAGGCCTCGGTCGCACCGCGCGCGATCGTCATCGCGTAGGACTTCCATTCTCGCGCGAACTCTGTGTCAGGAAACACACGCGCGACGAGCCCGATGCGCAGCGCCTCGTCGGCGCCGACGGGCTCGCCCGTGAGCATCATGTCCATCGCGCGCCCCCACCCGACGAGGCGCGGTAGGAAGAACGCGGCACCCGCGTCGGGCGCGAGACCCACACGTCCCCAGCCCGCGCGGAAGCTCGCGGACGCGGCGGCGACGCGCACGTCGCACGCGAGCGCGAGCGCGAACCCGGCACCGGCCGCGACGCCATGCACCGCGGCGATCACGGGCTTCCGCATCGTCCGGAGCGTCGTGACGACCGGGTGGTAGCGGCGCTTCAGCTCTCGGCCAAGATGCAGCGACGACGGATCGGCGACGAGCATGAGCCGGTCGCGCAGGTCCTGACCCGAGGAGAACCCGCGCCCCTCGCCCGTGATGACGACCGCGCGAACGCGCGGATCGCCGGCGGCGTCGATGAGCGCCGACGCGAGCGCGCTCGTGAGCTCCTCGTCGATGGCGTTGAGCACGTCGGGCCGGTCGAGCGTGAGGGTCAGCAGCGCGTCCTCCCGCTCGACCCGGAGCGGTCCGCTCAAATGCCCTTGAACTCCGGCTTCCGCTTCTCGACGAACGCCTTCACGCCCTCCTCCTTGTCCTCCGTCGCGAACAGCAGATAGAAGGAGCGCCGCTCGAATTCGAGCCCGCCGTCGAGGAGCGAGTTCCACGCCATGTCGACCGCCTCGGTGGCGAGCCGCGCCGCGACCGGCGCCTTCTCCGCGATCGTCCGAGCGAGCGACTTGGCGTCCTCGAGCCACGTCGCCGCGGGATAGACGTGCACGACGAGACCGATCTCCTTCGCTTCGGCGGCCGTGATGTGACGGCCCGTGAGGATGAGCTCGTTCGCGCGCCACTTCCCGACGCCGCGCGTGAGGCGCTGGGTGCCGCCGGCACCGGGGATGATCCCGAGGTTGATCTCCGGCTGCCCGAACTTCGCGGTCTCGGACGCGACGATGACGTCGCAGATCATCGCGAGCTCGCAGCCTCCGCCGAGCGCGTATCCGGAGACGGCGGCGATCGTCGGCGTCTTCACGCGGCGAATGACCTCCCATTTCGAGGTGAGGTCCTGGGCGAGCATCGTCACCGGCGTCGTCCCGACGAACGCCTCCTTGATGTCGGCACCCGCGGCGAACGCTTTGTCGTCGCCGGTCACGACGATGCACCTGATGGCCGGATCGTCGTCGAGCGCGCGCATCGCCTCGCCGAGCTCGGTGATGACCTGCTCGTTCAGCGCATTACGTACCTGCGGACGGTTTATCTGGACTATCGCGATCGGCTCCTCACGGGTCACGACGATCATCTCGGGCACCGCGGCACCTCCTGGTCGACCGGCTCTGTTTACCGCCTTTTGAGATTTTCTGCGACTGCGGCGACACGCGTGACGGCGCGACATCGCCCGACACTGCGGCGGCTGCGAAATCTCGCACGAATGGTGGGGTGGACCATGAAGAGCATCCGGCTCGTCGTCAGTGTCATCGCGCTCGCCTTCTCGCTCGCATCATCCTCGACGTACGCGGTCGCCGGGCCGCAGTGGTGCGAAGAGGACCCCGAATTCGTCGTGAACGGCGCCATCGTCGACGTGACGACGCTGTTCGACGGCCAGTACGCGGACGACGTGAGCGGCAGCGTCAACTTCACGATGCAGGTGCCGTCGAACGTCACCGCGGCGGTGCTGTCGCTTCCCGGAACGATCCCGGTCACCGCGTCGATCTCGCGAACGCTCTCCCCGTACTACGGCATCGGCCAGATCCCGGTGATCGTCACCGTGACGATGAAGACGAGCGCGAGCTTCAGCACGTACACGCAGATCACGGGTCTCGGCGGCTCGCTCCTCACGTCGACGTCGGGGGCCTCGACGAAGCCGACGCGCGCCTCCTTCTCCATGTACGGCCTCTAGGTGACGTCGCTGCGCCCTCCGCTCCGGCTGTACGTCACGCTGGTCGTGTGCGGCGCGGCCGCCGCTCTCGCGGTGGCCGCGCCCGCTCGCGGTCGGGATACCGAGGTCGACCTCGCCGTCGCCGCGATCCTGCTCGTCATGGCATCAACGGCGCAGGTGTGGCCGCTCCATCTGTCTACGAAGGTGAAGTTCACCGTCGACGACCTTCCGACGTTCGCCGCCGCCCTGGTGCTGAGCCCCTTCGACGCGATGCTCCTCGCGGGCGCGAGCACGATCATCGGGCTGCGGTTCCGCAACGCGCACATGCGCTGGTACAACCGCGCGTTCAACGCCGCCTCATCCACGCTCGGCGTGGCCGCCGCGGTGATCACGTATCACGCCTTCCGCGGTCCGACGCCGCCCGAGCTGAACGCGAGCATCGCGATCGTCGCGGCGGGCGTCGCGAAGTACCTCGCGCAGAGCGTTCTCGTGGACCTCGCGGTCGCGCTGCAGCTGAAGCGCCGTCCGCTCGAGCGCTGGTGGGAGCTGCATCGGCGGGATCTCCCGTACGAGGCGAGCCTGTACCTCCTCGGCGCGCTCGCCGCGGTCTCCGCCGGCGACGATCCGGCGGCGCTCGTTCTGTTCGCGGTCCCGATGCTCGCGATGCTCGTCGCGATGCGCGAGACGGCGCGGGTGCGCGAACAGACGCGAGCGACGATCCTCGAGCTTGCCGACCTCATCGACCTGCGCGATCCGTACACGCACGGTCATTCGCAGCGCGTCGCGATGCTCGCCGAACGGCTCGCGCGGCGGATGAAGCTCGAGGCGACGCAGGTCGCGCTCATCCACGATGCCGCACGGGTCCACGATGTCGGCAAGATCGGGACGAACGACACGGTCCTGCTGAAGCAGGGGCCGCTCGACGACGCCGAGCGCGCGGAGATGCAGCGCCACGCGGAGATCGGCCACCGCCTCCTTCGCCACATCCCCGAGTTCTTCGAAGGCGCCGAGCTCGTGCTCTCGCATCACGAGCGGCATGACGGCACCGGCTATCCGCGCGGACTGAAGGGCGACGAGCTTCCCATCGAGGTCTCCGTCATCTCGGTCGCGGACAGCTACGACGCGATGACGACCGATCGCCCGTACCGGAAGGGCATGCCATGGGAAGCCGTGCGCGCGGAGCTCGTCAGGGGGCGAGGGACGCAGTGGCGCGAGCGCGCGGTCGACGCGTTCCTAGAGATGATGGAAGAGGAACGGGCGCGCTCACCGCAGCTGACCCTTGGGCGGGGGCTGACACCTCGGGCAGACGTACATCTCGTCCAGCCCGTGTCGCGTGCGGACGATCTTCGTGCCGCAGCGCGGACACGGCTCGCCGGCGCGTCCGCGGACGTTCATGTGAGCGCGGACCTTCGTCCCGAGCTCAGGGGGTAGCTCCGCCTCGACGATCTCGGCCGCGCGCTCGAGCGTCGCGCGGAGCGCGCCGCGAAGGCGATCCATCTCCCCCTCGTCGAGCGACGCGATCTTGCGCTTTGGATGGAGCTTGGCGGCCCAGAGGATCTCGTCCGCGTACGCGTTCCCGATCCCCGCGATGAACTCGTCGTCCATGAGCAGATTGCGCAGCTCGCGCCGCGTCGCCTTCGCCCGCCTCGCGAACTCGTCGGCGGTCCACCCGAGCGTGCCGGCCTCGTCGCCCTGCTCCGAGTACTGCGGCACCTGCGTGTCGGGTGCACCCGCCGGCAGCAGGTAGACCTTCCCCATCCGCGTGTCGTCGCGATAGCGGAGGTCGACGTCGTTCTCGAACGTGAGTGCGAACGCGGTGGTGGCACGGATCTTCGTCGCGGGCGGCACGAGGTCGAAGAGCCCGGAGAGCATCGGGTTCACGACGAGTCGCGCGCCGTCGTCGAACGCGAACGCGAGGAAGCGGCCGCGATGCGCCACGCGCTCGAGCACGCGTCCTCGGAGCGCCTCGTCGAGCGGGCGCGTCGCACGAAGGACGAGCGGATCGTGCACGCGCACGTTCGTGACGCGCCTGCCGCCGACCGCTGTCTCGATGCGGCCGCGGAGGACGTGCAGATCGGGCCACTCGGGCATCTAATCGGCCACCGATCCGAGCCAGCCCGGCTCGGGGAGGTCGAAGCGGCGCGCCGCCCACGCGAGCGTCGCCTTCAGCTGCCGCCGTTGGATGGAACGCAGGCGGGGCAGTCCCGGCGGCGGCGGTTGCCACGAGCGATGCGCGAAGTAGCCCGCGATGCCCGCGACCGACGCGTCGATCTCGCGCGGGCGCAGCGGGAGCACCTCTTCGTACCACGCCAGCACGCGCTCCGGTGCGGGTCCACGTTCGGCGGCGACGGCCTGCGCGAACGCGGCGACGTCGAACTCCGCGGGTCCGACCGCCGCGAACGGCCAGTCGAACATGACGAGGCGATCGCCCAGCAGCCGGATGTTGTCCGAGCGCGTGTCGAAATGGAGCAGCGCGAACGGATGCCGCGCCCTCGCGAGCAGGCGCTCGTTCTCGAGCATCACCGGAAGCGCCACGTCGAGCCATTCGCGTGCGCCGTCCCCGTGTGAACGCGCGAGCGAAGCCGTGCCGTCGAGCTGCCCGAGCTTCTCGAGCTGCCGCCAGAAGCCGCCGAACGCGGCGTGTTCGCGCCGCGGCAGCCATCGCGGCAGCTTCGCGCCGAGCGTCGCGCGATGGAATCGCGCGTACGAGCGCGCGACCGCACGCGCCTTCGCCGCCGTCCACGGCGGGATCGTCGCGGGGCCGAGATCCTCCATGAGGAGGACGTGCCAGCGCTCCCGCTTGAACGACCCGTGATACCGCGGCATCCAACGGGCGACGAGCGGCGCGAGCGCCGCGTAGCGCCGCGCCTCGCGATCGACCGGGAAGATCGCCGCGCTGCCCGGTGGCGGCGGATAGCCCGCTTTGAAGAACGCGCGTCGTCCGTTCGCGAGGCGCAGGCGGAACGTCGCGGATGCGGCATAGCCGCCGTACGCGATCGTCGCGCGGACGACGGGCGAGCCGAGACGTCGCTCCGTCTCCTCGCGGACGGAAGCAGGTACCTGCGACCACGCCGGCTTCGGTTCCCGCTCCATTCGCGGCTACGTTAGGTCTTCGTCACCTCGCGCTTCATGTCGGTCCACGCCTCGCGAGCTTCCTCGACCGAGCCCTCGTCCTCGATGGTCGAGATGTCGCCGGGATCCTTGTCGAGGATCACCGCCTTCAGCACCCGCCGCATGATCTTCCCGCTCCGCGTCTTCGGCAGCATGTCGACGAAGTTCAGCTCGCCGATCACGGCGAGCGGACCGAGCTCGCTGCGCACCGTCGCGATGAGCTCCTGCCGCAATTTCTCGGACGGCTGGTGTCCCTGCTTCAGCACGACGAACGCGCTGATCACCTGTCCGCGGAGCTCGTCCGGCCGTCCGGTCACGCCCGCCTCGGCGACGGCCGGATGCCGGAGGAATGCGGTCTCGACCTCGATCGTGCCGATGCGATGGTCGGCGATCTTGATGATCTCGTCGGCGCGTCCGCTGAACCAGACGTAGCCGTCCTCGTCGATCGAGGCCGCGTCGCCCGTGAAGTACACCGTCTTTCCCGGTACGCGCTCCCAGTAGTCGCGCGCGTAGCGCTCGGGCTCGGCCCAGAGCCGCGCGGTGAGGCCGGGGAACGGACGCTTGATGACGAAGATGCCCTTCTCGTTCGGACCGAGCTCCTTCCCGTCGGCGTCGACGACCGCGGCCTCGATGCCGGCGAGCGGGATCGCGCCGGAGCCGGGCTTGATCGGGAGCTGCGCGATGCCGTACGGATTGCCCACGACCGGACCGCCGGTCTCCGTCTGCCAGTAGTGATCGATGACCGGCACCTTGTCCTGGAGCGCCTCCTTCTGGAGCCACTCCCATGCCGGCGCGTTCAGGACCTCGCCGGCGCAGAACACGCGCTCGAGCGTCGCGAGATCGTGCTTTCGCGCGGGCTCAGTGCCGTAGCGCATGAGAAGCCGCGCCGCGGTCGGCGACGTGAAGACGCCGGTGACGCGATCGCGCTCGATGATCGCGTAGAACGTCTCCGCATTCGGATGATCGAGCGCGCCCTCGTACGCGATCGTCGCGCAGCCGACGAGGAGCGGCGCGAACACGATGTAGCTGTGACCCACGACCCAGCCGATGTCCGAGGTCGACCACCACACGTCGTCGGGCCGCAGCGCGAACATCCACTTCGCCATCGAGTACACGTAGACCTGGTAGCCGCCGTGGGTGTGGACCGCGAGCTTCGGCTTCGCGGTCGTGCCGGACGTCGCGAGGATGTACGCCGGCTCGTTCGACTCGCACTCGACGTGCGCGTCGTCGTGTCCCGTCGCCTTGGCGAGGAAGTCCTGCCACGTGATGTCGCGTCCCGCGGTCATCGATACCGCGGCGGCGCCGCGACGGAGGACGACGACCTGCTCCACCGCCGGAGCGTTCGACACGGCCTCGTCCACGATCCCCTTGAGCGGGACGTCCTTGCCCTTGCGATACGTGACATCGGTGCAGAAGAGCGCCTTCGCCTCGGCGAGACGGACGCGCTCGCCGAGCGCGCCCTCGTACGCGATCGTCGCGCAGCCGACGAGGAGCGGCGCGAACACGATGTAGCTGTGGCCGACGACCCAGCCGATGTCCGAGGTCGACCACCACACGTCGTCCGGGCGGAGGCCGAACATCCACTTCGCCATCGAGTACACGTAGACCTGGTAGCCGCCGTGCGTGTGCACGGCGAGCTTCGGCTTCGCGGTCGTTCCGGAGGTCGCGAGGATGTACGCGGGCTCGTTCGACTCGCACTCGACGTGCGCGTCGTCCTGCCCCTTCGCCTTCGCGAGGAAGTCCTGCCAGGTCATGTCGCGTCCCGCCGTCATCGACACGGCGGCGGCGCCGCGGCGCAGGACGACGACCTGCTTCACCGCCGGCGCGTTCGCGACGGCCTCGTCCACGATCCCCTTGAGCGGGACGTCCTTGCCCTTGCGGTACGTCACGTCGGTGCAGAAGAGAG
>DATDNP010000026.1:0-2589 GCA_036518215.1 Candidatus Limnocylindria bacterium
GGCGCGCCGATCATCGGGCTCAACGACTCCGGCGGCGCGCGCATCCAGGAGGGAGTGGTGTCGCTGGGCGGCTACGCCGACATCTTCCTGCGCAACGTCATGGCCTCGGGCGTCGTGCCGCAGATCTCGGCGATCCTCGGACCGTGCGCCGGCGGCGCCGTGTATTCGCCCGCGATCACCGACTTCATCGCGATGGTCCGCGACACGTCGTACATGTTCGTGACGGGTCCGAATGTGGTGAAGACCGTCACGCACGAGGACGTGACGTTCGACGAGCTCGGCGGCGCGGACGTCCACGCGCGCAAGAGCGGCGTGGCGCACTTCGAGGCCGACGACGAGGTCGCGTGCCTCTCGCTGCTGCGTCGTCTCGTCGGCTATCTGCCGCTCAATAACCTCGATCCGGCGCCGGTCGTCGCGACCGACGATCCGATCGACAGAGCCGACCGCGAGCTCGACGAGCTCGTACCCGAGGTACCGACGAAGCCGTACGACATGCTCGAGATCGTGCGACGCATCGTCGACGACGGCGAGCTGCTCCAGGTGCACGAGGGCTGGGCCCAGAACATCATCTGCGCGTTCGCTCGTCTCGACGGCCACAGCGTCGGCATCGTCGGTCAGCAGCCCACCGTCCTCGCGGGCGTGCTCGACATCGACGCGTCGACGAAGGCTGCCCGGTTCGTTCGCTTCTGCGACGCGTTCAACATCCCGCTCGTGACGTTCGTCGACGTGCCGGGCTTCCTGCCGGGGACCGCGCAGGAGCACGGCGGGATCATCCGCAACGGCGCGAAGCTGCTGTACGCCTACGCGGAGGCGACCGTCCCGAAGCTCACCGTGATCACGCGCAAGGCCTACGGCGGCGCGTACGACGTCATGTCGAGCAAGCACATCCGCGGCGACTACAACGTCGCGTGGCCGACCGCGGAGATCGCGGTCATGGGTCCCGAGGGCGCGGTGAACATCCTCTACCGCGACGAGCTCGCGAGCGCGCCGGACCCAGATGCGCGCCGCGCGCAGCTCGTGGCCGGGTACGTCGAACGGTTCGCGAATCCGTACGTCGCGGCGTCACGCGGCTACATCGACGACGTGATCGAGCCGCACGAGACGCGACCGAAGCTCGTCGCCGCGCTGCGAGCGCTCGCGGGCAAGCGCGACACGAATCCGCGCCGCAAGCATGGCAACATCCCGCTCTAGCCCGTTCCGGACGGTCCTCATCGCGAACCGCGGCGAGATCGCCGTGCGCATCATCCGCGCGTGCCGTGACATGGGGATGCGCAGCGTCGCGGTGTACAGCGAGGTCGACCGCGACGCGCTGCACGTGCGGCTCGCGGACGAGGCGTATCCCATCGGGCCCGCCGCGCCGCGCGAGAGCTATCTCTCCATCGGGAAGCTCATCGAGGTCGCGCGTCGAGCGCGATGCGATGCCGTGCATCCGGGGTACGGGTTCCTGTCCGAGAATGCCGAGTTCGCTGCCGCGGTGAAGGACGCGGGCATCACCTTCGTCGGTCCTCCTGCCGACGTGCAGCGCCTCCTCGGCGAGAAGACGCGCGCGCGGCGTCTCGCGCACGACGCGGGCGTCCCGATCGCGGACGGCACCATCGATCCGCTCGCCGATCTCGACGAGGCGCGGCGCGTCGCCGCGCGCGTCGGCTATCCGGTGATGCTGAAGGCCGCGGGTGGTGGCGGCGGCAAGGGCATGCGCGCCGTTCGCTCGGCCGGGGAGCTGGACGCGGCCTGGCGCATGGCGACCGGCGAGGCGTCGAGCGCGTTCGGCGCACCCGACCTGTTCCTCGAGAAGCTCGTCGAGCACGCACGGCACGTCGAGGTGCAGCTCATCGCCGACGAGCATGGCGACGTCGTGTGGCTCGGCGAGCGCGACTGCTCGATCCAGCGCCGCCACCAGAAGCTCATCGAGGAGACGCCAGGTCCCGCGGTCGACGACGCGCTCCGCGAGCGGCTCGGAGCCGCCGCGGTGAAGATCGCGCGCCGGGCGAAGTACCGCAACGCCGGCACGGCCGAGTTCCTCGTCGCGCCGGACGGCACGTTCTCGTTCCTCGAGGTGAACACGCGGCTGCAGGTCGAACATCCCGTCACGGAGCTCGCGACCGGCCTCGACCTCGTCGCGCTCCAGTTCCGGGTCGCGGCGGGCGAGCCGCTCCCGTTCGCGCAGGCCGATGTGCGCCGCGATGGAGCGGCGATCGAGTTCCGCCTCACCGCGGAGGACGCGCGTGGCGGATTCGTGCCGGCAAGCGGGACCGTGACGCTCCTGCGGCTGCCGGCCGGACCGGGGGTCCGGGTCGACCACGGCCTCTTCGAGGGCATGCGCGTGCCGACGGAGTACGACCCGCTCCTCGCGAAGATCGTCGTCTGGGGACGCGACCGCGCCGAGGCGGTCGTTCGCGCGCGCCGCGCCGTCCGCGAGACGATCGTCGGCGGGCTGCCGACGAGCCTCGACTTCCACGCGCATGCGCTGGACGATCCCGACTTCATCGCCGGGCGATACGACACCGGCTATGTCGCCGCGCACTGGCCACCGCGGAGCGCGCCGGAGCTCTCGGACGGGCGCGCCGTCGCGGCGGCGCTCGCCGCCGT
>DATDNP010000027.1:0-3855 GCA_036518215.1 Candidatus Limnocylindria bacterium
GGTGACGGTCGAGAAGACGACGTGGAACGAGCTGCCGTGGAAGTTCGAGGCGGGCACGTCCTCGTACGTGGACGCGATCGGCCTCGGCGCCGCCATCGACTACCTCGAGGGCGTCGGCATGGAGAAGATCCACGAACACGAGCTCTTCCTCACCGGCTACGTGCTGCCGCGTCTGCAGGAGATCCCCGGCGTGACGGTGTACGGGCCGAAGACGCTCGACGACCGCGTGGGCGTCGTGTCGTTCAACATCGAGGGGATGCACCCGCACGACGTCGCGTCGATCTTCGATGCCGAGGGCGTGTGCGTCCGCGCGGGGCACCACTGCAACCAGCTCCTCATGGGCAGGCTCTGCGTGCCGGCGACGACGCGCGCGAGCTTCTACCTCTACAACACGACCGAGGAGTGCGACGCGCTCGTGAGCGCGGTGCACAAGGCGAAGAAAGTGTTCGGGGTCTAGGCGGTCGGCAATGGACGACATGTACCGTGACTACATCCTCGACCACTACAAGAACCCGCGGAACTCGGGCGACCTCCCCGGTGCGACGAACACGTATCACGACACGAACCCGCTTTGCGGCGACGAGATCACGATGTCGCTCCTCATCGACGGCGACACCGTGAAGGACGTGCGCTTCAAGGGCAAGGGCTGCGCGATCTCGCAGGCGTCGGCGTCGATCCTCACCGAGGAGATCAAGGGAAAGACCCTCGACGAGGTGAAGGCGATCGACCGGCAGCACATCCTCGAGAACCTCGGCATCCCGATCAGCCCCGCGCGCGTGAAGTGCGCGCTCCTCGGCCTGAAGGCCGTGAAGGGCGCGGCGTGGGGCCTGCAGGAATGGCCCGGTGCGACCGACGGCACGACAGCGGCTCGCGAAGGAACGGAGTAAGCGATGGCCACAGACGTCCGCAAGGACATCCCCGACAACTACAAGTACGGCTGGTACGACGCAGACGCGAAGTACGTGAACGTCAAGAAGCGGGGTCTCACCGCCGACGTGGTGCGTGAGATCAGCCAGACGTACAAGAAGGAACCGCAGTGGATGCTCGAGCGCCGCCTCAAGGCGCTCCGGCACTTCGAGAAGCGCGCCATGCCGACCTGGGGCGCGGATCTCTCGGGCATCGACTTCGAGGAGATCTACTACTACCTGAAGGCCTCCGACAAGAACGTGCAGTCGTGGGAGGACACGCCGGACTACATCAAGCGCACGTTCGACAAGCTCGGCATCCCCGAGGCGGAGCAGAAGTACCTCGCCGGCGTCGGCGCGCAGTACGACAGCGAGGTCGTGTATCACAACATCCGGAAGGACCTCGAGGCGAAGGGCGTGATCTTCACCGACACCGACACGGCCCTCCGCGAGCACGAGGAGATCTTCAGGAAGTACTTCGGCACGATCATCCCCGCGAACGACAACAAGCTCGCCGCGCTGAACACGGCGGTGTGGTCGGGCGGCTCGTTCGTCTGGGTCCCGCCGGGAGTCGACGTCGAGATCCCGCTCCAGGCGTACTTCCGCATCAACAGCGAGAGCGCGGGACAGTTCGAGCGGACCCTCATCATCGCCGAGGAAGGCTCGAAGGTGCACTACGTCGAAGGCTGCACCGCGCCGGTCTTCTCGACCGCGACGCTCCACAGCGCGGTCGTCGAGATCATCGTGAAGCAGGGCGCGCGCGTCCGCTACACGACGATCCAGAACTGGAGCCACAACGTCTACAACCTCGTGACGAAGCGCGCGACCGTCGAGGCGGACGGCGTCATGGAGTGGATCGACTGCAACCTCGGCTCCGCGGTCACGATGAAGTACCCGAGCGTCTATCTCGTCGGCGAGCGCGCCCACGGTGAAGTGCTCTCCGTCGCGTTCGCGGCGGACGGGCAGCACCAGGACGCCGGCGCGAAGATGGTGCACGCCGCACCGCACACGACGAGCCTCATCACGAGCAAGTCGATCAGCAAGGGGAGCGGGCGCACGTCGTACCGCGGCCTCGTGAAGATCTATCCCGGCATGAAGAAGTCGAAGAGCACGGTGCGCTGCGACGCGCTCATCCTGGATCAGACCGCACGGAGCGACACGTACCCGTACATGGAGATCGACGAAGAGGACGTCTCGATCGGGCACGAGGCGACGGTCTCGAAGGTCGGCGAGGAGCAGCTCTTCTACCTCATGAGCCGCGGACTCACCGAGGCGGAGGCGACCGCGATGGTGGTGAACGGCTTCATCGAGCCGATCGTGAAGACGCTCCCGATGGACTACGCCATCGAGATGAACCGGCTCATCACGCTGCAGATGCAGGGCGCCATCGGGTGACGGTCGCGACCGCGGCCCCCGTGCTCCCGCTTGCCCGCGACACCGTGGAGCGGCTCTCGGCCGCTCGTCAGGAGCCCGGGTTCCTGCGCGACGCGCGGCTCGCCGCGCTCGCGCGGTACGAGGCGACGGCGTGGCCGAGCGGCGAGGAGGAGGAATGGCGCCGCTTCCCGCTCCGCGACGTGCCGAAGGTCGACCTCGAGCGGATCATCGACACGGCGCATCCGCCGAGCGAGTACACGTCGGTGCCGCTCGACGCGGCACGCCACGGTCTCGTCTTCGATCGCATGATCGACGTCGCGCGAACGCATCCCGAGCTCGTGCGCAGGTGGCTTCCCTCGGGTGAGGGGATCGGGAGCCACGACGCGTTCCGCGCGCTGTCG
Organism: Candidatus Limnocylindria bacterium; assembly: GCA_036518215.1. GTDB lineage: Bacteria > Chloroflexota > Limnocylindria > P2-11E > P2-11E > CF-39. The sequence continues at coordinate 2,681 of DATDNP010000027.1, forward strand.
GACGCCCTCTTCGCCCACGGCAGCGGATTCCTCTACGTGCCCGCGGGCCTCCACGTCGAGCTTCCGCTCGAGGTGCACAAGCGCTGGCGCGCCGGCACCGACCCGATCGTCTTCCGCACGATCGTCGTCGCCGAGGCGAACGCGAGCGTGACGCTCGTCGAGGAGCTCTCGGCCGAGCCCGGCGGCCCGCGTCTCGCGGTCCCGTCGCTCGAGATCCACGCAGGACCGGGCGCGCAGGTGCGCTACGTCGGCATCCATCGCTTCCCCGAAGATGTCTGGGAGATCGGGCAGCAGCGCGTCCTCTCGGCACGCGACAGCCAGCTCGCCTCGTTCAACATCCTCGTCGGCAGCGCGCGCACGAAGCTCGGCGTCGAGAGCGACATCCGCGGCGACGGCGCCGAGGTGAAGCTCTACGGGCTCGTCGCCGCGGGCGACGGCCAGCGCATCGACGTGAACTCGTTCCAGCGGCTCGACGGCAAGGCGTCGACGAGCGATCTCCTCTACCTGTCGGCGCTCTACGAGGCGGCGAAGGCCGTGTACTACGGCGTCATCCGCGTCGAGCCGACGTCGAGCGGCACCGGGTCGTACCAGGAGTGCCGGAACATGCTGCTGTCGGACAAAGCGAGCGCCGATCCCGTGCCGGTGCTCGAGATCCTCACGAACGACGTCGCGCGGTGCGGCCACGGTGCCACCGCGGGCGCGCTCGACGAGGAGGAGATGTTCTACGTGATGTCGCGCGGGATCGAGCGCCTCGACGCCGAGCAGCTCCTCGTGCGCGGCTTCTTCCAGCGTGTCGTCGAGCGGATCCCCGAGCCGCAGGTCCGCGCCCGCGTCCTCGCGGCGCTCGCGCCGCGGATCGGGCGTATCGCCGAGCTCGACACCGCCGCCGCATAGTGGCCACACGCTTCGTCGCGGTCGCGATCGAGACCGACGTCCCCAGCGGCGAGGTGAAGGTCATCCAGGCCGAGGGGAAGAGCCTGTGCCTCGGGCACTGCGAAGACGGCTCGTGGGGCGCGATCGACAACGTCTGCACCCACGACGGCGGCATGCTCGGTGAGGGCGAGCTCGAGGACTGCATGGTCGAGTGCCCGCGTCACGGCGCGCGCTTCGATCTGCTCACCGGCGAGGTGAAGGCGCTCCCCGCGGTGTTCCCGGTGAATGCGTACCCCGTGCGG
>DATDNP010000028.1:0-24995 GCA_036518215.1 Candidatus Limnocylindria bacterium
TTCACCGATAGTCGCCTGAGCCCACCCGGACACAGTTCCTCCCTACACCGGACGCGCTGCGGCGTGCCCGCACGATGGAGGGAACGGATGGCGACGGCGACGAAGGAGCTCAACGGTCTCGACCTGCAGGCGCTCCAGGGACTCGTGGACACGGTGACGAAGGACCCCAGCGCCGCGGATCCGTTCAACGACTGGAGCGCGCGCGTCCGCTGGGAAGGCGGGTTCCGGTCGCAGGCACTCGTCCGCGACCACACCTTCACGGTGGACGAGCCGGCAACGCTCGTTGGCAAGGATCTCGCGCCGAACGCGGCCGAGTACGTCCTCGCGGCGTACGGCGCCTGCCTCAACACCGGCCTGGCGCTCAATGCGACGAAGAACGGCGTGAAGCTCCGCAACGTGGAGGTGATCGTCGAGGGTCGTCTCGACAACATCCTCACGTTCCTCGGGATGTCCGACGACGGTCACCCGGGCTTCAAGGAGATCACCGTGAAGGCGTACGTCGACGCCGACACGGACGATGAGACGCTCCGGAAGGTGTGGCGCGAGACGGTCGCTCACTCGCCGATCGGCAACACGCTCGTGCGCGACGTCGTCGTCCGCGACGAGCTCGTGCGTGCCTGACGCGACCCCGCTCTTCCCCGTCACGACCGTCGGAAGCTGGCCGCGACCGGCGTCACTGCTGCGGCTGCTGAAGGCGAAGAACGCGGGCGAGATCCCGCCGGAGGTGTTCGACGCGGCCGCCGACGCGGCGGTGCTCGACGTCCTCCGGCTGCAGGAAGAGGCCGGCGTCGACGTCGTGACCGACGGCGAGCAGCGCCGGGACAACTTCTACTCGTTCCTCGCCGACCGCCTCGAGGGCGTCGAGCTCATGACGATGTCGAAGCTCATCGACTACGCCGAGGACAAGGCGTACTTCCACCGCACGCTGAAGTCACTCGACGCGCCCTCGTTCGTCATCAAGAGCCCGACCGTCGTCGATCGCCTGCGCGTCCGCGGGTCGCTCGCGGCGGACGCGACGCGCTTTCTGCGCGCGCACACGACGAAGCCGATCAAGGTCCCGCTGCCGGGCCCGTACCTCCTCGCGCGCTCGATCTGGGTGAAGGGCGTCTCGGACGGCGCGTACCCCACGCGCGAGGCGCTCGCCGAGGACATCGTCGCCATCCTCCGCGATGAGGTCTCGCGCTGCGCGGAGGCAGGTGCCGATTTCGTCCAGATCGACGAGCCGGTCCTCTCGAACGTCGTCTTCGGCAAGCCGGTCGCCGTTCGCAGCTTCATGTGCGCCCCGCTCGCGCCGCCCTCGAGCGACGTCGCGGGAGAGCTGCGCTGGGCCGTCGAGCTCATCAACGCGGTCGCGGAGGATGCGCCGGTCCGCACGGGCGTCCACATCTGCCGCGGGAACTGGTCGCGCGACGAGAGCGTGCTGCTCGCCGGCGATTACACGCCGCTTCGCGAGACGCTCGATGCGCTGGACGTCGACCAGTGGGTGCTCGAGTTCGCGACGCCCCGCGCGGGCGACATGGCGATCTTCCTCGAGGGGCCCGACCGCGAGATCGGGCTCGGCGTGGTGAACCCGCGGTGCGACGCGATCGAGACGCCCGAGGAGATCGCGGCGCGCGTCCGTCAGGCGCTCTGCTACTTCGATGCGTCGCGCATCTGGCTCAACCCCGACTGCGGCTTCGGCACGTTCGCGGAGCGGCCCGTGGCGGCGACCGACGTCGCGGTCGCGAAGGTCCGCGCGATGGTCGCCGCGGCGCGCGTGCTGCGCGAGCAGCGGGTGGCGCTCGCCGTCTAGCAGCGCGGCCGGCCCCTTCCGCAATCACGGGCCGATCTCATGTCCGTGGATCGTCGCGTGCTCGGCCTCGCGGGGGAGCACCTCGCGGAGCGCGAGCTCGAGCGTCGCGGCATGCGCGTCGTCGCGCGGAACGTCCGGACACGCATCGGGGAGATCGACCTCATCTGCCGCGACCGCGAGGGCTACGCGTTCGTCGAGGTGAAGACCCGCCGCGCCGGCTCGTTCGTCGCCGCGCTCGAGGCGATCGACCGCCGCAAGGCGCAGCGGCTCGCCGTGCTCGCGGAGTCGTGGCTCGCGCAGCGCGGCGAGCGTGGGACGCGGTGGCGGATCCTGCTCGCGGCGCTCACGGTCGGCGCCGACGGAACGAGCGTCGAGCTCGTCGAGCTCGCGTAGACGTCAGCCCGCGACGACCGCGACCTCGAGACCGCGGATGCGAAGCAGCGCGCCAGCGGGTACCTGGGCGATCCGCAGCTTCGCGCCGTGTGGCATGACGACCTCGCGCCAGCCCGGGCCGGTCACGTGGATGAGATCGTCCCAGATGACGATCGTGCCGCCCCCTTGCGGACGGACGTCCGTAGAGGTCGTCGCGGCCGGGTCATACCAGAAGAAGGCGTGGCGGCCCTCCTGCGGTGCGATGACGTAGCGCTCAGCGACGAGGTAGTCGTACGCCGCGATCACCTCCGAGCCGTCCATGTCGGGACGCGCCAGGTAGGCGGCCTTCTCGCTCGTGCCGCGGTCCTTCCGGATGACGTCGTTCGCCGACAGCGGCGTGCTGCTCAGGAGGAAGATCGACGCGTTCGCGACGACGACGGCGCCGACGACGAGCGGCAGCGCGCGCGGCATGCGCGCGCCACGAGCCAGAGCGATCGCCCCGCGAGCGGCGATGACGCACAGGCCGGGCAACATGCTGAAGACGTAGCCGTACTCGCCGACGTGGATGGGGACGTAGATGACGAGAGGTGTGAGCGCCCACGCGAGGACGAAGAGCGTCCGGCGACGATCGGCGAGCTCGATGCGCCGCGCCGCCGCGGAGAGCGGGACGGCGATGAGGAGCGGCGCGAGGAAGTAGAGCCCTCGGCCGAGGAAGCGCGCGAGCTCGTACGAATTCCCGACGATCGCGTGGAGGCCGTTCGTGCCGAAGACGCTGTACCGGTCGTCGACGAACTTCCCCTGCTCGGCGAGCGCCTCCGCGAACCGCGCCATCCCGCCATCGGCCACCGCCGTCGCCACGTACCAGAGCGCGACGAGCGCCCCGACCACGAGGGCGGCCGCGATCGCGGCGAGGAGGCTCGTGCCCCACGCCGCGATGAGCCAGACCGGCGCAAGGAAGATCGCGAGGTCGCTGCGAAAGCCGATCGCGATCGCCCACGCCGCCGAGGCCGCGAGGAGATCGCGCGCCCGTCGTGACGCCGCCGCCCTCCAGAAGAGCAGCGCGCAGAGCGTGGTGAGCGCGGCGAGCAGCGTGTACGGGTACGCGACGCCGCCGTACGCCCAGAACGTGACGGCCGTGAGGAGGAAGAGCGCGCTCACCCGAGCGGTGCGCTCGTCGTACAGGCGCGCCGCGAGCACGTAGAGGAGCGCGACCGCCGCGGCACCCGCGACGAGGCTCACGATCGTCATCGCGCGGTTCGCGTCGCCGGTCACCCCGTCGAGCGCTCGGAGGACGAGCACGTAATACAGGTAGCCCGGTGCCTGCGGCTGCTGCGCCAGCGGGTCGAACTGCGCGATCGCACGCTCGTAGAGGACCGAGTCGTGCGCCCACAGGTTCTCGGTCTGGAACGGGATGCGCGTCGCGGCGCCGAGCGCGAAGAACGCGAGCGCGATGCGCGGCGACATCGCCCGTAGTTTGCGGGACGGTACCCGAGTACCGCTCGGAGGTCGCATCGGGCGCCGTCGCGTGCGTCGCCACCGTCGGCCGGATGGCCATCGCCGCCGCCGTGAGGACGAGCGTCGCCCGTGTCCCTTCGTGCGCGCTGTGGGGCCTTGAAGCCGCGCTCGTGACGGTCGAGGTGGACGTCGCGAATGGGCTCCCGGCCTTCAGCGTCGTCGGGCTTCCCGACGCCGCCGTGTCAGAGGCGCGCGAGCGCGTCCGCGCCGCGGTGCGGAACTCCGGCTACGAGTTCCCGCTCAGGCGCGTCGTCGCGAACCTCGCGCCCGCCGAGCGCAGGAAGGAGGGGAGCGGGTTCGACCTCGCGATCGCGCTCGGCGTGCTGCGCGCGACCGGACAGCTCGTGAACGACCCGGCGGCGCTGTGCCTTGGCGAGCTCGCCCTCGACGGCGGGGTACGTCCGGTACGAGGCGTGATGCCGCGCGTGCGCGGCGCGATCGGCGCAGGAGTGGTGGACGTGATCTGCGCCGAGGAGAACGCCGCGGAGGCGGCCGCGGCAGGTGCGTGCGCCGTCGGCGTCGCGACGCTCCGCGAGGCCGTCGCGCACATCTCCGGCGAGGCGCGTCGTGCGCCCGTCGACGTCCCGCCGCCGGCGCAGGCGCCGCGAACGCCCGTGGATCTTGCCGACATCTCCGGACACGAGATGCCGAAGCGCGCGCTCGAGATCGCCGCCGCCGGCGGGCACAGTCTGCTGCTCGTCGGACCGCCCGGGACGGGAAAGACGCTCCTCGCGCGTGCGCTGCCGGGGATCCTCCCGCCGCTCGACCCGGACGAGGCGGTCGTCGCGAGCGCCGTGCACAGCGTCGCCGGTCTCGTCGACCCGCTGCGACCACTCCTCGCGGCGCGGCCGTTCCGCGCGCCGCACCACACGGCGTCCCACCTCGCGCTCGTCGGCGGCGGCTCGCCGCCACGCCCGGGAGAGGTGTCGCTCGCGCATACCGGCGCGCTGTTCCTCGACGAGCTGCCTGAGTTCTCGCGCCACGTCCTCGACACCCTGCGCGAGCCGCTCGAGGAGGGATCGATCACCCTCTCGCGCGCCGCGGCCGCCGCGACGTACCCCGCGCGCGTGACCCTCGTCGCCGCGATGAATCCGTGTCCGTGCGGCCACGCGGGCGATCCCGTGACGGCGTGCACCTGCCTTCCCGACGCGATCGAGCGATACCACGCGCGTCTCTCGGGACCGCTCATGGACCGCATCGACCTCCGTGTCCACGTGCCGCGCCTCGCGTACGAGGACCTGCGCGACGAGGGACGGGAGCGCTCCGCCGTCGTGCGGGAGCGCGTGCTCGCCGCGCGCGGGCGGATGCGCGCGCGGCTCATCGGAACATCGCGCCGCACGAACGCCGAGCTGACCGTGGCGGAGGTGCGGACGCATTGCCGGTTGGACGACGACGCGAGCGCGCTCGCGCACGATGCGATGCGCACGCGAAGCCTCTCGGCCCGCGGCGTCCACCGCGTGCTGCGCGTCGCGCGTACGCTCGCCGACCTCGCCGGTGCGGAGCGCATCCGCGGCGACGACCTCGCGCTCGCGCTCGTGCTCCGCGGCGCATCGTGATCGCGCTCGCGCCCGGCGATGCGCGCTACCCGTCACGGCTGCGCGACCTGCCCCATCCGCCGGATCCGCTCTTCGTCGATGGCGACCTCGCCGCGTTCGATGCGACGGCCATCGCGATCGTCGGGACGCGGCGCATGAGCGGATACGGCGAGCGCGTGGCGCGTGAGCTCGCCATCGCGTGCGCCGAGGCGGGCGTCGTCGTCGTCTCGGGGCTCGCGCAAGGGATCGACACCGCGGCGCACCGCGGCGCGCTGGACGGGCGCGGGCGCACGATCGCGGTGCTCGGCGAATCGATCCCGCTGTTCGTCGCGACCGTGCGCGGTCGTCGCCGGCCGCTCGTGCCGCGCATCCGAGCATCGGGCGCGCTCGCGTCGGAGTACGCCGCGCCGCTCTCCGCACGCGGCTGGATGTTCGCAAGGCGGAACGCGACGATCGCCGCCCTCGCGTCCGCCGTCGTGGTGGTCGAGGCGCCCGCGACGTCGGGAGCGCTGATCACCGCGCAGGAGGCGAGAGCGCTCGGGCGTCGCGTGTATGCGGTCCCGGGCCCGCTCGGGTCGGCGGCGTCGATCGGGACGAACGCGCTCATCGCGGACGGGCTCGCGACCGCCCTCGTCTCGGCCGATCAGCTACTGCGGGGCTCGCGCTTCGCGGCGGTGCGTGTCGCACCGCGTGCCGACCCGCTCCTCGACGCGTTGCGCGATGGCGCGCTCGGCGTGGACGAGCTCGCGCGACGGCTGCGCACGGCGCCGACGCTCGTCGCCGCGCGAGCGGCCAGGCTCATCGTGCGCGGCGAGGTCATCGCGCTGCCCGACGGCCGGCTGCGGCGCCCGTAGCGTTCCGGCACACTCGGCGCGTGCCGGCGTCCATGACGCGGATCCTCGACGCGCGTGGCGCCACGCGCGTCCGCATCGCGCCCGACGGCTCGTGGCTCTGCTACGTGACCGACATCACGGGGACACCGCAGCTCTGGCGCGTCCCGACGCGTGGCGGCATGCCGGTTCGGCTCACGTTCGACTGCGATCGCGTCGGCGCGTACCGGATCTCACCCGACGGCAGCCGTATCGCGTACGGAGCCGATCTCGGCGGGAACGAGAAATGGCAGCTCTGGGTCATGGATGCCGACGGCGCGAACGCACGCCGCCTCTCCGAGCGCGACGATCGCATCCATCACCTGCGCGCGTGGTCACGCGACGGGCGGACGCTCCTCGTGCACGCGAACGTCCGGGACGCGCGCTTCTTCGACCTGTGGTCCTACGACGTCGCGACGGGCGCGTCGCGGATGCTCCATCAACACGACGGCACGGCCAGCGACGCGACGTCCCTCGAGGACGGCTCTGTGGTCGTGAGCGTCAATCGCGGTCGCAGCGACCTGAACGATCTCGTGCTCGTCGCGCCCGACCGTGCGCTGCGGACGATCACGCCGAAGGAGCCGGCCGCGCTCCACAGCATCGTCGAGGCGCGCGGCGACACGCTCGTCGTGCGAAGCGATCGCGGACGCGATCTCGTCGGGCTCGCGACGCTGAAGCTCGACGGCACGTTCGCGTGGACGCGCACGCCCGAACACGACGTCGAGGAGGCGGACGGCGAGGCCTACGCGGTGAATACCGCTGGCTATTCGGAGGTGCGCATCGGCGAGGAGACGGTGCGCGGTCTACCGCCCGGCGCGCTCGCGCTCGACCTCATCGGCGACAGCATCGCGATGAGCGGCGAGACGCTCGCGGTCGCGTGGGCGCGCTACGACGCACCGTCGACGATCTACGTCGGACGCCGCGGCGAGCCGATGCGCGAGCTCGTCCCGCCGATGCTCGCGGGGCTCGCACCGTCGGACCTGCCGGAGACCCGCCTCGTGTCCTGGCGCACGTTCGACGGACGCGACATCCCCGGGTTCCTCCTCACGCCGCGCGGCGCGCGTCCCGGTCCCCGGCCGACGGTCATCGACGTCCACGGCGGTCCCGAGGGGCAGGCGCGGCCGAACTGGAATCCGCGGAGCGTCGCGCTCGTCGCCGCGGGCTTCAACGTGCTGTGGCCGAACGTGCGCGGGTCGACCGGGTACGGCAAGACGTACAAGTCGCTCGACGACGTCGAGAAGCGTCTCGACTCGGTGCGCGATCTCGACGCCGGAGCGGCGTGGCTGGCGGAGAGCGGCATCGCGCCGCGCGACAAGATCGGCGTCATCGGACAGTCCTATGGTGGCTACATGACGCTCGCCGCGATCGCGTTCTTCCCCGAGCGGCGGTGGGCCGCGGCCGTCGACGTCTACGGGATCGCGAACTTCCTCTCATTCTTCGAGCACACCGACGCCTGGCGCCGGCCGCTGCGCGCGGCCGAGTACGGCGATCCCGTGAAGGACCGCGACCTTCTCGTGTCGATCTCGCCGATCGCGCGCCTGGACGCGATCGCGGCGCCCCTCATGGTCATCCACGGCGCGAACGATCCGCGCGTGCCCATCGGCGAGACGGAGCAGATCGTCGCCGCGCTGCGTGCCAAGGGCCGCGAGGTCGAGTACCTGCGCTACGAGGACGAAGGACACGGGCTCGCGAAGACGAAGAACCGCGCCGACGCGTATCCGAAGGTCGTCGCGTTCTTCGAGCGACACATGCGCGTCTAGCGCTTCCGCTTCTGGGGCGGGCCGATCGGCGTCCCCGGCGGCGGCGGCTCGACGCTGAAGAGCTCGGCGAGCTCTGCCGGCATGATGCGCGCCGGGTCGTGCTTGAAGATCGCCGTAGTGCGCTCGAGCGCCCGCGCGACCAGCCCGCTGCAGATGAGCTGTCCGTCGATGGCGAACGAGAACTTCCCGCCCGTCACGAGCGACACCGCGATGCTCGCGATCGTGATCCAACCGTACTCCGCGCCGATCGTGCTGCACGCGAACGCCGCCGCCTCCGTGCGGTCGGCATCGGAGGCGTCGATCCTCACGAGCGTGTACTGCGTGGGGTCGTAGTCGTGGATCGACCGCTGCGCGACGCCCGTGCCGAGCGCTTCGACGATCGACCCCTCACCGTCGACGACGAGCGCCGTGTGGTTCCAGTATGTGTACTTCGCGGATGCGCCTCGGTAGCGGAGCGACTGCCCGAACCGGATGAGCTTGCTCGTCCATTCGTCGCCGTGGGTGAGGATGAAGTCGCCAGCGCGCGGCGCGCCGTCGGTGACCTGGACGCCGTGGAGCGTGTGCGCGAAGCCGACCGCGCACGCGCCGGCGGGGACGTGTTCGACATCGCGTGTCGGTGCCTGCTGCACGCCGGAGAGGCTAGCCGCGGAACGCACCGTCGCGGTGTCCGCGCGGTCGCTGCCACACTGGGCGCGTGCGCGAAGAGGCCGTGCGTGTCGCGAGCAGGCTCGAAGGCACGTTGCGGGTGCCGGACGTCGGGCCGCGCGGGGTCGTCGTCGTCGCGCATCCGCTCCCGACGCACGGGGGCACGATGCGCAACCCGCTCGTCGCGTCGCTCGCACGGAGCGTCGCGGCTCGTGGGTTCTACGCGCTGCGTTTCAACTTCCGCAGCGTGGGGCTTTCCGCCGGCGAGTGGACCGGCGGACGCGAGGAGTGGCGCGACGTCGGCGACGCCGTCGCACACGCACGCGCGACGTTCCCCGAGCTCCCCGTCGGCGCGACCGGCTTCTCGTTCGGCGCGCTCATGACGCTGCGATGGCTCGAAGAGGGCGGACGCATCGACGGGGTCGCACTCGTGGGTGTCCCGCTGCGGTCCGCGACCCTTGCTCCCCAGGACCTTCCGCGCGTGCCCGATGGAACGTTCATCGTCGCGGCTGAGCACGACCAGTTCGGGAACGCCGACGAGCTCCGGCGAGCCGCGCCGCAGGCGCGCATCGTCGAGGTGAGCGGCGTCGATCACTTCTTCGTCGGAAAGCGCGACGAGGTCGGTCGGCTTGTGGCGGACGAGCTCGAGCGCACGCTAGCATCGAAGGTCCCATGACGATGCAGACGACCGCACAGCGCGCGACGCCGACGGCGAAGCCCGTTCGCAAGCGGATCCTCACCGGGGATCGGCCGACGGGGCGGCTTCACCTCGGCCATTACGTCGGCACGCTCGAGAACCGCGTGAGGCTGCAGGACGAGTACGAGACGTTCCTGCTCGTCGCCGACTACCACATGCTCACGACGCGGCTCGACCATCTCGACGAGATCGGCCAGAACGTGCGCGACGTCGTGCTCGACAACCTGGCCGTCGGCATCGATCCCGAGAAGGTGACCATCTACCTCCAGTCGCTCGTGCCCGAGACGACGGAGCTGCACCTGTACTTCTCGATGCTCGTGACCGTGAACCGCGCCGAGCGCATCCCGACGCTCAAGGAGCAGATGCGCGACCGGCACATCGCGCAGCCGTCGTACGGGCTGCTCGGCTATCCGATCCTCCAGGCGGCGGACATCCTCTGCGTGAAGGGGAACCTCGTGCCGGTGGGACGGGACCAGGAGTCGCACATCGAGCTCACGCGCGAGATCGCCGGCCGCTTCAACGAGCTCTTCGGGCCGGTGTTCCCGATCCCCGAGGCGCTCATCCCGAGCGACAAGCTCCTGCCCGGCACGGACGGCGCGTCGAAGATGGGGAAGAGCGCCGGGAACGCGATCGACCTCGCCGACGACAGCGACACCGTGAAGCGCAAGGTCATGGCGATGTACACGGATCCCGCGCGCATCCGCGCGACGGACCCCGGCCGTGTCGAGGGCAACCCCGTGTTCATGTACCACGACGCGTTCAACACCGAGACCGGCGAGGTGAACGATCTCAAGGAGCGCTACCGCGCCGGCAAGGTGGGCGACGTCGAGGTGAAGCAGAAGCTCTATGCCGCGATCGAGCGATTCCTCGAGCCCGTCCGCGAGCGGCGCGCGCGGTACGCAGCGGATCCGAAGCTCGTCGAGGAGATCATCCGGAGCGGCAGCGAGCGTGCGCGGCGCGAGGCCGCGAAGACGCTCCACGACGTGCGTCACGCGATGCAGCTCGATTACTTCGGGCTCTAGTTGCCGCGGCTGTACGCCCTCATCCTTTCGGGCGGTGCGGGCACCCGCCTCTGGCCGCTGTCGCGCAAGGCACGTCCGAAGCAGTTCCTCCAGCTCCTCGGCGATCGCTCGCTGCTGCAGGACACCGTGGACCGCATCGCGGAGATCATCCCCACGGAGCGGATCTTCGCGGTCGCGCCGCCGGAGCACCGCATGCTCATCCATGAGCAGCTGCCCGACCTTCGTGCCGACCACCTCGTCGTCGAGCCGTATCCGCGCGGGAACGCTGCGGCGATCGCGCTCGCGATGGCCGCGCTCCACGCATTCGATCCCGAGGCCGTCGTCGCGGTGCTGCCGTCGGATCACGTGGTGGAGAAGCGCGCGAAGTTCCGCGACGTGCTCGTCGCCGCGACCGCGGCGGCGGAGCGTGGCCATCTGGTGACGCTCGGCATCGAGCCCGAGCGGCCCGACACGGGCTTCGGGTACATCGAGGCGGGCGATCCGATCGAGGTGGGCGGTCGCGTCCCCGTGCGCGCGGTGAAGCGCTTCATCGAGAAGCCGAAGCGCGACGTCGCCGAGAAGATGCTCGCCGCGGGGGCGCACTACTGGAACGCCGGGATGTTCGTGTGGCGTGTCGGCGACATCATCGCCGCGTATCGCGAGCACCTGCCTGATACCGCGCGCGCGATCGACGCGCTCGCGTCGGCGAACGGGTCGCCGCGTTACGAATCGGTCCTCGCCGAGGTGTGGGAGGAGACCGACCGCACGACGATCGACTACGGCGTCTTCGAGAAGGCGACGAACGTGGCGGTCGTCCCGGCCGACATCGGCTGGCACGACGTCGGGAGCTGGGCACGGCTCGCGGACATCGTCCGCACCGCGGACAACTGGTCGAGCGAGGGCCACGTCGCCGTCGAGTCGGACGGGAACTACGCCTGGGCGCCGGGGAAGACCGTCGCCTTCGTGGGCGTTGAGGGATTGATCGTGGTCGACACGCCCGACGCGCTCCTCGTCGCGTCGGCGGACCGGTCCGAGGACGTGAAGGCGGTCGTGGACCGTCTCCGCCGCGAAGAGCGGGAGGACCTGCTCTAGGCCCGTAATCCGGGCGTTTTCGGGCCTCCCGGGCCCGTCGACGAAGGCCGTCGCTGGCCGCGACCGTTACGATGGTGACCGGTGGAGCGCCCGTAATGGGCGCTTTTCATTGTGCGAAAGGAAAACAGTGGCTGAAGCGAAGCAAGACCTCGTCGTCGTGGAATCGCCGACGAAGGCTCGGACGCTCGAACGGATGCTCGGTGACGAGTACAAGGTCGAGGCGTCCTTCGGACATATCCGTGACCTCCCGAAGTCGAAGCTGGGCGTCGACCTCGAGACGTTCGCGCCCGAATACGTGATCCCGGACGATTCTGAGAAGCAGGTCCGGACGCTCCGCAGGGAGGCGAAGGCTGCGAAGGCCGTCTGGCTCGCGACCGACCTCGACCGCGAGGGCGAGGCGATCGCGTGGCACGTGGCCGACGTCATCAAGGTGCCCGCGTCGAAGCTGAAGCGCGTGACGTTCCACGAGATCACGCCGCAGGCGATCAAGGACGCGTTCAAGCACCCGCGCGACATCGACCAGGATCTGGTGAACGCGCAGCAGGCGCGCCGCGTCGTCGACCGGCTCGTCGGCTACACGATGTCGCCACTGCTCTGGAAGAAGATCCGCTACGGCCTCTCGGCCGGACGGGTGCAGTCGGTCGCGCTTCGCCTCATCGTCGACCGCGAGCGCGAGATCCAGGCCTTCACACCGACCGAGTATTGGAGCCTCGAGGCGACGCTCGCGAACCACGCGGGCGAGCAGCTCAAGGCCGAGGTCATCCAGCACCACGGCCACAAGCTCGAGATCCCGGACGCCGAGCACGCCGAGAAGCACAAGGCCGCGCTCGCCTCCGCGAGCTACGCCGTGAAGAGCGTCGAGACGCGCGAGTCGTCGCGGAACGCCGCGCCGCCGTTCACGACGTCGACGCTGCAGCAGGAGGCGTCGCGCAAGCTCGGGTTCTCGGTGAAGAAGACGATGGTCGTCGCGCAGCAGCTGTACGAAGGTGTGTCGCTCGGCGACGCGTCCGTCGGTCTCATCACGTATATGCGCACCGACTCGCTGCACGTCGCCGAGAGCGCGCTGAAACAGGCGCACGACGTCATCAGCAAGGAGTTCGGGACCGAGTACGCGCTCGAGAAGCCGCGTCACTACAAGACGCGCTCGAAGGGCGCCCAGGAGGCGCACGAGGCGATCCGGCCGACGGATCTCTCGCGCACGCCGGCCTACGTGCGCCGGTTCCTCAAGCCCGACCAGCTGAAGCTCTACACGCTCATCTGGCAGCGCACGCTCGCGTCCCAGATGGCGTCCGCGAAGTTCGAGAACACCCGGCTCGACATCGACGCGGCCGGATACACGCTGCGGGCGAACGGCCGCCGCGTCATGTTCGACGGCTTCCTGCGCGTCTACTTCGAGGGGAGCGACGAGCCGGAGAAGGAGATCGCGCCGCTCCCCGCCGTCGTCGCGGGCGAAGCGCTCACGCTCCTCGCGCTCGACGCGGCGCAGCACTTCACACAGCCGCCGGCGCGCTTCACCGAGGCGTCCCTCGTGAAGACGCTCGAGGAGTTCGGCATCGGACGTCCGTCCACGTACGCGCCGACGATCTCGACGCTCGTCGACCGCCGCTACGTGCGGCGCGAGGGCCGCGCGCTCATTCCCGAGGACGTCGGCTTCGTCGTCACCGATTTCCTGAAGGAGCATTTCCCCGACATCGTCGACACCGGATTCACGGCGCGCATGGAGGAGGACCTCGACAAGATCGCCGATGGCGAGGTCGAGTGGGTCCCCGTCGTGCGCGAGTTCTTCGGCCCCTTCGCCAAGCGGGTCGAGGAGAAGGCGAAGAGCGTGAAGAAGTCCGACGTGACGGAGGAGGCGACCGACCGCGTGTGCCCGAAGTGCGGGCGGCCCGTGGTCATCAAGCTCGGGCGGTTCGGGCGCTTCTACTCGTGCACGGGATTCAAGAAGACGAAGAAGGGCGAGCCGCAGCCGCCGGGCGCATGCGATTACGCGGAACCGCTCGAGGGACAGCAGGAGCCGCAGCTCGAGGTGCTCGAGGGCGAGACCTGCCCGGAGTGCGGCAAGCCGCTCGCGAAGCGTCGCGGACGATTCGGTCCGTTCATCGGTTGCACGGGCTACCCCGACTGCAAGTACATCAAGAAGACGCAGCAGAAGACCGGTGTGATCTGCCCCGAATGCGGGAAGGGCGAGCTCGTGCGCAGGCGCGGGCGGGGTCGTTCGATGTTCTACGGATGCGAGCGATACCCCGAGTGCACGTATACCGCGCGCGAGCTGCCGGGGAAGGACGCGGCATAAGAGCCACCCCCGCGACGTATGCGGAAGTGCAGGGGTGGGATGAGCTCGTCATAGCCACCGGGCGTCCGCACATCCTCCAATCGGCGGCATGGGCCGAGGTGAAGGCCGCGACCGGATGGGCGAGCAAGCGGTACGTCCTCGAGGACTCGCGCGGCAGCATCCGGTACGGCGTCGTGCAGGTGCTCACGAGGCGCCTCCCGCTCGGGATCACGATCGCGTACGCGCCGCGGGGGCCGCTCGTCGAACCCGAGCGGCTCGGGGAGGCGATCGTCGCGGTGCGGCAGGCGCTGTCGAGAGATCGCTGCGCGAGCCTGCTCTGTGACCCCGAGGTGCCCGCGGACGACGCGACGCGCGCGCAGCTCACCGCCGCCGGCGTCCAGGCGTCGCCGGTGTACGTGCAGCCTCGCCGCACGCTCCTCATGGACCTGACGCAGACGCCCGAGGCGCTCCTTGCGGCGATGAAGAAGAAGACGCGGCAGTACGTCCACAAGGCGGAGCGCGAGGGCGTCGTCACCGAGGAGACGGCCGATCTCGGCCGCTTCCTCGCGGTGCTGCGCGTCGTCGCGGAGCGCGACCGCTTCGGCATCCATTCACGCGAATACTTCGAGACGCTGCTGCGAGCGTTCGGGGACCGCGCGCACATGCTCATGGCGCGCGTCGGCGCGGACGACGCCGGCGCGATGATGCTCGCGCGCCTGGGCGACCGCGCGTGGGAGCTGTACGGCGGCTGGAGCGGGGCGCATGCCGAATCGCGTCCTTTCTATCTGCTCAAGTGGCGCGCGATGCTGCGCATGCGCGCGCTCGGCGCGACGCGCTACGACATGTGGGGTCTCGCGGAGGGCGCCGACGACGCGCTCGCCGGCGTGGAGAACTTCAAGCTCGGGTTCGGCGGCGCCGTGACCGAGTGGATCGGCGCGCTCGAGACGCCGGTGCGGCCGCTCCTGTACCCACTGTGGCAGCTCGCGGCGCGGCGGCGCCTCGCGCGCTCGGCGGCATGACCGTGGATGCCCCGGCGGGATGGGACGACGCGGCGGTGCGCTCGGCGTGGGGCCACACGCTTCAGTCATCGGCGTGGGCGCGCGTGCGCGCAGCGCAGGGATGGCGCCCCGAGTTCGTTCGCGTCGGCGATCCGCTCCCCGTCGCTTTGGTGCTCTGGCGTGACGCGCTCCCCGGACGGCCGCTCGGGTATGTACCGCGCGGTCCGGTCATCGCCGCCGCCGACGCGGAGGGCCTCGCGCGCGCGCTCGCGCGGCTGCGCGAGCTCGCCCGCGAGCGGAACGCCGTCTTCCTGAAGGTGGATCCCGAGCTGCCCGCCGAGTTCGCGGACGGCGCTCTGCGCGAGAACGCCTTCCGGCGCGCGCAGGACATCCAACCGGTGCTCGCGACCCTGGAGCTCGACCTCGCGCCCGACGAGGACGCGCTCTTCGCCGGGCTCGAGAAGGACACCCGGTGGAGCGTGCGCCAGGGTCCGAAGCGCGGAGTCGAGATCCGCGAGTCGGCGGATGAGGCGACGCTCCGCGCGTTCTACGAGCTGTACGCCCTTACGGGAGGTCGCGCCGGCTTCATCACCCGCACCTGGTCGTACTACCGCGAGACATGGGGCACGCTCGCGTCGGCCGGCCTCGCGACGGTCCGTCTCGCCTACGTCGGGGACGAGGCGGTCGCCGGCGCGATGGTGTGGCGCTGCGGCGAGCGCGCCCTCTACCAGACCGGCGCGACGAACGACACCGGTCGCAAGACGTACGCCGCGTACGCGCTGCTCTGGGAGTGCATCCTCGCCGCGAAGCGCGATGGCTTCCGTCGCTTCGACATGGGCGGGATCCCGACCGAACCGACCGACACGAACGACCCGATGTACGGCCCGTACCTGTTCAAGCGCGGCTTCGGCGGCGAGGTCCGCCGCTTCGTCGGCGCGCACGACACCGTCCCGTCGGCGGTGCTGTATCGCATGTATCTGGTGGCCGAGCCCGCATACACGAACGTGCTCCGACTCGCCGCGAAGGTGCGCCGATGAAGCTCGACGCCCTGCTCGGCGCATGCCACATCGTGGTGCCCGAGGGCGCGCAGGACCTCGACGTCCGCTCCCTCGCATATGACTCGCGCAAGGCGAAGCCGGCGTCGCTCTTCGTCGCCGTGAGCGGCTTCCACCGCGACGGCCACGACTTCGTGAAGGACGCCGTGGCGCGCGGCGCGGTCGCGGTCGTCGCGGAGCGTGAGCTCAAGCTCGCGGTGCCCGTCGCGATCGTGCCCGACACACGGAGCGCGCTCGCCGACCTCGCCGCCGAGCTCTACGACCATCCCACCCGCAAGCTGAAGCTCGTCGGCGTGACCGGCACGGACGGGAAGACGACGACCGTCCATCTCGTGTCGGACGTCTTCGAGGCGGCGGGCGAGCGGACCGGCTTCTCGACGACGGTCGACTTCAAGCTCGCTGGCCACGAGTGGGCGAACGAGACACGACAGAGCACCCAGGAGGCGGTCGAGATCCAGGAGTTCTTCGCGGAGCTTCTCGTCGCGGGCGGGACGTGGGGCGTGCTCGAAGCGACGTCGCACGCGCTCGCGCTCCGCAAGGTGCGCGGGTGCGAGGTCGACATCGCCGTGTTCACGAACCTGACGCCCGAGCACCTCGACTTCCACGGGACGCTCCAGGCGTACCTCGAGGCGAAGGGGATCCTCTTCGAGATCCTGGCGAAGAGCGCCGACAAGGGCGTCGCGAAGACCGCCGTCCTGAACGCGGACGATCCGCACTGGCAGTACCTCGCCGACCGCGCCGCGCCCGCGCGCGTGCTCACGTACGGCATCGACGCCCTCGCGGACGTCCAGGGCACGATCCTGTCCGCCGACGCGAACGGGTCGCGCGTGAAGCTCGCGAGTCACGATGCCTCGGTCGAGCTCGACCTTCCGCTCGTCGGCCGCTTCAACGTCCACAACGCGCTCGCGGCCGCCACGGCGGGTGTCGCCGCCGGCATCCCGCTCGCGGTCGCGAAGACCGCGCTCGAGCGCGCGAGGCCCGTGCGCGGCCGCATGGAGCGCGTCGACGGCACGCAGCCGTTCACCGTCATCGTCGACTACGCCCACACGCCCGAGTCGCTCGACAAGGTGCTCAGCCTCCTCCGACCGCTCACGAAAGGCCGTCTCCTCGCCGTGTTCGGGAGCGCCGGAGAGCGCGATCGCGCCAAGCGACCGCGGCTCGCCGAGGTGGCGGCGCGCTACGCCGACCTCTTCGTCATCACGCAGGAGGACCCCCGCCTCGAGGATCCCGCCGCGATCCTCGGCGAGATCGAGGCCGGAGCCATCGCGGCGGGAAAGCGCCGCGGGACCGACTATCTCGTCATCGACGATCGCGCGTCGGCCGTCCGCGAGGCCATCCGCCGCGCCGCGGCGGGCGATACCGTGCTGCTCGCAGGGAAGGGGCACGAGGGATCGATCATCGTCGGCGAGGAGAAGCTCCCCTGGGACGAAGCCGGCGCGGCGCGCGACGCGCTCCGCGAGCGAGGGTTCGTGCCGTGACGCGTTCGCGCGTCGTCCGTCTCTCGGGCCGCGCGACGCGCGATCAGACGCGGGCGCTCGCCGCGCATCGCCGCGCCCTCACCGCGCAGTTGCGCGAGGAGCTCGCCGTGCCGGAGACGGCGGCGGGCCATCCCGCGCTCGTCATGCTCATGGGCCTTCCGGGGGTGGGGAAGTCGCACTGCGGCCGCCTCATCGCCGAGCGTCTCGGCGCCGCGCACCTCGCGACCGATCATCTGCGGAGCCGGCTCTTCATCGCCGCGTCGTACGCCGACGAGGAGAACGCCGCGGTGTTCGGGATCGCTGAGGCGCTCGTCGACGAGCTCCTCGGCGAGGGTCACGTCGTCGTGCTCGACGCCACGCATCTGGTGGCGCGGAACCGCGAGCCGGCCGAGCGGGTCGCGCGGTCGCGAGGCGTGCCCGTGGTGCACGTCCTCGTCACCTCGGACGACGCGGCGGCGCGCGCCCGCCTCGCGGAGCGCTCCCGCGAGCGAGCGGCGGGCGACCACAGCGACGCCGATGTCGTGGTGTACGAGCGCATGCGCGCGCGGCCCTTCGAGCCGCCGCCGTCGGGCCACCTCGAGGTGCGCAACGGGCCCGAGCTCGATGCGGACATCGGGCGCGTCGTGCGGGCGGTGGCCGGCGCATGAGAGCGCGCGAGATCCTCTTCGGCTCGATCGCCGCGACGCTCCTCGTCATCTACGTCGTCCTCGGCGTTCGCGTGGCGCCGCTGCTCGCTCCCGCCGGAACGCCGACGCCGACGCCGGCCAAGCCGAGCTCGGCGGTCGCGGCACCGCGCGTGCCCGGGACGATCGCGTTCATGCTCCGCGGAGACGTCTACGTGCTGAGCGGCGGGAAATACGTCAACGTGACGACGGACGGCGCGGACGAATCGCCGGCGCTCTCGCCCGACGGGAGGACGGTGCTCTTCGCACGCACCGTGAGCGTGGATGGGAAGCGCATCGTCGACGAGCAGGTGACGCCGGCGGTGCTGCGCTACTCGGACATCGTCGCGAAGCCCAGCACCGGCGGCGCCGAGAACGTGCTCGTCACGGGCTTGCTGCAGAAGCTGTCGAGCGGCTTCGACCGCGTCGCATGGCAGGACGATCCCGCGGTCTCGCCGGACGGCACGCGATTCGCCGTGCTCGTCGCGCCCGACGACGGCTCGGACGCGTCGGACCTGTTCATCTACGACCTGAAGTCGACGGCGCAGGCGCCGAAGCGCATCGCGCAGCTCTCGCAGGGCTCGAACCTCGCGGACGTCGCATGGTCTCCCGATGGCAAGGACATCGTCGTCACCTCGTACACGCTCGGCGTCCCGCGGATCCTCCTCATCCCGGTCGACGGTCGCGCCGCGGCGCAGCAGAAGATCGACACGGAGGGCGAGCCGTACCGCGCGTCCTACTCGCCCGACGGAAAGTGGCTCGTGTACACGCTGCGGCGTCCGACCGGCGGGAACGACGTGCACGCGGTCGAGATCGCGACCGGCCACGACGTCGCGCTGACGACGGACGGCAAGAGCTGGAACGGCGTGTTCTCGCCCGACGGCGCCTGGGTCGCGTTCCTCCGCGAGAGCGGCGGCGTCATCGACCTCTACGCCATGGAGCTCGCGACCGCGCTCACCGGCGGATCGCCGAAGGCCGCGATCAAGCTCACGAACGGGGAAGGCATCGATGGCGAGAGCCGGCCGAGCTGGGGTCGCTAGACGAGGCGCTTGCGGACCTGTGCCGAGATGAAGTCCATCGCGGCGACGATCACGACGATCATGAAGATGATGAGCCCCGCCGCGCCGTACTTGAACAGGTTGATCGACTGGAAGAGCAGGATCCCGATGCCGCCTCCGCCGACGAGACCGAGGATCGGGGCGAGCCGGATGTTCGTGTCGAGCCGGTAGATGGTGAACGAGATGTACGGGTTCACGATCTGCGGCAGCACGGCCGTCCAGATGACCTGGAAGCGGTTCGCGCCGGTCGCCGTGATCGCCTCGATCGGGCCGGGATCGATGCCCTCGATCGCCTCGGAGTAGAGCTTGCCGAGCACCCCGACGTTGTGGAACGCGAGCGCGATGACGCCCGCCGCGTTGCCGATGCCGAGCAGGACGGCCATGACGATGACGACGATGAGCACATCGATCGACCGGATGATCGTGAAGAGGACGCGCACGACGACGTAGACCGCGGCGGTGATCGGGTTCCCGGTCATGATGTTCCGCGCGCCGAGGAACGACAGCGGGAGCGCGACGACGACCGCGAACGCCGTCGCGATGATCCCGAGGAAGATCGTGACGATCATGAGGCCCTCGGCCGTGTCCCAGAACGTCTCGAACTCGTTCTGCGGCGTGAGGATCGAGGTGTCCCAGTTGAAGAGCTGGCCGACGACGCGCGATGCGAACTGTGGATTCGCGTGCGAGATGTCGATGTTCGTGATCTGCAGGCCGACGGAGATGACGGCGAGCGTGAGCGCGATGCCGAGCAGGCGCCGCCAGTTCGTGAGCGGATTCGTCGAGAGCTCGCGCGGGACCGGTAGGCCGCGCGCGGTGAAGTACTCGGCCATCAGCGGTCCGGCCTGCCGATGTCGCTGTCGTCCGCGAGCGCGCGCAGCGCGGCATCGTTCGCGCTCATGGGCTGCGGCTGCGAGCGCTCGGGCCCGATCTCCACCTCGACGGCGTCCTCCCCGTAGATCTCCTTGAAGCGGCGCTCGTCGATGTCCGCGGGCTTTCCGTCGTACGCGATCTTCCCGGCCTTGAGCGCGATGACGCGCGTGCCGTAGCGCCGCGCGAGCGACAGGAAGTGGAGCGAGCAGAGGACGGTGATCCCGTCCTTGCGGTTGATCTCCTCGAGGTACTTCATCACCGAGTGGCTCGTGGCGGGGTCGAGGCTCGCGACCGGCTCGTCCGCGAGCATGAGCTCGGGCTGCTGCATGAGCGCGCGCGCGATACCGACGCGCTGCTGCTGCCCGCCCGACAGCGCATCGGCGCGGCTGTACGCCTTCTCCGCGATCCCGACGCGCCCGAGGTTCTCGAACGCCTTCTGCACGTCGGCGCGATCCGGGCGCGACGCGATCGTCCGCCACGTCGAGCGGTACCCGAGACGTCCCGAGAGCACGTTCGCGAACACGGATCCGCGCCGGACGAGGTTGAACTGCTGGAAGATCATGCCGATGCGGCGGCGTATGCGCCGGAGCTCGGCGCCCTTCGCGCGCGTCACGTCGATGCCGTCGAAGATCACGGTGCCGCTCGTCGGCGTGACGAGCCTGTTCACGCAGCGCAGGAGCGTCGACTTGCCCGATCCGGAGAGGCCGATGAGGACGACGAACTCACCGCGCTGCACCTCGAGCGTGATGCCGTCGAGAGCGCGTGTGCCGTTCGGATAGACCATGACGACGTCGCGCAGGGACAGGATCGACGGCACGCGGCGAGTGTATGAAAGAGGAAGGCCGCCGGTCTTCCCGGCGGCCTTCCGCGATCACACGATCGTGTCGCTAGTGCGTCACTTCGTCGGTGACGGCGAGGGTGTGGCGGCAGGCTTCGGCGTGTTCTTCGCGAGACCCTCGACGTCGACGCCGGCGAGCTTCGCCGCGTCCTTCATCGGGTCGTAGAAGTTCGCGTCGATCTTCTGCATGCCATCCCACTGGAAGAGCGCCTGAAGGACCTTCTTGCCGGCATCGGACGCGCCGTAGTCGATGAGCGCCTGCGTCACCTTGGCGCCGAGGTCGGTCGGGAAGCCCTTGCGGAGCGCGACACCGTCGTTCGGGATCGGTCCCGCGGTCGTGATCACCTTCGTCTTGGTCATGATGTCGGGGTTGGTGGCGACGAGCTGCGTGCGGACGTCGATGAACGTCGCCGCTCCGTCGACCTGCCCGTTGTAGACCGCGAGCGCGGCGGCCGGATGGCTACCGGCGAAGGTCGTGCTCGAGAAGAACGTCTTGGGCTCCTGGCCCGTCGCGTTCTTGATCGTCAGCGTCGGGTAGACGTATCCGGACGCCGACAGCGTGTCGACGAACGCGAACTTCTTCCCCTTGAGCCCGTTCAGGTCGTTGATGCCGCTGTCGCTGCGGACCAGGATCTGCGACTTGTAGCTCGTCGACGGCTTGCCGGTGTCGTCGTTACGGAGCGCCGCGAGCACAGGCGTCCCGTAGTCCTTCGACAGGAGCAGCGTCATCTGGAGCGGCGCGAAGAATCCGACGTCGACCTGGCCGGCGCCCATCGCCTCGACCTGCGCCGAGTAGCTCGTCATCGGAGTGACCTTCCACGCGAGGCCGGTCGCCTTCTCGAGGGCGGCCTTGATCGCGGCGCCGTTCGTGGAGATCGTCGACGATTCCTGCGACGGCGTGAACGCGAGGACGATCGGGCGGTCGAACGAACCGAGTCGCGGACCGCTCGCCGCGGCGGATGCCGAAGCGGCTGGTGTACCGGAGCTTGTGGTCGCGGCGGGACCACCGCAGGCGGCGACGATCATGGCCGCGGCCATGACGACGCCGAAGAGTGGCCCGCGCAGGGCAGGACGCATGGGGTTCCCCCTCCTTCACGCTCTGGAAGCGTCCGTATGATAGGTGAGCAGTGACGTTCCTCGAAAAGCTCGCGGCCTCGTCGCGAGCGCGGAACAGCATCATCTGCGTCGGCCTCGATCCGGAACCCCGACTCGTTCCTGAGACCCTCGGTCGCGGACCGCAGGCGGCGGTCCGGTTCCTTCGTCGGATCGTCCGCGCGACGAGCGATTACGCCTGCGCGTACAAGCCGAACCTCGCGTTCTACGAGCGCTACGGCAGCGCGGCGTTCGACGTGCTCGGTCTCACGCTGCAGGCCATCCCCGACGACATCCCGGTGATCCTCGATGCGAAGCGCGGCGACGTGCCGAACACCGCACAGGCATACGCGGAGGCGCTCTTCGATGCGTTCCACGCCGACGCCGCGACGGTCGCGCCGTACGTCGGCATGGACTCGATCGCGCCGTTCGCGAGCGAGGGGCGATACGCGCTCGTGCTCGCGCGCACGAGCAACCCGGGAGCGGGCGACCTGCAGGACCTGCGGGTCGAGGGGCGTCCGCTGTACGAACACCTCGTCGAAGCGTGCGCGCGCACGTTCCCGGCGTCGCGCTGCGGCTTCGTGGTCGGCGCGACCTATCCCGAAGAGGCGACGCGTCTTCGCGCGCTCGCGCCCGACCGGCTGTTCCTCATGCCGGGCGTCGGAGCACAGGGAGGCGACATCGCGACCGCGCTTCGCGCCGCGCTGGACGCACGCGGCGAGGGCGTTCTCCCTGCGGCGTCGCGGTCGGTGATCTTCGCCTCGACCGGGGCGGACTTTGAACAGCGCGCAGCGGATGCGGCGCGAGCGCTCCGCGACGCGGCGAACGCCGCGCGCGCCACGGTCATGGCGAGCCGCTGATGTTCGGCATCGGCCCCGAGGAGCTGATGGTGATCCTCATCCTCGCGCTCCTCGTGCTCGGTCCGGAGCGGCTGCCGAAGGTCGCGCGCGATCTCGGAAAGATCGTGGGGGAGCTGCGCCGCACCTCGGACGAGCTGCGCGACGAGTTCCTGAACGCCGACAAGTACATCAACCCGGAGACGCCCGCGATCCCGGCGACGACCGCCGCGCAGCCGCCGGCGAGCGAGAGCACAGCAGCCGGGCCGACGGACGAGAACCCGTTCGACCGCGAGATGCGCGAAGCGCGGGAGCGACTCCGCAACATTTAGGGGCCGCGGAGCACATATACTCATGGGCGTCGAGCGCCCTCGGGCGCTCGTTTTCACGCTCGGAAGGGGAACTGCTCGTTGGGTCGTCTCGGTCCTTGGCTCATCGGCATCATCGCGGTGCTCGCGGTCTTCATCGACATCCCGAAGCACCAGTTCTCGTTCCCGTTCAACTGCCCGGGCATCTGCTTCAACTTCGCCGGCATCCGGGTCGACCAGGAGATCAAGACGCACCTCGGCCTCGACCTGCAGGGCGGCACGCAGCTCATCCTCCAGATGCAGACGGACAAGCTGCCGCCGGGCACGACGACGCCGCTCGCGGATCTGCAGACGCAGGCGATCACCGTCATCGACCGCCGCATCAACAGTCTCGGCGTGTCCGAGCCCGTCATCCAGGGACTCGGTGACGACAAGATCCTCGTGCAGCTCCCCGGTGTCGCCGACATCAAGCAGGCGAACGATGTCGTCACGCAGCAGGCCTTCCTCGAGATCAAGGTGCCGGACAAGGACCACCCCGGCCAGTACGTTTCGCTCAACCCGCCGCTCACCGGCGCGAACCTGAAGCCGACGTACGTCACCTTCCAGAACGGCACGGAGCCCGTGGTGAACTTCGAGTTCGGCGCGCCCGACGACCAGCGCTGGATCGACCTCTCGAAGCAGTACGTCGGTCAGCAGGTGCAGATCACGCTCGATGGGAAGCAGATCTCCGCGCCCGTCGTGCAGGTCGTCTTCACCTCCGGCAAGGGCGTCATCCAGGGCAACTTCACGACGCAGTCGGCGAAAGAGCTCTCGCTCCTCCTGAACTCCGGTGCGCTGCCGGTCCCGCTGCAGGTGATCCAGTCGAACCGCGTCGAGCCGACGCTCGGTCAGGAATCCGTGCAGCGCTCGCTCGTCGCCGGCGCCATCGGACTGCTCCTCGTCGCGTTCTTCATGATCGCGTACTACCGCCTGCCGGGCGCGCTCGCGGTGCTCGCGCTCCTCTTCTACACGGCGCTCACGTACGCGATCTTCCGGATCATCCCGGTGACGCTCACGCTCGCCGGCGTCGCCGGCTTCATCCTCTCGATCGGCATGGCCGTCGACGCGAACGTGCTCACCTTCGAGCGGCTCAAGGAAGAGCTGCGTTCCGGCAAGTCCCTCCGCAACGCGGTCGAGGCGGGTCGCGTCCGCGCGTTCCCCTCGATCCTGTACTCGAACCTCGCGACGATCCTCACCGCCGGCATCCTGTTCTGGTTCGGGACCGGCACGGTGAAGGGCTTCGCGCTCACGCTCGCGATCGGTGTCGCGGTGTCGTTCTTCACCGCCGTGATCGTGACGCAGATGCTCCTGCACGCGGCGATCGAGGTGCAGTCGCTCCGGCAGCGCCGCTTCTACGGCGTCGAAGAGCGACCCGTCGAAGGACGCGGCAGCGCGCCCGCGCCGGTGGTGGGCTAGGTGCTGAAGGTCGTCGAGCGCAAGTGGTGGTACTTCGCCCTGTCCGGCGTGCTCATCGTCCCGGGGCTCATCTTCCTGCTCATGGGTGGGCTGAAGCCGGGCATCGAGTTCAAGGGTGGGACGCTCCTCGACGTGACCTTCGCGGGGAATCCGCCCGCCGTGAGCGAGGTCCACGACGTCATGTCGTCGCTCGGCCGCGGCGAGGCGCTCGTGCAGGCGGCCGAAGGCGGGCGCATCGAGGTCCGGACGTTCGAGATGACGCCCGAGGACATCACGAAGACCACGACGGCGCTGCAGGACAAGTTCGGCGCGAACACGAAGGTGGACGCGTCCGTCGTCAGCGCGTCGTTCAGTGGCGAGCTCATCCAGGATGCCGTGAAATCGATCGTCCTCGCGTCGATCCTCATCGTGCTGCTCATCGCGTGGGCGTTCCGTAACTTCGGGTGGGCCGCGTTCCGCTACGGGATCGCCGCCATCATCGCGCTGCTCCATGACGCGGCGGTCGTCCTCGGGCTCTTCGCCGTCCTCGGCTTCTTCTTCAACGTCGAGATCGACAGCCTCTTCGTGACCGCGGTGCTCACGATCATCGGCTTCTCGGTGCACGACACGATCGTCGTGTTCGACCGAATTCGCGAGAACCTGCGGCTGAACCCCGGCGAGGCGCTCAATCCCGTCATCAACTTCTCGATCATGCAGACGATGACGCGTTCCGTGATCACGTCGCTCACCGTCGTCTTCACGCTCCTCGCGCTCTTCCTCTTCGGCGGCTTCTCGATGCGCAACTTCGCCCTCGCC
>DATDNP010000029.1:0-7404 GCA_036518215.1 Candidatus Limnocylindria bacterium
CGTCCGGTAAGGCCCGACGGTCCCGACACTTCGGGCCGTTCGGCCGTCGCGCCTGACACAAGTCGAACACAGCATTTCCTCAGTGTCTGAGCCAGAGATGGACCGCGACGAAGCCGAAGTCCCGTACGAGATCGTCCGCCGCGAGGACTTCTCAGACGTCACCTACCTCCTCGAGATCAAGCACCCGGAAATGGCTGCGGCGGCGCACCCGGGCCAGTTCGTGATCGTCATGTCGCACGAGGAGGGAGAGCGGATCCCGCTCACCATCGCCGACTTCGACCGCGAGAAGGGAACGATCACTCTCGTCATCCAGGCGATCGGCAAGACGACGCGCGAGATGCAGCGCACCCTTCACCAGGGCGACCACCTGTACGCCTTCGTCGGCCCGATGGGCCACCCGAGCGAGATAGAGGGCGCGAAGAAGGTCGTCTGTGTCGGCGGCGGCCTCGGCGTCGCGCCGGTGTACCCGCAGGCCCGCGCCTACCACGATGCCGGCGCGTACGTCATCGGCGTCATCGGCTTCCGGAACAAGGATCTCGTCTTCTGGGAGGACAAGTTCCGGGCGGTCTGCGACGAATTCATCATCTGCAGCGACGACGGCTCCGTCGGTATCAAGGGCCTCGTGCTCGAAGGCATCAAGCTCGCCGCGGAGAAGCACAAGGACATCGATCGCCTCATCGCGATCGGCCCACCGATCATGATGCGCGCGTCGTCCGACCTGACGAAGCAGCTGGGCATCAAGACGATCGTGTCGCTCAACCCGATCATGGTCGACGGCACCGGGATGTGCGGTGGGTGCCGCGTGACGGTCGGCGGGAAGAAGAAGTTCGCGTGCGTCGACGGCCCTGAGTTCGACGCGCACCAGGTCGACTTCGACGATCTCATGTTCCGGCTCGCGCGCTTCAAGCCCGAGGAGAAGGCCGTCCTCGAGCAATGGCAGCAGCAGTGCGCCGCCGAGACCGCCGGGAAGGCGTCCTGATGGCGCCCAAGAAGCGCACCATCCGCACGATCCCCGCCGACCGCACGCCCATGGCGGAGCAGGAGCCCGCCGTCCGCGCGCGCAACTTCGACGAGGTCGCGTGCGGCTACACGCTCGCCGACGCGCTCCGCGAGTCCGAACGATGCCTCCTCTGCCCCGACGAGCCGTGCATTCGCGGCTGCCCCGTGGGCATCGACATCCCCGGGTTCATCGCGAAGATCGGCGAGAAGGACATCCACGGCGCGTTCGACGTGCTCTCCGACACGACGCTCCTCCCCGCGATCTGCGGCCGCGTCTGCCCGCAGGAGTCGCAGTGCGAGGCGGTGTGCACCGTGAAGCAGACGTACGAGCCCGTCGCGATCGGGCGCCTCGAACGCTTCGTCGGCGACATGGCCATCAGCGAGGGCTGGTCGAGCGTGCCGTACATCGAGAAGAACGGCTTCAAGGTCGGCGTCATCGGCTCCGGCCCCGCGGGCATGGCGTGCGCGGCGGACATGGCGAAAGCCGGCTGCGACGTCACGGTCTTCGAGGCCTTCCAGCAGCCGGGTGGTGTGCTGCGCTACGGCATCCCGGACTTCCGGCTCCCGAACAACGTCATCGACTCGGAGATCGCGAAGCTCACGAAGCTCGGCGTGAAATTCCGGACGAACGTGCTCGTGGGCCGTCTCTTCACCATCGAGCAGATGCTCACCGAGATGGGCTTCGACACCGTCTTCATCGGTGTCGGCGCGGGCACGCCGGCGTTCATGGATATCCCCGGCGAGGGCCTCAACCGCGTCGTGTCGGCGAACGAGCTCCTCACGCGCGTCAACCTCATGCACGCACGTGAGTTCCCGAGCTACGACACGCCGATCGGCATCGGGAAGAAGGTCGCGGTCATCGGCTCGGGCAACACCGCGATGGACGCGATGCGCGTGTGCCTGCGGCTCGGCGCCGAGAAGGTCATGTGCGTCTACCGCCGCTCGCGCGATGAGGCACCCGCCCGCGCGGAGGAGCTGCACCACGCCGAGCAGGAGGGCATCGAGTTCCACTGGCTCACGAACCCGGTCGCGATCCTCGACGACGGCAACCGCGGGGTCGGTGGGATGCGCTGCCAGCGCATGGAGCTCGGCGAGCCCGACACAAGCGGGCGGCGCCGTCCGGTCGCCATCAAGGACAGCGAGTTCGACCTCGAGTGCGACACGGTCGTGGTCGCGATCGGCACGAACGCGAACCCGATCATCGGGGAGACCTCGCACGTCACCTTGAACGACCGCGGCTACATCGTGGCGGATGACGACCTCGCGACGTCGATCGACGGCGTGTTCGCCGGCGGCGACATCGTGACCGGCGCCGCGACGGTGATCGAGGCGATGGGCGCCGGCCGTGCGGCCGCGCGCGCCATGAAGCGATACCTCGGCCTCGTCGACAGCGCCGTTCCGTACGGCGGCGCGAGCCCCGACGGGACGCTCTTCGGCCTCGCGCCCGAGCAGCGCGAATACGCGCGTGTGAGGGTGGGATGACGGACCAGCTCGTCCGCGAGGCGCCTGCGCCGCCAAAGCGCGTCACTCGTCTCGCGGAGCAGATCGTCGAGATCGTGAGCGACTCGGGCGAGGGCGCGCAGCGCTGCGGCCAGTCGTTCGGTGCGATCGCCGCGCGCTCCGGGAACGGCGTGTGGACGGTCGAGATCATCCCGGCCGAGATCCAGCCGCCGGCCCGCAGCGTCGCCGGCGCATCCGGAAACCGCATCCGGTTCGCGTCTCACCCGGTGACGAACGGCGGCGACGATGTCGATCTCGTCGTCGCGTTCAACGAGCAGGTCCTCATCGGACGTGTCGAGTCCGGCGAGCTGAAGCCCGGCTGCACGATCCTCCTCGAGAGCATGTGGCGTGACGATCGCGATCCACTGATCGCGAAGTCGTACGCCGACGCGGTCGCGTCGTTCAAGGAGAAGGGCTTCCGCGTCCTCGAGATCCCGATGAACAAGGAATGTCTGAAGCTCGTGCCCGACCCGCGGCGCGGCAAGAACATGTTCGTGCTCGGCATCCTCCTGTCGATCTACAGCTTCGACCTGGAGCTCGGACGCGAGCAGGTCGCGCGCACGTTCGGTAAGAAGGACCAGAAGATCATTCAGACGAACGTGACGCTCCTCGAGGCGGGCTACGCGTGGGCCGAGGAGCATCTCGACTTCAAGTACGAGATCCCAGCGGTGAAGGCGACGGAGGCGATGGCCGTGATGAACGGCAACACCGCGCTCGCGCTCGGCGTGCTCGCGTCCGGCATGGAGATCTGCGCGATGTACCCGATCACGCCGGCGACGTCCGCGTCGCACTACCTCTCGGAGGTCTTCGAGCGCGTGGGCGGGATCGTGCACCAGGCCGAGGACGAGATCGCGGCATGCGCGTTCGCGATCGGTGCCTCGTACGCGGGCAAGTGCGCCGTGACGATCACCTCGGGCCCCGGGTACTCCCTGAAGCAAGAGGGCATCGGCCTCGCGGTCATGGCGGAGATCCCGCTCGTCGTCGTGAACGTGCAGCGGGGCGGCCCGAGCACGGGCCAGCCGACGAAGCCCGAGCAGGGCGACCTGCTCGCCGCGATGTTCGGCAGCCACGGCGACGCGCCGAAGGTCGTGATGGCGACGAGCGGCATCGAGGACTGCTTCTACACGATGATCACTGCGCGCAAGATCGCGGAGACGTTCAACACGGTGGTCGTTGTCCTGTCCGACGCGAGCCTCGCGACCGCGCAGCAGCCATTCCCGCGCCCGAAGTTCAGCGAGGAGTGGCTCGCGCCGCCCATCGACCAGAGCGAGATCCCCGCGGGCGCGAAGCCCTACGACTGGGATCCCGCGACGGGTCTGGTGCGCCGGTTCATCCCGGGACAGCCCGGCGGCATGCACACCGTCACGGGGCTCGCGCACGACCGTCTGTCGCACGTCGCGTACGACGGCGCGAGCAACGAGGAAGGCCTGCGCATGCGGAGCCTCAAGCTCGCCGCGCTGCAGCGCACCCTGGTGACGCCGCCGGTGTACGGCGCGCCCGAGGGCGAGCTGCTCGTCGTGGGGTGGGGCAGCACCAAGGGCGCGATCGAAGAGGCCGTGGACCGCCTCCGCGCCGAGGGACAGCGCGTCTCGTCGCTGCACCTCCAGTTCATCCAGCCGATGCCCTCGGGGATCGGCGACATCATGAAGCGCTTCGCGAAGGTCATGACCGTCGAGTCGAACTGGAGCGATCGCACCGACGACGCGCTCATCGACGACGAGAACCGTCGCTACTCGGCGCTCGCGATGCTGCTTCGCTCGCGCTACCTCGTCGATGTGGATTGCTGGAGCGAGGTGCGCGGCCGTCCGATCCGTCCCGCGAGCGTCGTGTCCGCGATGCGGCGCAAGCTGCAGGAGGAGGTGAAGCGATGACGCTCGAGCTCACGCAGTGCCTCATTCGCACCTCTGAGGAGCCGCACGACATCGCCGACTACCAGACCGGCGTCCCGCGCTGGTGCGTCGGATGCGGCGACAACGCGATCCTCACCGCGATGCAGCGCCTTTGCCGTGACAACGATCTCGCGCCGGAGCGCACCCTCTTCATGTCCGGCATCGGCTGCTCGAGCCGGCTGCCGCACTACATGAACACGTACGGCTTCCACGGCACGCACGGGCGCGCGCTCCCGTTCGCCGAGGGCGTGAAGATGTCGCGCCCCGATCTCGATGTGTTCGTGAGCACGGGCGACGGCGACTGCCTCTCGATCGGCGCCGCGCACTGGATCCACGCGCTCCGCTACAACATGGACCTCACCGTCATCCTGCACGACAACCGGATCTACGGGCTCACGAAGAAGCAGGCGTCGCCGACGTCCCCCATCGGCACGAAGAGCAACACGACGCCGAAGGGCAGCTACCTCGACGCGCTCAACCCGCTCACGGTGTCGCTCGGCGTGTCGAACGTGTCGTTCGTCGCGCAGGTCGTCGACTGGATCCCCGAGGTCGTCTATCAGGTGATCTCGGCCGGGTACAAGCACAAGGGTCTCTCCTTCATCCGCGTCCTCCAGCGATGCCCCGAGTTCATGCCGGGCTACTTCGATCCGTGGATGTCCGATCCGCAGAAGACGCAGCTCCTGCGTCACCCCGCCTTCATCACGCCGAGCGCGGAGATCTCGCGGACCTATCGCAACCAGCTCGAGCACGACCCGCGCGACCTCGATGCCGCGCGTCGCATCGCTTCGATCGAGGACCCGATCCCGGTCGGCATCCTCTATCAGAACGACGACGTGCCCTGCTACGAGGACACGCGCCACGCGAGCGAGGTGCGCACCCCGGCGCAGATCCGCCGCGGCCTCGAGGGTGAGCTCGACAAGTTCACCATCTGGCCGGAGGGAGACGCGCGTGCCTGAGCTCGAGGAGCAGGTCTTCTTCCACCTCACCGGCGCGCGGTCGAACGGCGCGCTCGCACCGGTCTCCGGCATGCGCCCTGCGCTCTTCGCGCGGTTCGGCGATCTCGCGAGCCTCCGCTACGACTTTCCCGTGATCCTCGTCCGTGCCGCGCAGGGCGCGCCCGCCGTCGCGTCGCTCTCGGGCGTCGTCGATGGCATCCTCGCCGACGTCGCGGCGGAGGGCATCGCCGGAGAGCGGCTGCGGCGCAGCGTGCTTCGGATCGAGCGAGAGATCCGCGCGCTCGCCACGGCCGGCGAGATCGGAACGCTCACGAGCCTCTGGGACCGCGCCGTCGAGGAGCTGCGGCCGCGCGGCGGCGCGCCGTTCCTCGAGGACGCCGCGAAGGCGCGCGCGGCGCTCACGGTCGACGGCGACGTCGCGGGCTTCGGACCGTCCACGCCCGTCCGCATGGTGACGCACCTGTGGCGCGCGCTCGAGACCCGTCGCAGCGCCGAGATGCGGCGCCGCATCGACACGCTCGCGCTCAAGCTCGCCGACCTCGTGAAGGCCGACTACCTGCGTTCCGAAGCCGGCCGCCACGCGGCGAGCCTCAAGGCAGGCGTCGGTTCCGGACATCGCGACGCGTTCGACTTCGAGCTCATGGCGAAGCTCCTCGCCGCGCCCTCCGGCGCCCCGGCGCTCTCGCCGAACCGCCGCGCGCGCATCGAGCGGACGCTCGCGGCGCTGCGCACGCAGCGCTTCTTCGACGCGGACCTCCCGTTCGTATTCGCGTTCGATCGGGTCGAGGACGCGCTCGTCGCGTACCGCTCGCGCCTCGGCGCGATGGCGGACCTCGTCCGCGCGATCGCCGTCGCCGAGCTCGAGCTCCGCGGCAGCTACGTCGAGGACAAGCACGACCTGTACTTCGAGCACTTCGACGCGAGCTCCCTGTCGCAGGAGGACCTCGCGCTCTTCCCGGACTACCTCGTCTGGCTCGCGGGCGCTGCCGACGCCGGCGAGCGGGCGCGCATCATCGAGGGACTCACGAGCGGAGCGCCACTCAAGATCCTCTTCGCGACCGACGATGCGTTCGGCCTTGGGGCGCAGCTCGCGACGACGGCGATGGGCCTCGGCGACGCATTCGTGCTGCAGTCATCGGCCGCACAGCTCTACCGGGTACGCGACCGCGTCCGCGCCGCCCTGGAGTACGACGGCGCGGCGCTCGTCAGCGTCTTCGTGCCGGGGCCCGACTCCGTCGCGCTTCCGCCGTACCTCGTCGCCGCAGCGGCGACCGAGTCGCGCGCGTTCCCGACGTTCTCGTACGACCCGTCGGCGGGGCCGGATTGGAGGGAGCGCTTCCAGCTGCACGACGACCCGCAGCCGGACCGGACCTGGCCCGAGCACGAGCTCGCGTACGCGGACGAGCGGCTCCAGCGCAACACCGAGACGGTCGCGTTCACGCTCGCGGACTTCGCCATCTGCGACGCGCGCCATGCGCCGCACTTCGCACGTGTGTCGCGTGGCGGATGGAACGACCACCTCGTCCCGCTCTCGTCCTGGCTCGGCTCGAAGCGGAACGCCGACGTGCCGTACGTGTACGCGGTCGACGGCGACGCGAAGCTCTTCAAGCTCGTCGTCGACGAGAGGCTCATTCAGCAGGTGCGCCGCTGTGCCGAGCAATGGCATCGCCTGCGCGAGCTCGACGACCTGAAGCGCGAGCGTGTGGTCGTCGCGCAGCTCGCGGCCGAGCCGATCGCCGAGGCGGTCGCGGTGGCCGCGTCCGCTGCCGCGACCGCTGTCGCGCCCGAGCCGGAGGCGCCCGCGGCGCCGTCATCCGACGAGGCGTACATCGAGACGCCGCGGTGCACGACGTGCAACGAATGCACCGGCGTGAATCCGCGGATGTTCGCGTACAACGAGAACAAGCAGGCGTACATCAAGGATCGCAAGGCGGGCACGTACGCGGACCTCGTGCAGGCCGCGGAGAACTGCCAGGTCGCGATCATCCATCCCGGGAAGCCGCTCGACGCGAACGAGCCTGGCCTGGACGATCTGCTGAAGCGGGCCGAGCCCTTCCTCT